>CP064980.1:653750-980625 GCA_016699535.1 Myxococcales bacterium
GCGAGTCAGGCTGCATAATCCCTAGATGACTTTGCATTGTTTCGATTAAATGAGAGCGACCCCATCCGCCGCAATGCTCGACTCGAGCGGCGGCTTCATTTTGCATAGCAAGCAACTCGTCGATGGATCCCTGGCCCTGTTCGATCTGTTTACTCAATGTTTCATGCTTGCTAATCGCCTCAGCCCACTCACCCATCCCAGCGCGCAGACAATCACGCACAGTGTTATCAGGATCGAGCGGACTGTCCTGCGACAGATACGCTACTTTGGCCTCTTGCCGAAAAACTAACTTGCCTTCATCGGGCGGCTCAAGGCCCGCCAGGATCCGCGCAAGCGTGCTTTTACCGCTACCGTTGTTGCCAACAAGCCCAACGCGCTGCCCACGATGAATCGAAAAAGAAACATCGTTTAAAATATCTTGGCTTGCAAAGCTTTTATAAAGCTTTTTGGCATCAACAACCGGCATAAGTCAAAGCGTAGTGCCATGCCCTGCTCATTCTTACAACTCATCTCGCCTAAACCGATAATCCCAGTGATTATCACCTGCGCACACCTGCACAAACGCAACTTTGCCCACCCCGACAATTTCTTTTTCGAAACCTTCTCGCTAGGTCACACCCTGGCCGCTTTTCTTCGTCGATTAAGTGGGGTCACTTTCCTTCCAATTTCATCCCTCGTTTTTAGGACTAATATGGCTCAATCTTGAAATTTCTCTAAAAAGAACTCCCAAGAGAGCGACGGAATTCGCCTTTTTTATGAGGCCTAAAATTGGTGGAAAGTGACCCCTAGACCATCAAAGCATTTCGAGCTTGGTTAACCGGGCGGTTAAGTTGGCTCTTTCAGAAGATCTTGAAGACCTAAGCGCTGTCGAGGAACGCTCCCACGAATCTTCTAGACCGTTTGAAAACTTCCTGAAAGAGCTACGACGCGATGGTGAGATATAACCTACGCATCAAGTGCTCCGCTGAAAAAGAATTTAAAGGCATTCCCAAATCATACCGGAAAGCTATTGTTTCAAATATCTTGAAACTCGCTACCAATCCAAAGCCTCATGATAGTGAGAAGCTTTCAGGGCGCGAAGCATATCGCGTCGTTTACACTATCGATGACGCGGTAGTGATCGTTGAAGTCATCAAGGTTGCCCACCGTAAGGATGTCTATCGATGACTTGAAGCCAAAGTATTGGCCCGCGTTTGTGCGCAAGGCTTGGCTACTCGCGTAACCGCGAAAAAAGTGCCGGGTGGATGTGAAAAACAACGAATTCGCTGATTTTCGCAGATCTTAAATAACCTTGGCACCTTTGCAGGAAAAAACAATCGTCTTGCACCGGAAAAAGTAGATGCTAAAGACTCAACAACCGCCGTGAAAAGCTTTTGCCTCGGAGCAGTAAAAATGAACCTATCTAATCTTAGCTGCGTCATGATTGCATGCATAGCCGGTTGTAGCGTTGCAAGCGAAGATACGCTCGAGTCAAACGTCAACGCCCAAGCTATCGACATAGTCGCAGAAGAATTTGTCCCACGTTTACTAATTCTAACCGGCAGCACCACTTGCCCTTTCTTTTCCAATCAATGCCGTTCATTGCAACAAGGTGCACTAACTAAACAACACGAAAAAACACTCTATTTATCGCTGTTCTATCAACGATGGTCCGATATTGAGGGAGCAAAGCAACCTGAGCCGGAGATCCGTTCAACCGATCTTGCTTCAGCTACAACAGTTAAAACATCCGACTACCCTTCAAGCATTGAATACAAACTCTATTTTGCTTGCGAGCAAGCAAGACAACTATTTCCGCCCACTGTTTCTGTCTTTTGTGATGATCCGGACAAGCCACGTACAACAGACTTTCACGCATTGCCCGGGTCGAACGATCAACTCGAGGCAGCCCAACTGACGATTTCAATGACCGCTTCTGATGCAGACACCATGACGATCACAACAGTCCTTTCAACACAGCATCTTTACTACGAACCAGAAGATCGCATCACAGGAGCCTTTGAACTTCGCAGTACAACCACAGTTAAGTCACCCAAAGCTCGCGGTTCCGATGCCTTGGGACTTTACCTCAACAAAGCAGAACAGGGACTAAAATCTCTAAACCACTTGAACTGCGATTTTTACCAGTTGGACACGCCCACCCATTTCGTGTGCCTACTCTAAAAATACTATATCAGCTGTAGCGGCGGCCTAACTGGGGACTACCGGGCAAAAGGCTTCAAGCAATGTCATAGTTCGACTGTCTTTGTTGAGAATGCACTAGTAATTACGTCATGGCATAAACTTTGCTCAACAGCTAAATCATGCGCTTAGCTTATCGAGCTTGTGAGGAAAGGTGGTTCACCAACATTGCAATGCAATGCCTGTCTTTACTTCTCATACCCGTCCTTCTTAGCAGCATGCTAAGTGCTTGTTCTGCAACGGCAGCGAACGATATTGATGCCGACCAAGCAAGTAGTGTGTTTGCAAGTCTACCAAGCCCGCGCGAGCTGTGTTCACAAGCGGCACTCGACCTCGGCTCAGACACTCAACAAAGCTGCATTGACACAGTCTCTCCTTTGTTTGCAAACATAGCTCTTCCTGCCGTGCCGCCTGAAACTCTCTCGCTAGGACCCTTGGCTCTTTTGGTGGTATTGGCTGTCTTTGCAGTCTTTGTAGTGAGCTATTATCAAGACAACGGTATCGGCTTTGAAGAAATTAACTATGCTGTTGCCGCTGCCATCCCACAATACGGTGTTCTTTATGGCAATCTTCAATTGCTAGCGATGCTTTTTGGCATGGATCCTTGGACGATGATTCAAATCCAAGCTCGGGCCATACAGTTTACGGTTCAGAACGCAGGCCAGCAAATCGCCTATTTCATTAATGGTCAAATCGATCGGGCCACCTCGGAAGCTGAAGAGTGGATCAACAATCAACCTGAATTTCCCTCCGGTTGGTGCGGCAGCAAGCTGTGCCGCGCAGGACTGATTGCGTTGGCGACGGCAGTGATGAGTACTATTTTTTCCGGCGCTGTTCAGCAAACAATCGAAGGCGACAGCATGGATCCACTGACGTCTTTGAACGCCGAACGCGACTGGGGTGTGTTTCACAAAGGCGAAGGACAGATTGTAGGCTGGCTCCAAAACCGACCGCAAGCCTACCAAGACTATTTGCAAACGTATAGCGATCCAAACGACAACTCGCCCTGCAAAGATCGCATGGCCATCGCGGCTGCCTATCTCGACAGTTTTTTCACGCTAGTCCCGGAACATTGGGCACAGGGGTTTGAGTTTCTAATTGTCTGCTCTACTGCAAACGATGATTTCGTCTATTTCTCTCCCTACGAAGTGTCGTTCAGGTTTCCCGAAATCTTCTTTCTACCAAACGATGACTCGGCACAAGTAAGCGAGTCCGAGTTGCGCATGCTGCTAGACAATGCTCCGGTGACCGTGCGTAGACGCGGGAAATTGTCGATCTGCAACGTGGGTGATGATGCTATCAATGTGAGTGCTTCGGCGAATCTCGTCCCTTCAGGGATGGATGCCTACGGCGGCTACGAGCTGCGTGCTGAGCCAACCTTGAAAGACATTGTGACGAGCCTTGAGACATATGAAGCGAAGTTTATGGAAGCGCCATACTTTACACCCGAGATGCCGCTCGAGCCGGCCATTGGCAATATTACAGAAGTACGCGGTCAATTAAATCTAAGTACCGATTCTGGGAAAAGTGGAATCGTCAGCGTACACTTCCCTGGAAAAGCTGAGTTAATTGCCACCATCCAATCCTACATTGACCTGCTGGGTCCAGACTGGCTACCACCCTAAGGGTTTACTCGCGGGTTTTGTAAGCCATGGTGTGTCGATTTTCGTGAGGCTAATCAACGCAAAGCTTAGGCCTTTATAGGGTTCGATGAGTTTACATAGTGCAGGGAACCGCGAAGATTCCGTTTATAATGTTTTTCGTTGGCTCGAGTAAAGATATTACGAGTTAAAGAGCGTGGAAATTTTGCAAGTGATGTCATTCCGCCTCGGTCGACGGCTAATGAATAGTAATATCACAACGAAATGCTTTGTTCGTGTATGATGCGACTGGATTAGAAAAATTAAACGTCGTTGCGACCGCAGTTCTTGCTTCATCGAATATGCATAAATGTGCATAGCAAAATCATGGAGAGTGTTATGAACATACGCCTTAGACAGTTAAAAACCCTTGTTGCCAACTTTTAAATCCGTAAATCCGCAAAAATCCGGGGACACGTGACTTATTTCTTAGGGCTACGCTTAGGCTTGCGTCCTGGCTTTTGTGGTTGCAGGCGGCGACCCAGCTGCCTCTCCCACTGCTCGATACGAGCCACAGGTGCTAAAGGTCGGCCCGTGCGTGTCGCACGACGAATATTTTCATTCCGTTGTAGATCGTGTTTGTCGGAGCGTAGAAGCTCGTTCCAATCGTTGACCATCGAGCACAATGGCTGCATGGTGATTGCCCTGTCCTCGCGTAGTCCAAGATGTGCAAGCGCGCTAGAATAAAGCCAGTCCTCTGGACGAGTGACAAGTCGGGCGCGGACCGGATTAAGTTCGATATAACGGGTAGCTGCGAGAAGGTAAGACTCGTCCATGGGTGTGGAGAAAAAGCGTCCTTGCCAAAGATAACCACGCCATCCTTCGCGAAAATTGATGTGCCTGGAGTAACGCGGATGGATTTCGCCAATGCAAGCTGCCAAGGCCCCTTCCTCGTGGGGTATGGCCACGTGATGGACGTGATTGGGCATCAGCGTATAAGCCCAGAACTCCACGCCGAGTTTCGGGCCCCATTCGGTCATCAAAGCGATATAATATCGATAGTCACTATCATCGAAAAAAGTCTGTTGTCTGCGATTGCCTCGCTGAGTGACATGATGAGGCCATCCAGGAATCACTACGCGCGCCATTCTTGCCATGCATGGCTATCGGCCAATAGCTCAATGAGTTGTCCGGAATAAGTCACGTGTCCCCGGATTTCCGATGCACCGCTGCACGTTGGAGGGGCTCGAGGGTGGAAATTTACTGCCTCCGTGCGCCCAAAGCACTGCCAAACCCGGCGCCATCTCACCCAAGTCCCACCTACACTGCGGTCGCTATGCTTTCAGTACACACCATGGTGGCGATGACCCCGTTCTGCGGCCAGCTGCGTCTCAATATCTTTGTTTCGGAATCCTTACGCTTTTCACGACGGTGCCGCGGCCTTGGAATACCGACGAAGTCGTAGCGCTTATCGGCATTCTCTGCCGGATCGTTGGGATCTGCTTGCTTGGCTTGGGCCCAAGCGCTTGCTGAGATAATGAGATACAGGAATGAAACAAGGGCGGATCCAACTTTCACCGATCTCGCTTTGCAGATTTTAAGCATGAGGGAAACTCAATTCTGACGCAGGCGTTTGGGACACATCATGTGCCGTTAACAGCGGCAATTGTAGCGCTGGGTATAGTGGTCTCCAGGTTGCTATGATTTTTCCCAATCAATTCATTCTTTGAAAAACAGCTGAGGGTTGGCATGAAAAATGCAGCTGATCCAAGGTATGACGCAATCAGGTAAAATCCGGGTCGTTAGCTTCCTATGCTTGTTATTTCTTGTTTTTTCCGGAGTGGGATGCTTTGGCTCTGAGCCCTCTCTTGAAGGCCAAGGAGGAGCGATTCGTGGGGGTATCAAAGGCGGACTGTCCAGTAGTGTAACCGTGATTTTGCCCGTGATCGAAAACGGGGAGGCTAAACCGAAAGTCTCAATGGGTACTGCCGTGGCACCACACCTTATTCTTCTTGCGGCGCATTCCTTAGTGGAGAAACCCAACTTTGATTTTGATCATAACGCTGAAGCAATCATCGTTCTGCCGAAGATCCCAAATATTCGAGACCATGCGGAGCAAATATATGTGCCAATGTCTCAGTTGACCTTCCATCGGCATCCGAGCTATCCGGATTCCAAACAAAACGATATCACACTACCCAATGTATCGGATGTTGGATTCATTCGACTCCCCGATAGCGTGCAACTTCCGAATGCACAGGCTCCACAGTTCGCCAGAGCAGCTTTAGCTTGCAACAGTCAGCTTAGCACGGATAGTACAACAGGCTGGCGTGAAGATTTGGGACGCAACGGATACACAGAAGATTTGTGGACGGCTGACGTAGAGGTTAATGTCATTCGGAACTGGTACTATTCTAGTTCCGGTGGTGCTCCCGGTGAAACAGGTGACTCAGGCGGGCCAATGTATACGACGTTTGCTGGGCAAGTCGTGCTCTATGGTGTGTACAGTGCGGGAAGCGATGACTATCTCGAGGAAGGCAACCCACAGTCGCCAACTTCCAGGAATCATTTTGCGCGTATTGATAATGTGTGGGAATGGTTGGAAGTCAGTCTATTTTGTCTAGAAAGTGGGGATTGTACTCCGGGGCAGCGGAGTGCTCGATTGGGAAGCGAAAATCTTCCTTATTGTGGTGATGTACTTCCGGCTTCTACAGGTTTGGACAGAACTGACCCTGATTTTTGGCAAGGGCGATTACGTTGTGTCAAAGGCTCTTTGGACGGTTACGATGCAAGCTGGATCAACTTGGGTGACACGCAAGAAACCCATTCAGGGCAGTGTGATGCCTGCGTAGTCCATACCGGTTGCCTTGATCAAAACAGTGGCGCTTGTCCACCACGGACGGATGACCCGATCGTGTTTTGCGAATGAAGCCAAGTAAGTTGTGCCATCTGTCATACATTACACGCCGTGGATTTTCACCGGAGCCTATTGCGAAGTGAAGGTGTAGCTCTTTCCACAGCTTTGTAGGATGACTCGGTGGTATGTTGTTCTGAGTGGGTTGCAGCGTTTGCAAGCGCAGTGCTGATTGCTGTAAGTGGGCGGGCGGAGTTCAGCGCCGGGGGCAAGTTCAAAACAGGTGGACGCATCGATGGAGTCGTTGCAGTCGATGCGCAATGGGATATCAAATAGCGTTTTCCATGCGCTTTCCTTCTTGGATTGCAATTCAGCCCTGGCCGCAAGCTTGACCACGGTCGTGTCGTGGTTTTGGATGCTGAGTTGCAAGTGGCCTGAGTTGTCGCGCTCGAGTTCGAGTACAACAGCTGGTTTGCTTTGTGGATCAGGGTTTTCGTCGGATTTTTCTGACTCGGCTCTTGAATTTGTGTTCTACAAACTCAAGCGCCACTGGGCCGATGCCGCCGAGGCGGTGGTGTTTGAGCCGCTCGACCTGATAGCCAAACTCTGTGCCTTGGTGCTGCCTCCACATTTTCATCTTCTGAGATATCACGGTGTCCTGGCAGCCCATGCCACACAGCGTAGTAAAGTCGTGCCAGGGCCGCAGGATGAAAGCAACAGGGCGCAACTTGCGTTGTGGAACGATGACCCTCAAGAGCCAAGGCCAAAGCGCACCCCTTGGAGCAAACTCCTTGCTCGAGTTTTCAACGTCGATGTGTCCGTTTGCCCATCTTGTGGCGGTCACATGAAAATCATCGAGTTCCTCGATGCTCAGAATGCCGCGGGCTTACCCCGTGCCCCACCAGCGAGCATCCGTGCCCCACAACTTCCCTTGCCCTTTGCCGGTTGACTGACTCCGCCGCAATGCACCGCTGCACGTTGGAGGGGCTCGAGGGTGGAAATTTACTGCCTCCGTGCGCCCAAAGCACTGCCAAACCCAGCGCCATCTCACCCAAGTCCCACCTACACTGCGGTCGCTATGCTTTCAGTACACACCATGGTGGCGATGACCCCGTTCTGCGGCCAGCTGCGTCTCAATATCTTTGTTTCGGAATCCTTATGCTTAGCGCTGCGGCGGCCTACATGGATCCCAAGCTAGGATGGGATTCCGATATTTTCGAAGTTGGTCAATCTACTGGTGAGGCCGCCCGCACTTTGGCCGAGATAGTTCAGCGCACCGACTTTATGAGAGTCTTGGGCGATAGTTATCAATTTCATCTGGTTTTTGACATCACGCAGACCGATTCGCAGCAACTTGATGCGATCATGAAACTATGGCTCCTCGGAAATGAAAAACTCGCTCTAAAAGGCCTTGTAGTTGATTCGGAGTGGATGTTCACGGCCTCCCCTCTTGCATTGCCCGACATCAAAAAAATCGAATTCGTTTATCAAGCACTTGTGAACATTGCCAGCGGAAACGGGCCCGCACGCGATCTTGATGACTTTGCAAAATTTCTTTGGATGGGTTTTCGCGATCGAATTTATGCGAGCTCTCAAACTACCCTCGACGGCTTGGTGGGGCTGGAAACTCGTGGCGCTCACGTGCCGCTAATCGATAAACTTGAGCTCAACGCAGGCATTGCCACGAGTATGGAGAACGTCGATGCACCGGCACGCCTTGGTTCAAATGCAAGACCTTATTTGCTGAGCGAGCTTTCGTGGAGAAACGATTTCAACTACGGCGCAGCGGATTCAGCGGTACATTACGATCATATTTTTTTCCTTTCCAAGGTCGAACCAAGTTTGCCGAGCGCTATGAAAAATAGCCAATATTACTATCTGCCATTTTTTGAATGGGAACGCCGCATCAACCACCAGGCTTCCGAAAACGCCATCATCGCCGCGCGAGAAGCCTACAGAGCTGGCCTCGATGAACTGATAGCCAGCCTTCCTCGGGGCGTATAGTGGACAGACTACGATCTAAGACTTGCAATGGCTCAGGGCGTCAAGGACCTCATTCACGAATGGGCGCAAAGCACTCAACTTTGGAAGAACTATTGATGAGAGTGCCGAAAGGTGTGCGAGCAACCGTGTTTGTGGGTAATGGAAGAAGCCACAAGCGGACGGCTCATGTGCAAATGACAACCTCCCATTATCGATTGCATATACGCTACAAGAGCGAGGGCTGTTCCTTATTGGGAACAGAGCATGTTCGCATTGTGCGCTGAATTGATAAGATATGCTCCATATTGCCATTATTGGAGGATGCCATTTTTGCTCCACGTGGCATGGGTTTTGCAGAGTTTGCAAATACCGGAAAGGTGTTGCCTGGTGATGTCTATCGATAAGCGTGTTTTTTTTGTTGCGCTTGGTGTTCTTTTTGGTGGGTGTGAGGGCGTGGTGCTCGAGCCCTCCGAAGGAGGCTCGCAAAGCAGCAACCTACCGCAAGCCACCGATAATGTAGGTAACGACTCCAATAACGAAGGAAGCGTCGATGATGGCAACATTGACGATGGCGCAAGCGACAGTCTCCTAAACTGTCAAAGCAACGGTTCGGGCGGATTGAAGGAGGACATTTTTGAGCAATCCTTTACCGCAAGTACCGGGCAAACAAGCAACTATCACCTTTACGCCGCGGCTCTGGACTGGAACGAGCCTATGGGTTTGGCGGTCATTTTGCACGGAGACGGTGGTGGTTTCTATACCAGTCCCCAGTCGGGTGCTAGCGGGATGGTTCCGATTCTTAATGAATACAATATGTTGAGCCTAATCGTTCGAACACCCGATTTCTCGACCAACACATGGTGGTTAAACGGAAGTGACAACGTTGAGTTTCTTAGTGAATTGATTGACCAGCGCGTTTTGGAACAGTACCCCATCAACACAGACAAGGTACTTATCATTGGTTATTCCGGTGGTGCCGAGTTCACAACCATCGACTATGTGCCCGGCGATGGAGAGCACTTTTGCGGAGGCGCTGCGCTCGTGTTGGGCTCTGGCTCGCCTCCGTCAGGAAACCCCGAGTTCAGCACGGATTTCAAAAATAGCTTTAAGTTTCATTTCTATGCTGGTCAAAACGATCAATACCTTTCTGACGCCCAGAAGGGAAGCGAGAAGTACACCAGTCTCGGTTTCACCGTAACCACAGAATGGCCAAGCGGAATCGGTCATGCCACCATCCCCTTTGCCAACGTTCTTGAAGAGCAGTTGGAAAAAGGCTTGCTCAACCACTAACTTTGGGGTCTCGACCTTTTCCCAAAGCCGTATGGCAATCTCCGTTTTCCATAGCGTGGTGAGGTGTCGATTCGGCGGTGGGCAACGTGCTCACTCACCTTCGTGCAAAGGTTCGACTTTGCGTTGCACCTTGATCTTCATCTGCAGGTGCTGAACCTCGATGAGGTGTATGTTGTTGTTGACGGGGATTTTTCTCGCTGCATGCGCCCAGTAAAACCAAGTTTGTAGGGATTGCCAACGAAGCCAGCCGTAAAGTGCTCGGCCATCTCGGTGAGGATGATTTCATCGAGCCCGACCACGATTTATTCATGCCGTGTTTGGCAGCGGCCAGTGCGCAGGGCAAGGACCGAAGTGATGTCGTGCCTGGACGAAGACTCTATTTCGCAAGCAACTGCTCCGGCTGTCAGGGCGATGTCGACTTATGGATGGCAACGCGCTGCTGCCAGTAGTTGCAGCGCAACGTTGCGAGTATCTTAAGTCATCAGCCTTGGGGCAAAACGCCCTCTGCTCAGCATGGGTACCTTCATATACATACCCTGATACTCACGCATCGCGCCCAAAAACATTGAGCAAATTCTCTTTTGCAGTTTCATCCACCCAGCAATTGAAACAACATTGCTCAGGCACACGTCTTGCATTCCGATCCAACATAGAAAGAAATTTTACATACATCTCGGTAAAGGACCTACGAGTATCATGACGTTCTTCGTTTCAAAATCAACCCGTATGTTTACGCGAACCCTTGCGTTTGTTTTGATACTTTCACTAAGCCAAAATTTGAGTAGCTGCGCTTCGCAAGACGATGTTGGCATCGAGGCTTCCGGGGATGCATCGATGACGGCCGTGTGGGGAGCACTGCAAGGCTTTTCCATTCCCGCATTGCCGGTTGCGGTGGGAGCAGGCTTAGCCGTAGCTGCATATCAAACCTATGAAACGGCCAAGGCATACGTGGAGCAGCAAGCATTGCTTCGAGAGCAAATCGTTTCTGTAACGCAGAATAACCTAAACCTGTTTCTTGCAGGACAGCTGCAAGCCAGCTGGATTCAGGCCAGCTTAGATGACATGCAGGCACAAGGTCTCATCATGAACAGTGACGATTTCATGACCAACTTTCGCTACGTTGCTCTTCCAGAGATCGCTAAGCGACTGAGCGATAACCGTAGCGTGGTGTGGCAGGGTCACATGCATCCCAATGGAACCACGCTTATCTTGCCTAGCGTAGCAGAGGTGCAGCAGTTTTTTACCGTAGCACTACGAATCACCGCATTGTTTTCTCGCGTTGATCTGGGCGTCACCTGGCCGCAATCTGAGACACGGGCTGACAAGGGGGCTCTGTCGGAGTGGCTTATATCGCGCATTGCTGAACTCGGTAACGCCAGCCTTGCGCAAAGCGGCGAAACGGCCGCCGCAGGGTTTGATGTGGCACTAAACAGACACATTGTAAACGGGGCTGAAGCATTTATGCTCACTTTGATATCGATCAAAACGCTAACGCTCAACAGCGATCAAACGCTAGGTGACTGGGATGGTGATTTAGAAAAGCTCAAAGCAATGACAGAGCGCATTAAAGAGCTCAAAGAACAACTTGCTAACGGCACACCGCTCGAAGAGGTGCTAGAAGAGTTTGTCAAACTACTCGAAGATCTCGTAATACTCATCAACAAGCTAATGTTAAGGTTGGTGTACGGAGATCTAAACGCGGAGGTGCTCACTGAAATCAAGAAGGTACTTTTAGAACTGCTCGATACGTTTCAAGCACTTAGTCAAGATTTAATAGATATCTTCAAGGAGGAACGGCATACCATGGCGCTTTACAGAGAACTTTGCCTTGCCGTGAATACGACCTACAAGTTTATTCGACAGTACTTGCAATGGCGATCAGATGCCAACCTCGAAATGCCAGATAAAAAACACTCGCTGTTCTTGCTTTTCCTTGAAATCCAAATGCGCGTTACTGAAATTCCTTATGTCCATCCTGGAGCGCTAACTCAGTGGTTGCAAATTGTCGATAGCCGCTGCTTTACGGAAGGTTACCTTAGTAGCGAAGAACATTCTCTCTGGTAGTGTGACGGGGCGTAGGAGAGGTATCATGAAGAGAAGCCCGCCGCTCCCAGAAACGGTAAGTGCGAGCGGGAGTTGGTTTAAACTATGAGCAAAAAGGTCAAAAAGGCTCTGAAATTCGAGGTCAACGAAGTTGGTGTCGTGGTGCCCGCAACCGTCTTGAGCAACGATGTTAGTCGCCACGCTCGAACACCTTTCCCTTTACAGTTTAGGTGTCCACTTTTTCCAGTCCAGTCCAGCAAGCCGTGAGACGTTTTAACCGACTCATTAAGGCAAGATGTGCTGCGCCAGAACACCCTGGCAGACTTTCCTTGACGGCAAAACAAATTGGAAGGCTAAACCTATTAAAAGTCGCGTAACATCATCTGACAGACAACTTTTCCAATCAGGATGACTGTCACACTAAGTCTCGCCTACTACAGTTTAGCACTCAAGCACTTACGAACTATTCCACGTGAAAAACGGCCGGAGCATGGGCTTTATGGCAACCGGCACAAAAATAACCCCGCACCTATCTTCGTTGCGGGGTTATTTGCTCACCGTGTTGTGTGGTTTTAAAGACAGAAGCTTAGTTCGCGTCAATGCGGGCTACAGTACTGTCCTGAAGCTGAGCAAGCAGGTACACGTCGGTGCCATCGTTGACCGCGAATACGTTGGCGATGCTACCCCCGGCAAGATCAGGCAACTCGAAGACGAGGTCCGGATTTGCATCATCATCAACGTCGATACCAAGGGTGTAGGCTCCAGCAGGCAAATCAAGATAGTCACCAGCGATTCCAAACCCCACGTTTTCATAAAGAGGTTCTGGATCACCCGTATCGGGGATATTCCAGATATCGACTTCGCCCACGCCCACAGCGGTATGGATGGCCCGCACGCTAATGTTGCCAGCGCTGCTGGTCGCAATATCATCCTTCAGAGCCAATGCCTGTAGGCTAGCGAGTTCATTGAAAGCCACTGCTGTATAAGCGCTGCCCGCCATCAAGGTGAGGCCATCCACAGCTAGCACTGAATCAGCCGCGGTGCTACCTGCCGCAGACACGTCAATGTCATAGCTTCCAGCGTTCAGGCTCAGGTATTCGGTCCCAGACCCGAAGGCAAGGTTACTGACCACCGGTGTAGCGTCCATATCGACAAACACGTCGACCGCGGGTGCATCAGCCGAAAGATGAATGACCCGCAGTTGTGCGGCTGAGGCCCCATTTTGATCGCTGTCCTCGTCATCACAAGCCGCCAGCAGGAGCACAGTCATTAATGACATCATTCCCATGCCAACCCAGTTCATTAAGTTATTCATTGCGTATCCTTTCTCATTGTGAACAGTTTATGTCCATATATTTTCTATACAAAACCAGAACAAACAGCTTTTTGCTAGGCCTTCTGCCAACGTTTATCGTCCAGCCGCACTGATGCCATGACCAAGCGTTTTGTCATTGCTTCGGATTTCGGCGCGCCGCGCCCCCAAAAGAGCCTGCTTTTGCGCAGCGCAACCTTTTTCCATCGCCTTCGCTCACTAGGCTTCACCCGCTGAGGCTCAAATTCATCCTTTGTAATACTAGGCTTAGGGGTCAACACACCTACACTGTGGACTTTATGCTCCAGCTGGGGACAGCTACTGGCAACTCAAGTTGCACTCTGCTTTGGGCGCTGAGTCGGAGGATTTACCCATAATATTTTGCTTTTTTCGGTTTTATCTCGAGATGAAAGCGCCAAGAGCATTGGTATGCTTCTTGCTTTACCGAAGCTGCTTTCTGACACAGATGAGGAGAAGCCTTCCAATGTTGATTTGCAAAAAACGAACTGCCCTATCTCTTGCCTTGGCGCTAAGTGCTGTTGGCTGCGCCCTTCAAAGCGAGGACTCCGCAGCTGGAGAGAGCGCATCATCAACCGCCTTGGCGCCTGATCTGTGTTACCTCAACTCGTACAGTGAGCCCAATGGTAACAGCTGGGAGTATTTTAGTTACTTTGGCCAGTTTGATGTTTTAACAAAAGATGGCTTTGCAGCGTTGCGCACCTGCCATTACGAGCATGGATCGATCGAGGCAAACAGCGCGCAGGCCGCTTCCTTTGTGGCCGATAACTGGGCTCCCTCAACTAAAAACGCATTACCGGGCGCGCAACAGCAAGCCTGCACCGGCGTCACGAACATCACGGATGATCAAGTGGGCTATCAAATTCCTTATCATGACTATCAGTACACGCACGACAGCACACAATGCGATGCCTATGTTCAAGTCAAGCTTTCCAACATTCCTGCTGGCTACGATCTCGACCTCTTTGTCGTCAAAGATGGAAAGATCGTGACCAATTCGTCAAGTCCAAACCAGTCGCAATCACTCACCGCCATCGACCAAAAGGATGGCGTAGAGGGGATGAACTGCTCAAACGCTGTTGACTACAAGAGACCTTCTGAGCTTTTTAGCAGCCTAGCCACTGACGAGACACAAAACCACGAACAGGTCGTGTTCGCAGCCACCGGACATGGCGCCAGATACACCATCCAAGTTCAGAACATGACGCGTGATCGCTTTCCAGAAGGTGCTCAATATACTGTTGAACTAAGCTGCATTCCAGCCGGCGCAATCTAAAATTGGGGTCACTTTCCCCCAATTTTAGGCCCTATAAAAAAGGCGAATTCCGTCGCACTTTTGGCAGTTCTTTTTAGAGAAGTTTCAAGATTGAGCCATGTTAGGCCTGAAAACTAGGGTTGAAATTGCGAGGAAAGTGACCCCTAGACGTTGAAGCGAAAGTGCATGACGTCGCCGTCGTTTACGGTGTAGTCTTTGCCTTCGGTGCTCATTTTGCCGGCGGCTTTGCAGGCTGCTTCGCCTTTGAGCTCGACCCAGTCTTGCCATTTGATAACTTCAGCGCGAATGAAGCCGCGTTCAAAGTCGGTGTGGATTTCACCGGCGGCGCCGGGTGCTTTACAGCCACGCAAAATGGTCCAAGCACGGACTTCTTGCTTGCCCGCTGTAAAATAGGTGATCAAGTTGAGCATTTCAAAGCCCGTGCGAATCACTTGATGAAGAGACGGCTCTTCGAGACCAACAGAAGCTAAAAAGTCGGCGCGTTCTTCAACAGGCAGTTGCATGATCTCGGCTTCGATGTTGGCGCAGATCACAACCGCTTTGGTGTTTTCTTCTTTGGCGCGCGCAAGGACTTTTTGAACATGTGCGTCGCTTGCGGCGTCAGCCAGTTGTGCTTCGCCAACATTGGCAACGTAGAACAAGGGCTTGCTGGTCAACAAGAACAGATCGTTAAGCAAGGCGATGTCTTCTTCATCGCTAAGCTCCAAGGACGAAGCGCGCTTGCCTTCATCGAGGATCGGCACCAAGCGCTCGCACAAAGCGAGCATTTTACGCTCGGGGATGCTGCCAGATTTGGCAAGTTTTTGTGCTTTTTCCAGACGTTTTTGGCATGTTTCAAGGTCTTTTAATGCCAATTCTGTCTGGATGGTATCAATGTCTGCTATCGGATCGATACGGCCATCGACATGCACCACGTTGGGATCGTCAAAGCAGCGCACCACATGGGCGATGGCGTTGGTTTCGCGGATGTTTGTTAAAAATGCATTGCCGCGGCCTTCGCCTTTGGATGCACCTTTAACAAGACCTGCGATGTCGACGAAATCCACGGTAGCCGGGACTTGTTTTTGTGGCTCGACTATGCGAACTAACTCGTCAAAACGTGGATCGGGTACGTTGACCACCGCTATATTGGGATCAATCGTGCAGAATGCATAATTTGCGGCCTCGGCCTGTTTAGAGGATAAGGCGTTGAATAAAGTCGATTTGCCTACGTTTGGTAAGCCAACAATGCCGATTGAAAGTCGCACGACAGGCCAGGTACCCCGCCTTGGTCAAGCTTGCAAGCCTTGGTGCTTGTTCCTTGCCAGCTTTGGCGTTTTTTTTCAGTTTTCACTGGCGGCTGCCGAAGCCCAAGAAGAAAAAGACGAGCAAAACTCAGAGCAGAGCAGCCCGCGGGTCGTGCCACCCAAACTCAAGCACTTTGAAGAGGCCAAGTATCCCGAGGGCTTCGATATCGCGGACAGCCCAAAAACGGTGCTGCTGTCGCTGGAGATCTCAGAGCTCGGCACCATTAACAAAGTCGAGGTGCTCGAATCAGCCGGGCCTGAGTTTGACGATGCCGCGGTCTACGCCGCCATGGGTTTTGTGTTTGAGCCGGCAAGGGTGAACGGCAAAGCTGTGCCGGTTCGCATCAAGTATCAGTATATTTTCGAGATCAAAGAAAAAGTTGTTAAAGAAAAAAAGCTCATTGTCGAAAGCAAGCCCGCGGCAGCAACTACAGCAGACGATGAGGACGAGGTCGATAGCTTTACGGCCACCGCGCAAGTCGATCAACCGCGCGAAGTGACCAAGCGCACCATTGAATCGGAAGTGTTGCTCAAAGTTCCTGGCACACGCGGTGATGCACTGCGTGCGGTTGAGCTTTTACCCGGCGTGGGTAGGCCACCTTTTAGTTTGGGCCAGTTGATTGTGCGTGGCGCAGCTCCCGGAGACAGTCAAACCCAACTTGAAAGCTTGCCGATTCCGCTTTTGTACCACTTTGGTGGTCTGACCAGCGTGATTCAACCCCGATTGCTCAAACAGATTGATTTTTATCCGGGCAACTTCAGCGCTCGTTTTGGTCGACGCACCGGTGGTATTTTGGATGTGACACTTCGCGATCCAAAAGATGATGCTCTTCATGGCATGGCCGATCTTAATATCATCGATGCTTCGGTGATGCTGGAAGGTCCCGTTGGTAAAAAGGGAAGTTTTGCCGCCGCCGCGCGCCGCAGCTATATTGATTTGGTCTTGGACGCTGTGGTGCCGGAAGGTGACGTAAGTATCGTTGCGGCTCCTGTGTACTGGGACTACCAAGGATTGTTCAACTACAAAGTAAGTAGGCGCGATCAACTGCGCCTGCTCGTTTACGGAAGCAACGATACCCTGCGCTTGCTTTTTCAAGACCCTTCTGAAGGCGATCCGCTGATTCAGGGTAACTTTGGCATCCAAACCTCCTTTCACAAACTGCAAGGAAGCTGGATTCATCAGTATTCACGACGCACACAACATCGCATCGATCTTTCCGCAGGTTTGGTCAACTTAGCTTTCAATGTTGGCAACGATATTTCTTTTAATCTTGATAGCGTAGAGATTTTAGGTCGTAGTGAATGGCAGACGACCGTAACCAAACGACTACGCATTATCAGCGGCCTTGATATTCGCCTGCAGCCCTCCGAGTTTGCCTATACTGGCGCGCAACCGACACAACAGGAAGGCGACCCGGGCAACACTGTGGGCGGAGGAGATCCAGTCAGCACTCAAGATCTCATCACAAGCAAGGGCAACCTCTTTATCTATGAGCCCGCCGCCTATTTGACCCTCGATTTGTTGCCGCTAGATGCACTGCAAGTGCTGCTCTCGTTGCGTCTGGATTATTTTGGCTGGCTTGATCGCTGGGTTTTCGATCCACGCAGTGTGGTTCGTTACAACCTTACGGACGATACGGTGATCAAAGCAGGAGTTGGTCTCTACAGCCAGCCCCCCCAACCGCAAGAAGGAGCAAGTCAACTGGGAAACCCCGGATTACTTGGCATTCGTTCGATGCACCTAAGCACAGGCGTGGAACAAAAGCTTGGCAAACAGTACGAAGTGGGCGCTGAGCTTTTTTACAAATACCTTTGGGATCGCGTCGTCGGTACGGTGGGAAGTTTGCCGCCCTATTTTACCAATGATGGAACAGGCCGCATTTATGGGTTAGAGCTTTCAGGCAAAGTTAACCCTGGCGGAAATTTTTTCGGTTTTCTTTCGTACACTTTGTCACGCAGCGAGCGGCGCGATCGGGGCGAGCAGTGGCGTTTGTTTGATTTCGATCAAACACATATTCTTACCGTTTCAGGCAGCTACAAGCTTGGCGAAGGCTGGGAGGCGGGCGCAACCTTTCGTCTCGTAACAGGCAATCCTTACACCCCGATTACCGCTGCCATTTACAACGCCAATGTCGATGTGTATCAGCCCATCTATGGGCGAACCAATACAAAACGCAATCCCATGTTTCATCGTCTGGATGTGCGTATCGAAAAGCAATGGCTCTTTCGTTACTGGAAACTTGCTGCCTATTTGGATGTGCAAAACGTCTACAATCGCATGAACCCCGAAGGCATTCTTTATAGTTTTGATTACAGTCAAACCGGCGTGGTGTCTGGTCTGCCTATTATCCCCAGCCTTGGCATGCGAGGTGAGTTTTAATGAAACGCACTTGCTTCACGATACTCCTGCTTTTGTTTTTGTTTGGATGCCAAGACAATTTTGATCCGCCTTGGCTGATCAATAAACCACGCATTTTAGGAACCTACGTTTCGATTGAAGGACGGCCCAATCAAAATTGGCCACGCCCCGGTGAATCGGTGCGTCTCGATTGGCTTGTCGCAGACACACAAGCTGACACGTCGTATCAATGGTTCATGCTTGCTTGCGTTGCCGCACCAACGCTTTCTGGAAGTGGATTGTGCGCAGATCTCCCTTTTGCTTTATCGCAAGATACGGGCAGCGCACCGTTTTTTGAGTTGGCCGTACCGGAGGTCCTACCCGCGGAGCTAGCTGCCGCACTTCCCAAGGTACTTGTTGCAGGTGTGATTTGCGCACGAGGAGACCTTTCACTGAAGGAAGGCTTTGATCTACAAACTGCACAAAACAACCCTGATGTGTTTGCGTTGCTAAACGAGGGAACGGAATGCAATGGTCAAAAAACTGAGCGCACTCTCGTTAGTTTTGATTTGCAGATCGATTTGCTGGATCAACCCAACACCCATCCAAGCTTTGATACTGTACCGGTCTCTATTTTTCTTTCGGCTTGGGATGAACCGCCACCCGAACTTGCAGATCAAGGACCTTGCAGCCCACCGCCAGCCAACGACGCTGCTTCGCTCACTGGTGGGATCCTTGATTCAGATGGCAACATCAAAGTTCTTTCAACTTTTCAAATCGAAGACTCGCGTTTACCTGTTATCTCTCGTGATGATCCTGGGCTTCCCTTTATTCTGTATTTTGCTCCAAGCAGCGCTGATACTTATGTCGTAGGCTCTGAGACAAGTGCGTTAGTCACGGATGTTGAGAATTTTTATCTCTCTAGTTTCACCACTTATGGATCGCTTGATAAGTTATTCTCCGTTGCCGCAGTGGACTATCCTCAGGTTCTTGTACAATGGACGCCACCGAAATCAACGGACGAGGGCATTCCTAAAGAGCCATTTTTGACAGCGTTTTACTTCGTGCTGCGCGATTTTCGAGGCGGCTTGGATATGCGCCGCCGTCTGATCTGTGTTCGATAGTTCCACTGCTTTAGGATGTCTTCCTTTTGCACTGAAGCCGGAAGCTACCAACGCCTTTTTAGAAAAGCCCAAACACAGCATGGTTTTGAAAAAGACTGAAAACGCCTTGTCGATAACTTCTGGAAGAAAAATCTTTGTCAGAGGCGGTTGATTTAGCGGATCGCGTGCGGTGAATCCTCGCGCTAAGGCCAGCCCTCTGAATGGACTGTTTTATTTTTTGTTGTCGGTGCCGGTTGTGCCAAGGAGGACAGTCCGGCTCGCAAAGTCTTTCTGCTCACTGCTCGTCCTCGGATGGTCCACGATCCGCCGAAGGCTCGGCAATGTCGAGCGGATTGTTCGCAGCAGGCGGAACGGTGGCGCGGGCTTGCTCCTCGCTGAGAGGCTTGCTGGTTTCGTCGCGCAGCAGTTTGCGGCCATCTGCCATTTTGGCGAACAGGTAATAGAGACCGGGAATCACGACCACGCCGATCACTGTGCCCAAAAGCATTCCGCCAACACCCGTCGTGCCGATGGTTCGGTTTGCAACCGAGCCGGCGCCATGGGCGAAGACCAGAGGAATGAGACCAGCCACAAAGGCGAAGGATGTCATTTGGATCGGTCGGAAGCGCAGTTTGCCGCCCTCGATGGCCGCATCCTTGAGTGATGCACCGTCCCGCCGACGCTGCACCGCAAACTCCACGATCAGGATCGCGTTTTTCCCAAGCAGGCCAACCAACATAATCAACCCCAGCTGGGCCCAGACGTCATTGGCCAATCCCATTGCCTGCAAAAGGAAGAAAGAGCCGAAGATCCCGATAGGCAACGACATGATCACGGCCAGTGGAATCAGGAAACTTTCGTACTGCGCGACCAACACCAGATAAACGAACACAACCACGATCAGGAAGATAAAGAAGGCCGCATTCCCCTTTTTCGACTCGTCCCAGGAGAGGCCTTCCCAACCAAGGTCGTAGCCGCGCGGCAGTATGCTTTCGGCTACTTCTCGCACCGCAGCAATGGCTTGACCACTCGAGTAGCCACGCGCTGGAACAAGCTGAATCGCGGCCGAGGGGTACAAGTTGAATCGGGTGATCTCATTGAGGCCCTGTTGCTTTTTGATGCTCATGAAGGAGGAGTAGGGGACCATTTCCCCAGCTTCGTTCTTGACGAACAAGTTGTTTAGGTCCTCAGGCATTCGTCGGAACTGCGGCCATGCCTGAACATAGACCTTATAGAACTGGTTGAAGCGCACGAAGCCTTGCTCGTAGGTGCTGCCAATGAGGATGTTGAGGTTCGTGAGGGCTTTCTCGATTGATACGCCCTTTTGCATGGCCACATCATTGTTGATGACCAGCTCGTATTGCGGGTAGTCCGAAGCGTAGAAGGTGAATAAACTGCTCACCTCTTTGCGCTTAGACAAGGCCGTCATGAACTCGTCGGTAATGTCTCCGAGTCGCTTATAGTCGGCGACGCTTGATTGAGTCTGATCCAGGACACGCAAGGAGACTCCGCCGGCCGCACCGAAACCAGGAATCGCAGGCGGCTCGAAGAACTCGAGCTTGACGTCGGTCATCTTTCGCGTTTTTTCCTCGAGCTCTTCGATGACCTGGCGCACCGTGTTTTTTCGCTCGGACCAGTCTTTGAGGTTGATGATGGCGGTTCCCGCGTTTGAACCGCGGCCTTCGGTAAGAACCTCGTACCCAGCCACCGAGGTAACGGAAGTGACGCCTTCGATCTTCTTTGCAATCTTCTCCAGCTCCTGAGACTTAGCGTTGGTGTATTCAAGCGTCGAGCCCGGGGGCGTCTGAAGAACGGCGTAGATGACGCCCTGATCTTCACCCGGAATGAAACCGCTTGGCAGTAGGGTGTTCGCACCAACGATGCCGAGGGCAAAGCCACCGATGATTAGGACGGTCAGCAGGCGGCGTGTGACGATTGGCTTGAGCACCTCCGCGTAAAAATTCGTGCCCTTGTCGATGCCACGACTGAACGGCACCTGCACAAAGGGCACGCCGAGCAGCAAGAAGCCGATCGGCCCCCACAGCAAGTAGGCCAGATACACGAGCCCCGCCAGCAGCGGCGCTCCCACCATGGCGTAAAGCGCAAGGGTTTTAGCATTCAACTCCCGAAGCTTGCGCCACGTCGTCTTCTTTTCTTCACGGCTATGCTCTGCAGGATTGTGAGGTTTGAGAATCATCGCACACAGGACCGGTGTGAGCGTCAAGGCCACCAGACCGGAGAGGATGATCGTCGAGGCCATCGTTACACCGAACTGACGGTAGAACACGCCAACAGGCCCAGGGACGAAAGTGACGGGAACAAACACTGCGGTCATCACCAGCGTGATAGCGACGATCGCACCACTGATTTCTCGCATGACCTCCATCGTTGCTTGATAAGGAGGAAGGTGCGTCTCAGCCATCTTGGCGTGCACCGCCTCGACCACCACGATTGCATCGTCGACAACAACCCCGATGGCCAACACCATGGCGAACAGCGTGATCAGGTTAATGGAAAAGCCCATCAAATTCAGGATGAAGAAACTGCCGATCAGCGACACCGGCACAGCCAGCGTTGGGATAAGCGTGGAGCGAACGTCGCCCAGGAACATGAAGACCACCAGCGATACCAAGATGAAGGCCTCAAGCAGGGTGTGGAGCACCTTTTCGATGGAAGCATCCACGAACCTGGAGACGTCGTAGGCGATCTCGTAGTCCATCCCGGGAGGAAAGGACTTCTTTAACTCTTCGAGCTTCGCCTTAACTTCCTTGATCACTTCAGCCGCGTTGGAACCCGGGGCTTGTTTCAGAACGATGGATGCCGCCGGATGACCGTCGACATCGGAATAAATATCAAAAAACTCCGAGCCAAGCTCGACGCCGGCGTGCTTCTGAGCACTGGAGCTCGCCCTTGCTTGCTGGCCTGCATCTTCCTTGGGGGGCACACAAATGTCTTTGAGCCGAAGGATTTCACCGTTCGGTTTGGCCTTCAAAATGATGTTGCCGTACTGCTCCGGTTCGTTGTAGCGCCCGATATAAGTCAGCACGTATTCTTTGGATTGCGAGGTCATACCGGTGGCCTGACCAAGGCGACCCGGCGAACCAATGATGCTCTGCTCTGCCACAGCCTCCATGACATCTTCAACAGAGATGTCATAGGCACGCATGCGCTCGGGATTTAGCCAAATGCGCATTGCGAAATTGCGATTGCCGAGATTCACTGGAATGCCCATGCCCTGAATGCGTTTGAGCACAGGCATGATGTACACGTTGGCGTAGTTGAAAAGGTCCTTTTGGTCGGTATGCGAATCTTTGCTGTAGATGTTCAGGTACATCAACATGCTCGGCACGACTTGGCTGACCAGGATGCCCTCGCGCACCACCAACGGAGGTAAGCGAGACAGCATGATGTTGACTCGATTTTGTACGTTCACGACGTTGATGTTCGGATCCGTGCCTGGCTCAAAGAAGACCCTGATCGTTGCTTCGCCGGCACTCGTGGCGTCTGAAACGATGTAACGCATGTTCTGCACACCGTTGATCGATTGCTCGAGCGGAATCAGGACCGAGTCGACTAAGACCTTGGCACTGGCGCCGGGATACGCAATGGAGACGTAGACCGTTGGCGGCGCCACGCTGGGGTATTGTGCGATCGGCAGTCCCGCTATTCCTAACCACCCCAGGAACATGACGATGATCGAGAGGACGAGTGCCAGAGCTGGGCGGTAGAGAATTTTGGTAAACATAGTCGCCTATCTAGAGAAGGAACGCGTAAAGCACCCGCTGCATCCGCTATTCCGCATGGAATTTCAGGTTCTTGAGGGCCTTGTCCGGGCTTAGGACCTTGTATTTCAAGTGCTCACCTTCGTGGACCTGCCGGACCCCTTCGAGGATGAATCTTTCGTTTTCCTTCAGGCCACTCTCGATGACGAAAATATCGTCCATTTCATGCGAGACGGTGATCACGCGCTGATGCGCGATTCCGTCCTTTCCGACGACGAAGACGTACTGCTTGTCGAGAATCTCGAATGTCGCCCGCTGGGGAATGACGAGTACGTTTTTCAACGTTTCGTTGATCAACAAAGTGCCGGTCTGACCATGACGCAACAGGTTATCTGGATTCGGGAAATCCGCTCGGAATTGGATGTTCCCCGTTTCGTTATCGAAGTTAGACTCGACGGTAACAGTGTCGCCGGCGCTTTGGTCAAAGATCTCGCCGTTCGCCAAACGGAGCTGGATGCTCGCACCCGATAGCTTGAGCAGCTCGGGGGAGTCCGGATCGATCGCTTTCGGACGGGATTTGTAGCGGAGGTAGTCGGCCTCAGGAACGTTGAAGTAGACCCACATCAAACTGTTGTCAGACACCGTCGTGAGTATGTCCCCTTCGTCCACTAGGCTCCCTTTCTGCTCGTACTGGCGATCGATGATGCCGTCGAAGGGGGCCACGACGTTGGTGAAGCCCAACTTGGCCGCCGCCAGTTGTACCTTAGCTTGGGCCCGGTCTCGTTCGGCCTGCGTCATGGCCAGTTCCTGATCCGAGACCACCTGTCGCTCGAAAAGTGTCCGTGTGTTCCGCAAGTTAATATCAGCGAGCTCGAGCTCAGCCTTGTCAGCATCCAGCCGCGCCTTGTAGACGACGGGGAGAATCTTGAACAGCAGCTGGCCTGCTTTCACCGACTGACCCTCTTTAACCGGGATCTGCTCAAGATACCCCCGCTCAAGAGCACGGACTTCGATGTGACTGTGCGAATGGATTTGGCAGACGTATCCCTGGCTCGTTCGGACGTCCTGTACCGCGGGACGGGTAAGCACGACCGGGTGATGCGCCTCCTCCTGGGGTTGGTCTTGCGCTCGAAGCGTCTCGCAAGAGACAAGTGCAAGCGAAACCCAGAGCGGAAGGATGGTTCGGAGCAATAGGCGTTTCATACAGACTTGTCGTCCGTGGGTTCTAGTCATAAGGTTTACGATTCTAATCATGGCTGGGTTCTTGTAAGCTTCCAAACACTGTTCGTTGTTGGTTTCTTCCATTCGATTCGGTAATGTGCCCTGCGCGCGAATTCCCGCGCAGGCTGCATGCCTTGTCGAGGCGTCTCGAGGCGCCACATAGCGATAATGGGGAGGCGCCGCGTATTAGGCGGCAGGTGGTCCCCTAACGGGAACCGTTGCAATCCGGCCACTCGCCCGATGGTCAGCGATGTACGATCGGCCTACGCGCTCAGACAAACAGCGATGCGCATGCAGATTGTCGAACGCAAGCGCGCCAACTGATCTGTTTCCGTCCCAATCCAATTCATCAGGATTTGACTCAGAATAACTGACATCGACCGGCGCGCTCGGCGCCAAACCGTCGATCGTTGGAGCATCGATTGACGCAGTGAAATCTCCCGCATGCAAGCCTTGCGGCAAAGCCATCGGAGCAGCTACCGCACACAAAGCCAGCACCAAAGCGCTCAAAAACGCTGCCAAAACTGGCCGCATGCGCCAAGCTTCTGCCCCGGCCACATATCCTCTTGCTAGAGATTCACACCACATAATCTTATCAGAAGTATGCCGCAATCCAGGTGGCGCGGCAAATTGTACCGCTTTTGACCTCCGCCAACGGTACGGCTCTTATCACTCATCACAGATCGCAGCTCCTAGCACCGTATCCCCCACAGCGCAATCCGCATTCAACCCTGTCTTGGAACCCTTGCACTTGGCGTGAACCGATAGCCATCCAGGAGAACTTATCCGATCGGAATGAAGATCGGAAAAAACCAAAAGGAGAATCGCGAGATCGGCCCTTGCCTTTGACCTGATAAATCTCCCAAACGCATCACCAAGCAAAGTGACACGCTTCTTTGGTTGCCATCTTCGGGTTGTATCCGAAACCCGGCTGCCCTCCGGCTTTTCCGCGCTAGGATAGATGCGTTAACCCATTTTAGTACGCTAAATTAGGACCTTCATGAAAAGGGTTTTTTGCGGGTTTTTGGTAAAAAAATGATATGCTGGCGCGGATGACTTCCTTTAAACGGACTGTTGTGACACTTACTCCCATGAGTCTACTAGCCTAGTTATTATGGTCGATCGTATTGGTAATTGCAGAATTCTGAGTGAGATCGGCAGTGGCGGCATGGCCACAGTCTACAAAGCCGTGCAAGAGCCACTGGGCCGGACCGTTGCCATCAAAGCATTAAAGCCTTCGATCGCAGTGGACAGTCAGTTTGCCAAGCGCTTTGAGCGTGAAGCGCATTTCATGGCCTCGTTGCAACATGAAAACATTTTGCATGTGCATGATTTCATTAAGGAACGCGGCACGATGTACATCATTATGGAGTACGTCGAAGGCATCGATCTTTATGATCTGCTTGAACGCACGCCACGTCTTCCGGTTGAAGTCGCTGCCATCATCGCTTTGCAAGTCGTGCGCGCTCTTGATTATGCGCATTTTCGCGGGATTATTCATCGCGACATCAAGCCTGCCAACGTGATCATTTCACACCGCGGCGAAGTCAAACTCATGGACTTTGGTATCGCTCGCGATGACACTTTGGCAGACCTTACCGAAACAGGTACTGGGTTAGGGACACCCAGTTACATGTCTCCAGAACAGATTCTTGGCGATAAGCTTGATTTTCGGAGTGATATTTTTTCTTTGGGCATTGTGCTCTATCAAATGGTGGTCGGACGCAAACCTTTTGTAGAAGACGATACGCGAACGGTCATGCAAAAGATCCGGCTGGATCGCTATACGAGCCCACGAAAAGTAAGCAACACTGTTCCCCGTGCTTTGGAGCGCATCTTGGCTCGCTGCATGGAAAAAATGCCGGCCAATCGTTATCCATCAACCCAATCGTTGATTGATGATCTGACTGAGTTTCTCGCAACACGCATTACCACCAATTACAATGCGCATATGGTGACTCATTTGCGAGATGTGGGCGCCATTTCTGAAGTTGAAGCAGAAGAAATCTTGGCAGCGGGAGCTCCACGAGGCCCTCGCAACACTCACAAAGATCGTGGACTTCTAAAACAAATGACTATCGTTCAAGGCGTTTTACTGATCGCATCCATCGCCAGTGGCGCTGTGATCCAAGTTGCCAACGACGGCTTTGACAGACAGCGTCGCTCACGCGTCAGCTCGATGATGAGTCAATCGCCAACCGGCTACTTGCAAATCGTTGTCGACCCTTGGGCCGAAGTGTTTGTTGATGGACAACGTCTTGCCATTACACCCATCGCAAAGCCCATTTCGATTGCCCCTGGAAAACACTATATTCAACTCAAGAACCCTTACTATATGGACGGGGAGCATGAAGTCGATATCAAGAAGGACGAAATTAAGCGTTTGGAAGTGAAACTAAAGCGAGCCACATCGAGCAGCAATACCGAGGATGAAGGCAGTGACAAATAGACAGGATGTCATAAAAAAATGGCCGGTATTTGGTTTGTTTTGCATGCTCATGCTCGCAAGCGTGTTTGCAAACAATGCAAGCGCTAACAACGGCATTTACGTGCACGTTGTCAAACCAGGGAAACGCTTGCCTCCATTGCTCAACGATTTTACGGCGATACCAGTTACGAGAAGATTTTGGTTGCCGCCAATGGTCTTAACTCCAACGGTGGCTCAGCCATCGTAGTTGGTCTTCAGCTCATTGTTCCGTACAGTTACTATCATCCCGTCGAGCACGGCGAAAGCTGGACAAGACTAGCAGAACGTTTTTATGGAGACGGCAAACGCGCCAACGTACTGATGGCAAGCAATTCGGGCAGCCCGGATAAACAACCGGAGGAAGGCTCGCAGCTTCTTATCCCCTTTGCCGTCCGACATATCGCCGATCAACGCGATGATTTGGCTAAAATTTCACTGCGCTACTACGGCTCCAAATCACAAGCTGCAAGCTTGCGCCGCTTTAACTCGATACCTCGTAACCGTCTGGCGCGGGGGCAAATCGTGCTCGTACCTTTGGCGGAGCTCACATTGTCCGATCAAGGCAAAAAGTACATTCAAGAACAGAGTGGCAGCGATCTTGCGGCTGGCGATCTTCGTGCACTGCAAGAAAAGCTCTCTGAGCGGCTTCCTAAACTTCGTGAGGATGTCAGAAGAGGCAAATACATTGCCGCTCTTGCACTCGGGCATGAAATGCTTGGATCCGGCGCACTCGCCGTATCGCAACGTATTGCGGTGTTAAAAGAGTTAGCCACTGTCTACGTAGCGCTGGATGAGCACGATATGGCAGTTAAGTTTTTTGCACGCGCGCTTCGTCTGCGACCTGACCTTGAGCTCGACACTGCGAAAACCTCGCCTAAAGTGATTTCGGCACTTGATAAGGCCCGCTCGACCTATCGAAAGAAGCGTTGATCCAGCGCTATGTTCCGTCGCGCAATTGCAATTTTCGCTTGCGGATAAGAAACGCTAGCGCGACGACAACGAAGAGCCAGCTTTCTTTTTGGCGGCTCTCTATCGAACACAGGGCCCCGCCGGAGACACCGCTAAAGCTGAGATAGTCCGGAACGCCATCACCGTCGGCATCACCTGACTCATCAGAATCAAGTATGCCATCGCCATCTGAATCCGTATCAAGCCAGTTTACTAGACCGTCTCCATCGACGTCAGTGCGGCCCCCATAGGCTGCAGCATCTGTAATCTCCTGAGAGGTTAAGATACCATCGTCATCGTCATCAACATCCAAATAGTTTGGTATTCCATCGCGGTCGCTGTCATCATCGTCGGGATTGCCGTTGCCATTCAGATCTTCTTCACTATCGAGAAGTCCATCACCATCGCTATCGCCCGTTCCCAAGGGTGGTGGATCCACGTTGGGGTCTGAAGACGACACAAGGTAATCCGGAACACCATCGCCGTCTGAATCAACGGCACTGGTGCAAGCGTTGCTATCTCCCGCTTCGCTGCGGTCGGAAACGCCGTCGCCGTCAGCATCTGTATCAAGCCAGTTTGCTAAACCATCACCGTCGATGTCGTCTGAGAGCCCCGCTGCAGCAGCATCTGCTTTTTCATCACCCGTTTTGATGGAGTCTCCGTCAGGATCCGAACTGATAACGTTGAGTTGTTGATACCCTGCGATGTCACTGGGATGAACAGGAATGCGAACTGTGTCTAATGCGCTATCCCCTTGCTGATAGCGGAACTTAATCTCAACGAGGTAGCTATGATCACCCCCACCAAGATGTGTTAGTCCAAAATGGACCCAAGGACTTGATTGACTGCCAGCGCCTTTGCCGCCATTTACTTCTTGAATGGGACCCACATAACTTGGATTGTTTGGGTTCGCATTATCAAGCAAGCGAATGGTTGCTCCGATATCATCTCGCAACACAAAACCATCGCTATTGGTCTGCTGACAAGCGTCTTCACTATCTGCCTGTACACGTACTATCAGATAGTCTTCGCTGATCGAAGAAGTGTTCTCAAGAAAAACAGCGGCAGGGTTTTGGTTGATAAGTAAATCGACGTCACCATCCTGATCGACGTCGGCGAAAGTTGCACCACTACCTAAACCGTTCGCAGTCACAGGCAGAGAAGAACTGCTCATTGCTCCCGAACCATCATTGATAAAAAGCTGATGAGCACCATTGTTGACCACGAGAAGATCGAGATCACCATCGCTATCAACATCACCACAATCAACGCCGCCGTACTGATAGCCGGTGGCTCCACTGGGCTGCGTTGAGACATTGAGTGTGCCCAAATTATCTTGGAAATAAATAAGTGAATCGCTTCCGTTCACCGCAAACAAGTCAAAACGTCCGTCTGCGTTGAAATCGCAAAAAATGTCGCCACCCGTATCGCCCTCTTGCGTGTAGTTCGCTACCGAAGCGAAGGTAGAAGGACTTGTTTGCGACCACAAATCCGCAATGGATGAAATATCTACTAGTATATCAACGAAGCCATTCGCGTCGTAATCGGTAACAGCAATAAAATGCCCATCGTTGCCACCACTGCCATGGAAAGGCGCGCTCGTTAGGTAGGAAAATGATGCATTGCCGTCGTTGAGCAGTAACTCGAAGGCATCATCGTTGTCGAAAAGCAAATCAAGATCGCCATCGCCATCGTAGTCAAGAACACCCATGCCTTCTGAATTAAAGGTAGCCGTCGTACCCGACGAAATTGTGAGATTTGGAGCTCTGCTAACACCACCAAAACTGTATGGCTCCGCATCAGCGGATCCGTTGTTCAAATAAACCTCAATTTGTTCAAACCAATTGCGTGCGATATCGACGAAGCCGTCATGATTAAAGTCAGCGGCAATGGCACTGCGCCATTTACCGAAAGCGTTGCCGTTGTTTCGCAGAAAACCATTGCTTCCATTGCTTATCTTGGGATTGGTCATATCTTCAAAAAGCGTGCTTATGGGGTTGAAGAAAAAAAGCCGGCTTTCGTTTTGTTGGTTTACCACCAAATCTAAAAAGCCGTCGTTATTGAAATCGGCCCAAACAACAGCATATCCCATGTCGTCGAAGTTACCGCTGCTATCATTCAATACCGAGAACGCTGTCTGCACAGCAGTGCTGTCAATAAACTGCGCGCGGGCGTTTACAGAAACAAAAAACAAGACAATTGCAGAGATTACAAATCGCTTCATGTTACTTCTCCATGGGAAGTCGTATTGATGCTCAATCCTCTAGCCTGCACACGATACACGCAAATCGACTAATCAACGACTCTTTTACATGTTTTTCAGAAATCAGCAGCCATGCGGTTGTCTAAACCCTAGTTTTCGTGAGCGCGACGCGCATTGACTCAAGAGGAGGATGAAACGTTGTCCATAGCTCGAAAGCAAGTGCACCTTGATGTAAGAGCATACCAGTGCCATCTAAACTGCGTAGTCCGCTTTGCTCTGCTGCAATGCAAAACAAGGTACTTTTATTCGCTGAGTAAATCAAATCCAGGGCAACAGCGTCTTTAGGAAGGCTCGCCAGTGGCAAACTTTGCACAAAAGCCTGTGCAGTTTGATCGCTTTTTAGCGTGGCGCTCGTTGCTTGTATCAGTAGGGTTGCAGTTCTAAAGCACTTGATAAGCTGTTCTTCTTCAAGTTCGATTGATGACAGATCAACTGATGATGCGGTTTCATTAAAGTCACGAACTAACGCATCCGCTTGCGCTTTGCGCCTTGCAGCAATCGTGATGCTTGAGCATCCTGCATTCATCAAACCGAAAACAGCTGCTCGCGCGGCACCTCCTGCGCCGATCACAATCACTCGAGCATCACTCAACGCAACCTGATCTTCTTGCAACGCTCGGATAAGCCCCGGTGCATCCGTATTGCACCCCTTAAGAACACCGTTGTCATTAATTATTGTGTTAACAGCGCCGATTTGCCGCGCTGCTTCGCTAAGCTCATCGAGTAAAGGCAGAGCAGCTTCTTTGTGCGGTACGGTAAGATTCACGCCGCGCATGCCGAGCATGCGCAAGGCATCAAATGCTTCCGCAAGCCTTTCGGAAGGCACCGAGTAGGGCAGATACAAAGCATCCATGCCAAGTTTTCTAAATGCCGCGTTGTGCATGGCAGGGGACTTCGAGTGCCCAACAGGATAGCCAAAAATGCCGTAAAAATCAGTCATCTTTTCGTTCGACCTTGGTGTGAAGGCTACCTTCGTGCAAACGCAACACCACTGCATCGTGAATCGAGACCTCTTTGGATCGGAGCAACGCTTTTCCTGTTTTCTCGTGAATCGCAACCGAATAGCCACGCGCCAGGACACCCAAAGGCGAAAGCATTCCAAGCTTAGCTTCCGTTGCGCGAAGCATTGAGCGATGATGATAGATGAGCTTTTCAGGCATGGCTTTGAGTTTGATCTGCAGCGCTTGAAAGGTCTGCCGATCCTGCGCCAAAACACGTCGCACATCATGTCTGAGCAATTGACGGTGGTTTGTTTCAAGCTCGGCGCGTTTGAGAGTAAGATAGCGAAGCGCATTCGCCATTAGCGCAGAATGCAATCGTTCAAAACGTGAAGCGATACCCTGAAGAGCCGAACGTGGATCGGAAACCCGCCGAAGTGCTCGCTCAAAAGCAAGGCGCTTACGTCCCAACACCATATCCATGGCCTGGCTAAGCGCTCGTCGGTGTGATTGCAAAAGGTCTCTGACTTGATTCTGATCGGGAACGACAAGTTCAGCCGCATTCGACGGAGTCGATGCGCGAAGATCGGCAACAAGATCACAAATACTCATATCGATTTCGTGTCCTACAGCGCTGACAATCGGCACCCGGCAAGCAGCCACTGCACGCGCAAGATTTTCGTCATTGAAGGCCGCGAGATCCTCAGCGCTTCCTCCACCGCGACCAATGATCACGACGTCAAGATCGGTGATGCGTTGCACGGCAATGAGCGCTTTGATGATACTTGCAGGCGCTTCTTTGCCTTGAACAAGGCACGGGCTTACCGTAATGCGCAAGGGAAAGCGGCTTGATGCCACACGGATGATGTCATGAACTGCGGCGCCTTCAGCGCTTGTCACCACTCCGATGTGTGTTGGAAAAGCTGGCAGGCTCCGCCGCTTGCTCTCATCAATAAGGCCTTCGCTCTCTAATTTTTTGCGAAGGCGCTCGAATTGAGCTTTGAGATCGCCGGCACCTTCGGGTACAAAGCGCCGTACGATCAGTTGAAATGAGCCACGGGGCTCATAGAGCGAAAGCATGCCTGTCAGACGCACCGCTGCGCCATCTTCGATGTCCAACTTGCATGTCTGAGCATCGGCCCTGAACATGACGCAACGAATTTGCGCCGAGCTTTCCATGTCATTGAGGGTGAAGTAAACGTGACCCGATCGGGCATGCATCACATCGGAGAGTTCACCTTGAACCTGAATGCTCGAGAAGCCGGTCTCCAAATGCAGGCGCACGATGCGATTGAGCTCGGCAACGGACAGCACTCGTTCATCTGGAGTGTCTTGTTTTTTATCGCCAAAAAGCGACAAGGTTGACATGTAGGCACTGTCGCACAACTTAGTGTTGGAGTGAATAAGTTCGGAGTTAACTGCGGTTAGATATACGATTTACCATACTCCTCTGATGACAGTCGGCTCTAGCTATGCGATGCACCTAGCCATGCGAGGTCGTCTTTTTATTGTGGGTTTGGGTTCCAATCTGGGCCAGCGCTACCAAAGTATTTTAGGTGCCGCAAAGCTGATAAACGGCCTAGCTGGCTGTCAGGTGCTTGAAATCTCACCTGTGTTGGAGTCCAAAGCGCTTGGCCCCAAACAGCCACCTTATTGTAACGCCGCACTGCGCTTAAGAAGCACGTTACCGGTATTTGAGCTGCTTAGAGCCCTGAATCTCGTGGAAAAGAGGCTAGGACGTCGGCGCTTTCAAAAATGGGGGCCTCGCACGATTGATCTGGATATTCTGTGGGCTGAAGGCCTAAATTTGCACTCTGAAAAGCTACAACTGCCCCATCCAGGCCTAATACACCGGCCCTTTGCGCTGATTCCCTTGCTCCAAGTGGCTCCCGAGCTCCACGAGCGTTTTGGCCCCCATGCCAGCCGACTTGGCCATGGCGTAAAAGCCAGTCAACCGCCTCGACAACGCAGGGCAGCTCCTCAGTGATAGCAAGATGATTGAGCTTTTCGTCTCATCCCAGTACCATAGAGTTTGAGTATGCTCCTTGCGATGTTGGAGCACAGAATTCTGACCTTTTGAGGAGTCGATGGCAGATACGCGCAAAGATAGACGTGCCCCAGTTTCCCTAAAAGTACGTTTTAAAAGCGCAACCGTTGATCAATTCATAGAGCAATACAGTATCGATATTTCTCGCGGTGGACTTTTCATTAAGTCAAAGAGTCCGATGCCAGTTGGCACACTGCTCAAGTTTGAATTTCAGCTCAAAGATGAGTCACGTTTGATCCAAGGTGTCGGGCGCGTGGTTTGGATGCGTATGCCTGAGCAAGCATCCGAACCGGACAAGCCTCCTGGAATGGGTGTTAAGTTCATAAAAATGGATCCGCAAAGCCGTGCCCTTGTCGAGCGCATTGTGGCTCCACGTGGTCAACAACCGGCTGCTTTTGAAACTGGCGCCACGCATGCACCACCACCAACAGGAGCTGGGCGCCAGAGCTTTGCAAAGGTAAAAGATCAAGCTCCGTTTTTCCCCAGCACTACACCTGAATCCGAACTACCACCACTTGAAGATCGTACGCAGGTGCGCCATGCGAGCCAGTTCTTAGCCTCTGCTGTAGCCGAAGCCGGAGGCGATCCAAAAACAGCCGCCGAAGCAGAACGACAAGCATGGGAAGCACGTCGGCGCAGCGAAGAACTCGAGCGTCAACGAGCCGTGGCCGCAGCTCTAACAAATACTTCTTCTTCAAGACCATCATCGCATCGAACTTCCGTTCCACCGAGCCCTGATCATGCTTTAAAATCCACTGGAACTGTAGCGTACGAAGATTACGGTGGTTTGTTTGGCGCTTCTCGTGAAGAATCCGGCGTATTTGAAGATGAGTCGACCGGCGTGTTTCAAGGATCTCCATCAAGTCCAGTCGTTGCGGTTGCACCCTCTAACCACAACAGGCTATCTTCAAGGGCCGCGCAACGCTCATCATCTTTTCCTCGAGATGAAAGTCCCGTCAAGCTTCCGATGCATTGGAAGCCTGTGGCGTTTGCGTTCGCTGTTATCGTGATCGCCGGCGTGGGGCTTTGGTGGTCTCAACACGATCAAGACAGCACTGCGGATGTCGATCCGGATTTTGCTCCCGAAGCAGAAACATCGGCCGCGTTTGGCGCTCCTAAAGAACAAATCCCCTCGGCTAACGAGACATCGGGGAAGAAAGAAGCGACAAAAAACAACACGGTACAGGGCCCAACTGTATCCGTTGCCTTACAGAGCAATCCAACAGGTGCTGTTATTCGGGTCGATGGTATCGAAAGAGGACTTACGCCGATAACGCTTGCATTACCCAAAGACAAAGAAGTCACTGTTTCTTTCAAGCTTCCAGCACATGCCACCGTGCTTCGTAAACTTACTTCTGCAAAAGAAGGCGAGACCGTCAAAGTAAAGCTTGCTCCTCTGCCTTTCTTCTTGGATGTGACCACGATTCCACGTGGGGCAACAATCTGGGCATTGGGTCGCCATAAAGCAACCCCAGCGAAATTGAATCTTGGTTTTGTTAGAAATAAGTTCCTAGTACGCGCTTAAAGCCTGGTTTTTTACCTGAAGAAAAAGTGCTGGAATTGGACGATTTTACCGAAGAAAACGGCAAAATGAAACACAGCCTTATTCTAGAAATGCATCCCCGCGGAGCAGCTCAGCCAACTGAGCCGGCAACAAAACCAAGTCCTCCTGCAAACACAACTGAGCAAAGCGATCAAAAGAAAGTTACTGAGACCCCAGCCCAACCACCCGTGGTGAAGCCGGAACCAGAAGCCTCAGCCGAGCAAAGCAAACCTGCTACTGAACCCGTTCCAGAGCAAAAGGAAACGGTGGCCGAACCTGCACCAACTCGTAAAGAAGAGGCCAAAGAGATCCCTTCCAATCCCTTTGAATAAGACGAGCGCTTTGATCGGAAAGGATTGATCCGCCTCGCTGTGGCTCACGCCTTCACTTTACGATCTCGGCTCAATACTTTTCAGTCAGAGCGCTCGAAAAATCTCAAACAAAAAGCCCAATACGAGTTCAACGTATTGGGCTTTTTTACTGCTCTAAATTTACTTCGCCTACATGCTTGCGCTGCTATGAACAGCTTTGCTGCCTTTGCCGTTTGCCTTGCCAGATGTTTTGCTGCCAGCTGCACCTTTTGGAAGCAACAACTTTGCAAGCTCATCAGCGCGATCCGTTTGCTCCCAGGTGAAGCCTTTTTCGTTGCGTCCAAAATGGCCGTACGCTGCGGTAGCGCGATAGATGGGTCGCAACAAATCAAGGGTGTCAATGATAGCCTTGGGGCGGAAATCAAAGATCTTGGATACGGTTTTTGCGATCTTTTCATCGTCGACAACACCGGTGCCAAAGGTTGAAACATAAACACCCACAGGCTTAGCCACACCAATGGCGTAGGCAACCTGCACTTCACAACGACGTGCAAGGCCTGCCGCCACAATGTTCTTAGCTACATAGCGAGCAAAATAAGCAGCACTGCGATCGACCTTCGAAGGATCTTTACCACTGAAAGCACCTCCGCCATGTCGACCCATGCCGCCGTAGGTATCAACAATGATCTTACGACCGGTAAGACCAGCATCACCATAAGGACCGCCCACGACAAAACGCCCCGTTGGATTGATCCAGTACTTTGTTTTGCTGTCAACCATGCTAGCTGGAAGCACTGGATTAATGACTTCCTCCATCACAGCTTCTTTGATCGTTTTGTGTTTGATGCCATCGGCATGCTGAGTTGAAATAACTACTGCATCAATTCGACTTGGCTTGCCTTGCTGATCGTATTCAACAGTCACTTGGCTTTTGCCATCGGGTCGCAAGAAATCAACCACGTTCTTTTTACGAACCGTTGCGAGCTTTTTCGCAAGCTTGTGAGCCAACATGATTGGCATTGGCATAAGCTCTTTGGTCTCATTGACAGCAAAGCCAAACATCAGGCCTTGGTCACCAGCGCCTTGATCTTTGTACATCCCTTCGCCTTCGCTCACACCTTGTGAAATATCTGGGGACTGTTTTTCAATCGCGTTGAGCACCGCACAGGTGTCTGCATCGAAACCCATCGATGAATCGGTATAGCCAATCTCACGAACAGTGCCTCGAACGATTTCGGCTAAGTCAATCCAAGCTTGTGTCGTCACCTCACCAGCTACGATGGCATAGCCGGTTTTGACCATGGTCTCCGCAGCTACGCGAGCATGTTTGTCTTGTTTAAGGATAGCGTCCAAGACGCTGTCTGAAATCGCATCACAAATTTTGTCTGGATGCCCTTCAGTTACGGATTCGGATGAAAATAGATAGCCTGCCATGTAAAAATTGCCCTTTCGCTGCAGAAAACTGCACGGGCTTTGTAGACCCCTTGTCCGCATGTGTCAAACCGCGAAGCTAGATTTAGATAGTTAACGAGAAAGGCTAATGGGCGTTTTCGCCTTCAAACGGTAGCTTTTATTCGATGACCGCTTACATGTCCTTTGGACATTCTAGAACTTGATAATCAGCTCGTTGATAGTTGATTTGTACAAGTTCGATATTGTTGTAAGTACCCTCGCTACCTTCTTCAAAATGATACACGCGCTTTGACGAACAAAAGGGCCAACCTGAATTATGCGTGCTCTTTTCCACGGTCCAGGGCTGTTGCATTGGATCAGCAAAATTGTCTGAAAACTCTGCACCATAGAGATCCCACAAGCTTGCAAGTATGCTCCAGGTATCTGTTTCGCCATCACCGACTCTGTCGTTGTCAAACGCATCTAGCAGCGCATCGATTTTGTCGCGAGGGGTCCCGCTAAGTTCAGGGTATGCCAACAGCACCGATGTTGCGCTACGTATATAGGCGGTCCGCGTATCGTTCCATAGCTCTTCACAGCTTGGATAATTGTCTTCTTGGCACAGATTCAAAAGAGCTTCATCGTCCGTATCAAGCTCCGTCGCTTTACTTTCAACGGCACAAGCCATCATCTGTAGGCCTAAAATCAACACAACCATCAGTTGGAGTCGTCGTCTATCTTTTCGCATCACCTTGCTCTGAGTAGCTTGCGCTGCAAAAACAGTACCAAAGAGCCCGTGCCTCACTTTTTCTGGAAAAGTGGCTTTTTCATGCGACCTTGTCCTACAGGTCGATACGATATTATGGAGACCGCTGTCTCCATCTCGAGTTAAAATATGGCCTTTGATCTGCTACGACAACAGCTTGGCTTCTTGGAGAATCTGCAGATCGAGTTCTGGATACGGGCGATGTAATTCCATCAGTTTAGCTACGCGTTCTTGTGCCTGCTTCTTTACACTCTCATCAAGCGTATACTTCGCCAGGCTCTTTTGGCCCTTGCGCTCGCCCTTGGCAACGATGACTGCTTTGGTATTTGAAAGAACGAGTTTTGTAATGCTCGCGATTTCTTTCATGTCATCGGCGGTCATACCGATCGTACTGACCGCTGCTGTTCCAAGCCTTAAACCACTCGTGTACCATGCGCCGTTTGGATCGTTTGGCAGCGAATTGCGATTGAGTGTCAACCTGCACTCACGCAGCGCTGTTTCGGCTTGACGGCCCGTTAGACCAAAGCCTTCGCTTACATTGACAAGCACAATGTGATTGTCAGTGCCTCCTGTAAGCACAGGGATGCCCTCGTCTTTTAGCGATACCGCCAGTGCTTGAGAGTTATCGACGATGCTTTGCGCATACGTTTTAAATTCCGGCTTGAGCGCTTCTCGAAAAGCGATGGCTTTGGAAGCCATGACATGCGGTAAGGGTCCACCGAGCACGGCAGGGCAGCCTTTATCGACCCATTCAGCAAATTCGTTTTTGCATAGCACCAAACCACCACGCGGTCCGCGCAATGTTTTATGCGTGGTCGATGTGACAACATGTGCGTGGGGCACAGGATCAAAATCACCGGTAAAGACTTTACCTGCAACGAGTCCGGCGAAATGAGCCATATCCACCATGAGCACCGCGCCGACGTCATCGGCAATCTGCCTCATCTTCGCGAAGTTGAGTTTACGCGGATACGCGCTGTAACCAGCCAATAACACGAGAGGCTTGACTTCCTTGGCTTGTTTAGCAAGAGCATCCATGTCAACCAAGCCCGTACTGGAGTCCACCCCGTAATGTGAGACCTGAAATAATCGGCTCGAAACATTGTGCCGATAGCCATGGGTAAGGTGTCCACCGGCATAGTAGTTGAGTGCAAGCAGTCGCTGGTTGTTAAACTGCGCGCGAAAATTCTGCCACTCTTTGTCACTAAGTTTATACAAATCACTTTGATTCAAAGTCTCGAGCAGCGGTGCTTGAACGCGCGCGGATAGAATCGCGAAAAAGGCCACCATGTTAGCATCCGCGCCCGAATGCGGCTGTACGTAGGCATGTTCTGCACCAAAAAGCTCGCAAGCAAGTTGGCAAGCCTCGCTTTCAACCGTGTCGACATTTTCACAACCTGCATAAAAGCGATGGCCCGCAAAACCTTCGGCGTACTTGTCTGTGAACAGGTTTGCACTTGCAAGCTGTGTTGCAAGTGAGCAGTAGTTCTCGCTGGCGATGAGCTTGAGATGACTACGTTGATCGGCAAGCTCCTGGGCAATAGCTTTACTAATACTCGGTGAAACGGTTGCGACTTGATCAAGGGCCGCATAAAATGAAGCCGCTCCGGCATGGGCTTTGGAAGCGTTTTGATCAAGGTACAATTGCAGGGCACTTTTATTCATAGCAAAGCAACCTACTCTTGAGATAAGCTCTGTCAAGACTAAGACTGACGCTATTTCGCCGAATACGGCCTAAAGCAGCTGGAATTAGACAAGGTGTGGAAGGAATCCCTTTGATCTAAGCCCGATGGGAGAGTTATGAGAATTTTACTGCTTGGTCATTATGAGATCGCAAGTAACCTGGGTCTCAGTTTGATTGCCGATGCTCTCAAAGCGCATGAACTGCGCATTATGCTTTCTGCGCAACCATCGCCCAAAGCGGACACACCTGCCGCTCTTGTTGAGCTCGCGCGCTACGAAAGCCAGCTATGTGAAGTGCTTGATGCAAAAGCTCGTCGGCAGGGGCCCTATGGCTTTCAAGCACTGGCCAAGCGCACAGGCCATCCGGTTGCGATATTGAAGAATCCTAACTCTGATCAGGGCCATGCAGCGATAAGTCGCTTCAAGCCGGATTTGATCGTATCTTGCCGCTATCGCCGCATTTTGAGAGATGAGGCTATCGCTCTTGCACGTTTTGGCGTGATCAATCTTCATTCGGGTTTGCTGCCTCAGTATCGTGGCGTGATGGCGACGTTTTGGGCCATGCTCGCTCAGGAAAAAGAAATCGGCGCAACCCTTCACTACATTGCTGATTCAAGCATCGATACCGGTGCGGTTATTGCGCAACGGTCTATCGCGCTGCAAGCAAATGCATCTTATTTGCACAATGTGCTGCGTCTTTATCCAGCGAGCCAACATCTTGTGGCTCAAGCTGTACAGCAGATAGAAGCTACCGGCAAAGCAACTTCTATGCCGCAGCAAGATGCTGGTAGTTACTTTTCAGCGCCTCAATCGAGCGATCTTGCTCGGTTCGAACAAAAAGGCCTCATCTTGTTCGATGGTGCCGAACTTGATGCCGTTATCAGCTAGCGTTTAACTTTGTCGGATTGCGCAGCAATTTGCAAAAGCGGTTCAAGTTCTGGGAAGGGTTCATCAAACTGAATGGCGCTCAAATGTGGCCAAGTACCCGTGGTGTCGTAAGGGTTTTCAAGGACTCGAATTGGCGATGCAGATACAGCCGCATCGTTGAAGTGCTCTGGCATCACCCTGAAACGCAAATGTAAGTTTTCGCCCACCACGAGCTTCTCGGAGCTGCCAATCATCATGCCGGTGGTGCTGATGTCGTAGCAAATACCAGCACATTTGTTGTCCCCAGTTTCACGGTAAAAATCCAAGTAAAACCAGAGGTTAAAGCGGCCTGAGAGGCGTCGTTCGCGGCGATCGGACATGATTAACTCTTAGATTGTACCGGCTCTGAGATCCCTTGCAAAGGCCTAAAGCATGGTTAGTTTGAAAGTATGCGAATGGACAGACTAACGAGCAAAACACGGGAAGCATTGCTTGCTGCGCAGCAGCTTGCCGTAGAAAAAGGGAATCCAGAACTTCAGAGTCAACATTTTCTACTCTCGCTACTTGAGCAAGAGCAGGGGGTTGCGAGCGCTATCCTGCAAAAAGCTGGCTTGGCACTAGAGCAACTTCGCTCCACACTCAAAGAGAGCATCGAGAAGTTGCCCAAAGTTCAAGGCGGTGCAGAGCCTGCCCTTTCGCGCGGCTTGCGTGACATTCTCACAGATACTTGGAAAGAAACCGAAGCGCTCAAAGATGAGTACTCTTCGGCAGAACATGTGCTTTTGGCCATGCAAAAAAGCAAAGGGGCGGTCGCAGATCTGTTTAAGTCCCACGGTTTAGATCGTCATCGTCTTTTAGAAGCGATCAAACAAGTGCGCGGATCGACGCAAGTGACGGATCCGGAGCCTGAAGGTAAATATCAAGCGCTTGAAAAGTACACACATGACTTAACTGCGGACGCTCAAAAGGGGAAAATTGATCCTGTCATCGGGCGTGATGAAGAAATCCGGCGCGTGATGCAAGTGCTATCGCGACGCACGAAAAACAACCCGGTACTTATCGGGGAGCCTGGGGTTGGAAAAACAGCTATTGTCGAAGGCATTGCCCAGCGCATCATGCAAGGGGATGTACCAGAGACTCTAAAAGGAAAGCGTTTGTTAGCCCTTGATCTTGGTGCCATGCTAGCTGGGGCTAAATACCGCGGTGAATTTGAAGACCGACTCAAGGCCGTACTCAAAGAAATCCAAGCTGCCGAAGGCAAGATTGTCGTATTTATTGATGAGCTTCATACGCTTGTCGGAGCCGGAGCTGCCGAGGGTGCGATGGATGCAAGCAATATGCTCAAACCCGCTTTGGCGCGTGGTGAGCTGCGCTGCATTGGGGCCACAACACTGGATGAATACCGCAAACATATCGAAAAAGATGCTGCTCTTGCACGTCGCTTTCAGCCGGTATTTGCAGGAGAGCCCAGCGTACAGGACACCATCGGTATTTTGCGCGGTCTCAAAGAGCGTTATGAAGTACATCACGGAATTCGCATCAACGATTCTGCGCTAGTGGCAGCGGCACTGCTTTCGGATCGCTACATCTCAGACAGATTTTTGCCAGATAAGGCTATCGATCTCGTCGATGAAGCGGCATCAAAGCTCAAGATGGAGATTGACTCTGTTCCCCACGAGATTGATGTGGTCGAACGTAAAATCATGCAGCTTGAAATCGAAAAACAAGCTCTAAAAAAAGAAAAAGATGAAATCAGCAAAAAGCGTTTAGCCGAACTCGATCACGAGCTTGTGACCTTGAATGACAAAAAGAAGCACATGCGCGGTCAATGGCTACGAGAAAAAGAACTCATCGACGGCATTCGTAAAAAGAAGGCAGAAGTTGAGACCTTGCGCATCGATCTCGAGCGTGCACAACGCACCGCTGATTTAGAGACTGCGGCGCGCATTCAATATGGTGAGATTCCTGCTGCTGAAAAAGCTGTCATCGAAGCGCAACTGAAGCTCGATGATGTTCAACAAGAAGGTAGCTTTCTTAAAGAAGAAGTGGGCGAGGAAGATATCGCACAGGTTGTTTCAAAATGGACCGGTGTCCCGGTAAACAAAATGCTTGAGGGCGAACGCGACAAACTCTTGAAAATGGAAGACCGCCTCAAGTTACGTGTCATTGGCCAGGAAGATGCAATTGTAGCCGTTTCCAATGCCGTGCGCCGCTCACGCGCTGGGCTTAGCGAGGAAAATAGACCGATGGGATCTTTTCTATTTCTTGGACCGACCGGTGTTGGAAAAACAGAACTGGCAAAAGCTTTGGCAGAGTTTTTGTTCGACGATGAACGTGCTGTGCTGCGTCTTGACATGAGTGAGTACATGGAAAAGCATGCGGTAGCACGTTTGATTGGTGCGCCGCCGGGATATGTTGGGTACGAAGAGGGCGGGCAGCTTACCGAGCCAATCCGCCGCAGACCCTATAGTGTCGTTCTTTTTGACGAGGTCGAAAAAGGACATCCTGATGTCTGGAACGTTCTGCTTCAAGTGCTCGATGATGGCCGCCTTACCGACGGTCAAGGGCGCACGGTAGATTTCAAAAACACACTCATCATCCTAACCTCAAACATTGGCTCTTCTCACATCATGAGTATCGACAATGACGATGAGATGCGTAAAGCAGTAATGAGCGATTTGCACATGGCTTTTCGTCCCGAGTTTCTAAATCGTATTGATGAAACAGTGATCTTCCATCGTTTGGATAGAGAACAACTTCGCTTTATCGTTGATATACAACTTGCCCGGTTTGAAAAGCGCCTTACAACGAAAGATTTGCATCTGCAGGTTACGACTGCGGCGAAAGATTACTTGGGGGAGATTGGTTACGATCCAAGTTTTGGCGCAAGACCGCTTAAGCGTGTGATTCAAAAGTATATCGAAAACCCCTTAGCCGCTGATTTGCTTGCTGGACGTTACCTGCCAGGAGATACCATCGTGGTCGACCGAGCACCGTCTGGCGAACTTGGATTCAGCAAACTCCACGCGCAAAGCACCCAGAGTGCCCAACAGAGCGCGCCAAGCAACTAAGAACCATCACAGAAACCCGACCTGACATAAAAAAGGCCGCGAAACATGATCGTTTCGCGGCCTTCTTCGCATCAACGCCTACTGCTTATTCTGCAACTGACTCCGCAGGCGCTTCTGTTGGAGCAGGAGCTGCATCTGGTTGAGCCTCTTCGCTTGGAGCGACGTCTTGAACAATATTGAATTCAACACGACGGTTTTGCGCAAGCTCGTCTTTTGTCTTCGCATCAGCAACGATGGGCTTATCAGGTCCGAAGCCCTTGGCTTCAAGACGCGATGCATCAACGTCTTTACCCGTGAGATATTTCACCACAGCCTCTGCACGACGTTGTGACAGATCCACGTTAAACTCACGCTTACCTACGGAATCCGAGTGGCCTTCAACACGCACCTTTTTGATTTCTGGGTGCCCGTTGAGGACTGACGCAATGTTGTTGAGCAATGCAAAGGAACGATTCTGAATCTTATCTTTGCCCGTCTGGAAGAAAACCTTATCAAGAATCTCCAAACGATCTCCGTGGATCACTACCTTTTGCTTTGCCTTGCAACCATGATTTTCAACAGTGCCTGGTTCATCCGGGCAGTTATCGATGCGGTCAACAACGCTATCTCCATCGCGATCGGCATCTGGACATCCACGGTTTTCAGCAGGTCCCGCTTCGTTCGGACAATCGTCACTACCATCAAGCAACTGGTCACCGTCGTTGTCAGGATCGGGAGCTCCATCTTCATCTTGGAAGCCGTCTTTATCCTCTGGATCGTTCGGTGCAGCGTCGTCGCTATCGCTTACGCCGTCGCCATCGTTATCAAGGTCAGGACAGCCGTCGTCGTCTTGGAAGCCGTCCATGTCTTCTGGCTCGTTTACGCAAGCATCTTGATCGTCCATCAAGCCATCGCCGTCGCTATCGACCGGTCCGGTCTCCATTGGCGCTTCTGTTTTAGCTTTAGCAGGCTGAGTCCAACCCACCATACCGACTAAACGAAAATCTGGATCGCCAATACCATCAAAGAAACCGAACCCGCCGGCAGCACCAACAGCGATACCACCTGCACTGCGGTATTTTAGACCGCCAAGCATTTCCATATGGCTCTCGATTTCGTCGTCAAAATCGCCGATCGATTTGTTACCAAACAATTCAACATGGGCGTCAAGGTGTTGGTCCTCATCAATAATGGGCACGGTGGCAGCCAGTGCATAAGTCAGCTCGTGATTGATGTGTCGAGCCATAACCACTTGATGCTCTCTAAAGAACACACCGAGGTTTGCGGTGAGCTTAACGGGCCCAGGACGCAACTCAAAGAGCAACTCAGGATGTGCAGTCAAAGAGTTTTCGCCTCTAAAATTCTGGTTGTCGTCAAACCAACTGGCGGTTGGCAAACCTACAGTGGCTTGCGCGGCGAGTGCCATAAGGTCTTTGGACTCACCAAAGATGCGATAACGCGCACCGAAAAAGGCATCGCCTATTCCGGAACCACCCGCTGCCGATCCCAAATAGGAACTGTCGCCGTCCATGCCAAAAATTACGGGAACTCCGGCAAAAAGAATCACACGGTCAATCAAACCAAGGGATAGTACAAAGTGTCCCGTGTATTGGTTATCAACGACGTCAAAGGTCTGTTTGCTGACACGTGAAATCGGCCGTTGAACGGTTAAAGGATCGTTCGCGTAGTCAAAATGAAATTGACCGCCAAAGCGTAAATGACCTTGGTCATCAGGTCGGTTAACAAAAAAGCCATCGTTGGTAGTTTTTGCTGCTTTATATCGGTTCAAGGTAATGTGTTGTGCCAAGGCAGAACCTAGACCCACAGACAAAAACGCTAGAGTATATATCCATAAAAGAATGTGTTTTCGCATACTTTGTCGCTCCAAATCGCGTTGCCGCGAAAAAACCTCAACTCCCATTCAACCTATGCCTTGGGAGGCTGAAGCCCACTTCAATAGCACTGCTATCCAAGTGGTATCTTTTTTCAATCCAGACCTACTGCCCCGGTGCCCTAACGGCGAGGAATCTCTATCATTTTCAACACATAGCTGTAAACGGTATTATTCGATCGAGGAAGCCGCGCATTGCGAATAACTATATGATAATACTACATAAATATGAAATATATGCTACTTTCCTTGATGGCAATCTCTTTCGAAGTCCGAAGTGGAGGGTGCAAATGGCTGCCGAATGCTTTGACTTGTTTAGTGGCTCAGACAGGCGCAAGGCTCTATAATTTATGATCTTGAACGCCATGCGCTACTTCGCTTTCTTTTTGTGCCTGCACTTGCTGGGTTCATGCTCAGCCTCTGATCCAACATCCGAACTCGTTATTGATCTAAAAACTGACTTGGTTCCCGGTACGGAGTTTGTCACGGTACGAACCGAGCTGAGCACCACTGACGGCAGCCTTCTAGTGACTGAGCAAGCAGTCAGTAGCGAAGATAATTTACTGAACGGAAAACGTATTGCGGAATTCCGCGATCTGGCATCGGGTGAGATCAAACTTGTTACGCTACTGATTGACAAAAAGGGCAACTCCGTTATCGAGCGCCCCTCAACGTTGAGCTTTGTAAGGACGCTCGGTCTCACCGTTGTAATTAGCCGAGACTGTTTGGGCGTGAGCTGTCCGGATGATGGAACGAACTCCGCGCTTACGGCATGTTTGGGCGGTATCTGTGTTGATCCGAAGTGCAATTCCAACGCGGTTGGATACTGCCCAGTAGCCGAATGCCACTCGAATGACGAGTGTCCAGCTGATTCTTCTTGCTCATCGGCAGTATGCATCGAAAATACTTGCTTGGTTTATAGCGACGATAGTCTCTGCAATCAAAACCAATGGTGCCACCCCGACAACGCCTGTATTGATTTCTGCAGCGACGGGCTCTTTGACTATGACGAAACAGACACCGATTGCGGTGGAAGCTGTAGCCCTTGCACAGATGGCGCGGGCTGCGCGAGCAATGACGACTGTATTTCAAAAACCTGCAAAGAAAATAAGTGTTTCGAGGCTCGTTGCGATGACAACATGCTCAACGGTGATGAGCTCGATGTCGATTGCGGTGGTAGCATTTGCGATCCGTGCCTTAATTACAGCTGGTCGAAGAGCTTCCCGCTTCAGTCAGGCTTGGCTAACTCGTACGATGTCTCGATAGATGCAAAGCAAAATACCTATGTGTCCGGAAGCTATGAGGGAAAAGTTAACTTTGGCGGACTTGATTTGGACGCGCAAGGAACATCCAATAAAGACCTATTTATTGCTAGTTTTGAAGGACAGGACGGTAGCCATCGCTGGTCAAGAGGTTATTTCACCGATAGCTTTTCTTTGGGAATTGTTTCGGTTTCTATCGGTAGTCAGAATAATCTAATTGTCATGGGTTACATCTTAGGAGGCTCTCTCGATTTTGGCGGTGGAGCGCTCATTCCCGATCAAGGGTACGGCCTGTTTGTTGCCAGCCTCAAAGCAACAGACGGCGGGCATCTCTGGTCTCGCACCATCGACAATGGCGATTTCGTTTCAGGCGTAGCTTTAGCGCACGGACAGAATGGTAGATTTTTTATTGCGGGAGCTTTCACTACTTCTGTGGATTTTGGAAATGGCCACATCCTCACCGCAGATTCGGATAAAGATGCTTTTTTGGCTGGATTCAATGACGCGGACGGATCATGTTTCTTCGCTAAGAAGTTTCAAGACTTTGGAAACCCGTTGACTCCAAAACACCTCGCCGCCGATAACTCTGGAAACGTCTACCTCTCGGGAACTTACTACACGAAGACAAACCTGGGAGGAAGTGATCTAATCACAAGTGATGACGATCCCGACCTATTCTTTGCATCATTTCTTCAATCCAATGGGACTCATAACTGGTCCTTTTCGCGGGGCTCTAACGGCGTGGATGAGGCGGTGGGACTTGCCGTTGATGACGACGGTCATCTCGTTGCTAGCGGCAACTACCGCGGAACGATCAATTTTGGAGGTGGTCCCCTAAGCTCCGCAGGCACGACGGATTCCAATATTTATCTCGCAAGTTTTTATACCAACAACGGATCACTTTATTGGGCCAAGAGTTTTGGCTCACAACTGAGTGACGACAGCTTATCCAGCCTCGCACTTGACGCTAACGGTCGTATCTTTGTCGCTGGGAACTTTAGCTACATCATTAACTTTGGCTTGGGAGATATGTTCACTGCTGGGATACAAGGAACAACTGATATTTTTCTTGCTAGCTTTCAGTTCAACGGAACGCCTCGCTTTGCAACGCGCTACGGCGGAACAAACAATGAAAACGGGCCGAGGATGGCGGTGGGACAAGACGGTTTGTTTTTCCTATGGGGAGTCACAGCTTCAACCTTTGCGATTGAAGGTGATTTCGTCGGAAGGGAATCCGGCAACGATATATACATCTCGGGTTTTGTTCCCTAAAAAACATAATAATTATAAACATTAGCGTTTCAATATTTGCGTATGTTTTAAACCATACTACAATACGGGAATGGGCAAATCTATAACTGTTTCTGCGCTACCCGCACTAATCGTCTCAGCATTCACGCTCGCTACCTCTTCGTGTTCATCACCATCACCACAAACTCTAAGCGTTCAACTTCGAACCGACATGGTAGCGGGAATCGAGTTTAGCTTGGTTCGTACGGAACTGTTTGAAGGGGCGCTCGGAGCAGAAGGCACAGCATACCGCGTGCTTGACGATCAAGTCCCAGCACAAGACGCCGACTTGATTTCGGGCCTCACGCTTGGCGCGTTTGAAAACGTGGAACCAGAAGTTGTCACCGTACGCGTCTCTCTTCTTGATGGCTCGGGAGAGTCGGTTGTTGCGCGTCCCGTTCAAATTAAAACCGCCGACCTTCAATCCGTCACCATCGTGATCACTCGCGATTGCCAAAATGTAACTTGCCCCGGCCCTGACGATCCGATTCTTCTCGCTTGTTTGTCAGGCGCATGTGTCGATCCCCGCTGCAGTCCCGAGACCCCGGAGTTATGTGGACAGCCGAGCTGTACCGAGGATTCGGATTGCGGCTCTGAAGCAAGCTGTGCGGTGGGTCAGTGTCTCGCAGGAAGCTGTCTCTTTGCTGCAGTTGCTTCAAGTTGCGATGATGGTCTTTGGTGTAACCCGGACAGCGGGTGCACGGCAATTGTAGCCGATCCACCTCGGCTGCTTTCACCGCTTAATGGCACTGCAACAGGAAGCTTGCATACGCCAAACTCCTTTGCTGGCGTCCATCCACTTCGACCCGTGTTTCGGTGGAGCGAAGTTAAAGGTGTTGATCACTATCAGTTCCAGCTTTCCGATGAATGCAGCGTTTCTGGTTTCACCGATTGCGCCTTTGCTAACCCAACCGTTGAGTTAGACCTGTCGGCGAACACGACGCAGTACACGCCCGATGCTAATTTAGAAGTATCAAACACCGCGCCTGTTGGTAGACGTTACTTTTGGCGAGTGCGCTCCTGTTTAGCAGACAGCTGTTCTGAATGGTCGATGATTCACTATCTTGATGTAGGCCGTATCGCATCGGACTACAACGGCGATGGCTACGCCGACCTTTTGGTAGGTGCCAGCCTTTTTGACTACCCACAGCTCGATGAAGGCAACGCCTTTGTCTACTACGGCACAAGCAGTGGTTTCGATGCCTATGTCACTACACCATCAAGCGCACAGAGACTTGATAACCCCGACACTTCGGGCGCTGGCCAGTTCGGAGCAGCGGTAGCCGCACTGGGAGACGTCAACGGCGATGGCTACGCCGATGCTGTTATCGGCGCGGAAAGCCAAAGCTACGCCAGCGGAGACTTAGCTGAGGGCAACGCTTTTTTGTACCTGGGTTCAGCCACCGGGCTTAGCTCGACACCTTCATTGCGCTTTACAAATCCCGATCCTATTGAGGAATCACGCTTTGGTGGGGCCGTAGCAGGCGCCGGTGATGTCAACGCGGATGGTTTTGCGGATATCTTAATCAGCGCTTCGGATTACACCAATGCCACTACAGCCACTGCCCAAAATGGCAAAGCTTACCTGTATCACGGCGCTCAAACGATTTCTATTTCTACGCCTTCTAGTACCCTGACTATCCCGGAATCGACAACTATCAGCCTCTTTGGTTTTAGCGTGGCGTCGGCAGGTGATATCAACGCCGATGGCTTTATCGATCTGATCATCGGTGCACCTCAAGAAGACCAGGGAGCAGGCGGCGAAGGCAACGCTTTTATTTTTATGGGGGGCAAAAACGGTATCACCAAGAGCTCGATGATACGTTTGGACAATCCTGACAATGAAGCCGACTCTGGATTTGGGCACTGTGTCCGCTACGCTGGCGACGTCAATAACGATGGTTTCAGCGATGTTGCAATTGGTATGCCTTATCAGATCGACAATTCCGTCACCGATCCTATAGGCCAAGTCATTTTCTACTATGGAGGCGCCAACGGAATTGCCACCACACCCGCTTTCCGTTTGCACGATCCTGACTCGCAATTTCTCGCTAGCTTCGGTGCAAGCTTTGCCCCATTGGGTGATAGCAACGGTGACGGCAATGTTGATTTTATCGTAGGCACCTATGAGTACGAAGATAACTACATCATTCAAGGCAAAGCACATATCTTCTCTGGAAACGCTACCGTGTATACTGATTCTCCATCACTTGTGATGGACAACCCGAGCCCCATGGACGATTCACAATTTGCTGTTTCCGTTGCAAATCTCGGGGATGTCAACGGCGATGGCTACGCTGATCTTGCCGTTGGCGCGATGGGACACAATAACGACGGAAGCAATCTAAGAGAAGGCAACGTCTTCATCTACTACGGCTCAGCGACTGGCTTTACGGCTACACCGTCGGTACAACTCGACAACCCCGACGATCAAGCCGATAGCTTTTTCGGTGTCTCCGTTGCTGCTTTGCCATTTTGATCCAGTGGCATCATTAGATTTTAGGACTGCACGCGCGGAACATTGAAAGCCGTGGCCGGTACCGGTATGCCAAGTGCTTGGTTTAAGGCGACGAAAAGCACGCGCTCCGCATCGTTCATTTTTCCATCGCTCATAAGTACCTGGTAGCTTGCATGATGGATCAAACGTGCAGTGTTTGGATCGGCAGCACTCAAGACATCCAAAGCAGCGCCAAGGGCACTTAAACTATGCTCCGATGGGGGAATAAAATGGAGTTGTGCACTTCGTTTCGCTTGGCTTTGTGACAGGTACGCAAGCCCGGCATCAAACGCGCTTTGCTGCGCGCCACGTTCACGCGACCCTGCATGAGCAAGCACGCTAAACACAACCGAGCATTCCTCTAGAAGTGCCGCAAAGGACAAACCTTTTCCTTTCTTGATACATGCGGAGGAGTACAAGTGTCTGCGCATGGTGTGTGCGAGCAACACCTCAAGTAAGTTAATCCTGCCATCAGAACGCACCAGCCAATCGACAGCTTGCAGCGCTCGGTGCTGTTGCTCTTTACTCAAATGCCGCAAACTTCCGCCGGCAAGTTCAATCAATGTTATTTTTTGCACCGCATCGAGCGAGCCAAAGCTAGGTAGCTGAGCAAGTTCCTCGTCGATCTGGGGGTGAAAATTCTGGCGTAAGTAGCTGTGTTGATTGCGGCCGAGCTCGTGTTCCGAGGAAAGCAGAAGAGAAAACAACAAAGCACAGGCCGAAAAAGGCTCGTGTGCCAAAGCAATCAATGCTGGCGGCAAGTTTCCGATCATGCGATCGGCTTGCTGATAATCTGGCGGACGCACAGATGCTGTGGCGAGTGCATCTTTCGGTTCGGGTAGTTCTTTTTGTAGCGATGCTTGGCTTACGCCAGCAAAACCAGCAGCATGCGCCATACCTTTTGTCTGTGGCATGCCTTGAGCTTTGGTATGCTCCACGGCACTTTTTTGAAGTAAGTTCTTATCGATGCGCTTGATTCGTTCTGCAATCGGAGGATGGGTTGATAGCCAGCCGCCTAGATTCAACCGCAAGCCATCCCCGAAATAAAAATGGCTGGCTTCGGCAGCACGGGCATGAGTCAATTTGGATTGCGTGGGTACAGTGGCTATTTTCTGAAGTGCTCCGGCAATGCCTTCTGGATTGCGCGTAAATTGGACAGCACTTGCATCCGCTAAAAACTCACGCTGTCTACTGACAGCTGCTTGAATCAAGCGCGCAAAAAAGTGACCGAGATAGCCGACGATAAAGAGCACTACACCCAAAAGAACCATGACAAGTTTAGCCGACCCGGCATCGCGACTGCGGGATCGCCCTCGGGAATAAAGACTGATGCGCAACAAAAAGCGCCCGGCTAAAGCAATCAACAAAATCCCAAACAACACACCCATCAGCTTGAGATTAATATTCATGTCGCCATTGAGAATATGACTGTATTCATGGGCAATCACACCCTGTAGCTCATCTCGACTCAGTTGCTCTAGCGTGCCACGCGTGACTGCAACCACTGCGTCGTTGGTCTCATACCCAGCGGCAAAAGCATTGATGGCAAGTTCTTTATCGAGCACATAGATCTTAGGCAGCGGCACGCCCGATGCAATTGACATTTCTTCAACCACATTGATCAAACGACGCTCGTGTTCATCGTCAGTCTGCGGACTCAGTAATCGGCCGCCAAGCATTTCGGCCACGCCTTGCCCGCCGATGCGCTTTAGAATCAGGGTACGCCCAAAGCTTGCGAGAAGCACAACGGCTAGAGTGCCGCCAAAGATCTTGAAAAAAGAGACTGGTCCAAGAAAGACAAAGACTTCACTCGTATAGCCTTGCAGAAGCGAGAACACGAGATAGAGCGAAGATGAAATCGCTAAGACCGCCAGGCCCATGAGCAGCAAAAGCAGCCGTGTTCGGCGATGTGCCTGGATTTGATGCTCAAAAAAGTCCACCGAAATCGTTCCGGATTAGAATTCCACTTTGGGCACTTGGCGCTCGGTTTCTTGCTCAATCGCTTCAAGCAACTCCGCTGGACCAAAACCAAACATGCCCGCAAAAAAGACCGCAGGAATCGTCTCACGCGCAGTGTTGTAGCTCATCACCGAGTCGTTAAAAGCTTGCCGTGCAAACGCCACTTTGTTTTCCGTCGAACGTAGCTCTTCGGAAAGCTCGGACATTTGTTTGTCCGCTTTCAAATCAGGATACGCCTCTTGAAGCGCAAGCAGTTTGCCAAGACTCTGGGTCAGAAAGTTTTCAGCGCCCGCAAGTGCTTGCATGCTGCCTTGTGCTCCTGGGTTTTTCTCGGCTTGTTCGGTAGCAACGACTGCTTGCGTTCTAGCCTGAATCACAGCCTCAAGAGTTCCACGCTCATGCTGCATGTAACCTTTAGCCGTATTGACTAGATTGGGAATCAGATCATGGCGCCGTTTGAGCTGAATGCCGATTTGCTTAAACTGGTTTTTATAGATGTTTCGTTTGGAAACAAGACCATTGTAGATGCCCACCAGCATCATCACACCAACGACAACAACTACCGCAATCACTATCAAAGCCACCATGGTTTTACCCTTTCCTTATCTCAACCGACCCCAATCTAGCGCGTTACTAAAGCTGAGCTCAATTCCTTACACTTTGTCTTAGAATTTCAAAAGGTTAAAAGCTCTGACTGGTGTCTACTGGCCACAAAAAGCAAACACAATAGCCGGCGATGAAGCACCGGGGATGCCCTTTTAGCGCATTATCAGCTTGCACCAATCCCCTAATTTCGTAGGACAAAGGCGCGTGCGGCGTTGTCTCGATCCATACTCACGCTTGCTTGGAACGCAACTTGCAAGAAGTTTAGGGACAAACGCCGCACTTGGGGGATCAATCGTGCAAAACTATTTTTTTCGTACTTCAACTTACCTGCTGCTTTGTGCAGGACTGTTAACGCAAGCTTGCAGCCTCGAGAACTCGACTGATGTCGCAGGCGATAACTCCGGGCAGCAACAAAGCGGCAGCTGGAATCTATCCGGCAATGCAGATCCCGGTCAGCCTTACAGTTTTGTGTTTGACGACATTCGTGCGGACAATGGCCAGAACTACGGTCGCACTTTTGTTTCCAATGCAGCAGTGGTTTTGGAACAACTGCCCAATGGGGATGTCCGTGTTTCACTCACCGGCACCCAACTTGGAAACGATGGTAAATATTATTTTCAAATGGAATTCGCCGATTGTTTGTTTGCCGTCGAATCACTAAGCGTGACTTTTCCTGCAAGTGAAAGCGTTGCAGAAAATTGCATAGCTACCAAAGAGACTCCTGTTGTTGCACGCGCTATCAACGGCACTAACCTTGATGGAGCTCCCTACACACTTTCGGTGACGGTCCAGCGCCGTGGTCAATGGTGCACTCAGGAGCACTCGGTCAAACCCCTTGACGGTACCGACTATTTTATCGAACTGCGTTTCTTCAACTACGCTCTGCCCAAACCCTTCCACCCGAATGAACCCGCTCGCCAAAGCATCATCCAGTTCAACCCTCACATCCAAGATCTTTGCCCTGCAACACCTGAACAAATCACGCCTACCAGCGGTACCGCGCCGCAAAACGTGCCCCCTGCATTGCAAGAACCATGTCCTGAAGGCTATGCAACACTTGAACAGAGCCAAACCCAGGCCAAAGCAGGGCCTCTCGCGGTTTTGAATGATAGCGAAGAGAGCGCAAGCAGCTGTGTTTCATTGCCGCACAACGAAGAGCGCTGCTTCCCTTTCTTCATTACTGATTCACAAGATTGGCAGTCACGAGGCGATCCCTTGGTCACTGCCACCGCGACGTACAGCGCAGTCCCCAACGACTTATTCATCGTTCGCACATACTTTGAATGCGACCCTTCTCACTGGTTTTTCCGCTCCTGTCCCGGCGACAGCGATGATCGCATCGAAACCCGAGGTGTCAAAGGCTGTGAAGATGCTGCCTTCACTTCCTCTGTGGAGACGCAAATGAAACTCAAGTCGTGTTACTGGGACAACGAAAGCGGCCCCTTCAGCGTCTGCATCACCGGCCCCGCCGGCCAATACACCCTAAAAGTCACCGCCGGCCACTAACATGTTCTTGGGGACGTTCTTGGGGACATGCTTTGGCCTAAATAATCAAATGATCACAAGCAATTACAAACCCGACCGCGGAACCGTCAATGAGAATAACGGTTCCGCGGTCGGGTTTGTAAAGAATTGATATTATTTTATTTATTTGCCTAAAGCATGTCCCCGGAGGGGTCCCCGGAGGGTCCCCGGAGGCCCGGAGGATGGGTTTATCAGTCCCAGTTGGACCCTAAGGGTCCTCTGCTTTTTCAGTGAGAAACGCTAAATTTCTGTCTGGCATGCGGCTTGCATTGGATCTGGCATGTTCTTACGCTCACCCATCCGAGTTTGTATTGCCGGCTTCATCGTCTCAGTCGTTCTTACCAACTTGAGCGCCTGCGCCGCTGAAAGCGAACTTTCCGATCAGGCGGTTCACGGCGGTTCGGATGCAATGATACGTCCGATTTACAACCCCTTATCGGATGTGAGCCGTTGTGATGCGGTGATTCAAGCACTGACGGATGGAACGATTGAAGACAACGAGCTTAGTGATTCGGAGATCGAGGTTCTTTTAAGCGAATCGTCAAGTGGACTGACTGTGGGACAAGAGCTTTGCGACACCATCGCATCGAGTGCCTCGACTTTGTTTTTTGCCACGGCGGTTCCTACGCCGATTGGTGGTGGTGCTCTGAGTGCTTTGAGAACTCTGGTGCTTGGCGCACTGGCCCTGACCGCGTTGAGCGTATCTGTCATCATCATCACTCGCGTGCTACAACACCTCGCCTTTAACTCGGACATCGAAGGAGCTGCTCAATCGGCACGCGCCGAATACAGTGCCGCCCTAAGTGAAGCGGTGGGCGCCTCCGCTATTACAGCAGAACAACAACGCCAGCTCGACCGGCTTTTGGGTGACGCCATTTTAAACTATTACAACACTAGCTCGGCAAGGGAACGGGCCCGCCGTGCCAAAGATCGACATTGCATCGCGCTTGCAATCGGATCAAACCGCATTGCCACGGTAACCTGGGGTATCGGAGCCAACGTGTGTGAAATCCCGGCTCGCTTTGGCTCGTCCGGGTACCAAGATACAGAATGCAGATCGGCACGCGCAATGGCTGCCGATCAGCTAGCCGAGCAAGACGCAACACTTGTCGCAGGCGCCCATTTCAACGGCTGCGCCACACCAAAAGAAGTCCGCTACTTCGACGCCCAAAGCTTCAACAACTAACGTTGCGCTTCTTGGGGACATGCTTTGGCCTAAATAACCAAATGATCACAAGCAATTACAAACCCGACCGCGAAACCGTTATCCTTATTGACGGTTTCGCGGTCGGGTTTGTAAACAATTGATATTATTTTATTTATTTGCCTAGAGCCTGTCCCCGGGGATATGGCGTGATGATGCGCTTGTTTATATCTCATGTCTCGCAACCGATGCTGGGTGTATGGCTCGGCCTACTGCTTGTTCTATACATTCAAAGCTGTGGCCAATCGAATGAATCAAGCCCCGTGTTTGACAGCTTTGATCCAAGCACGGGTCCAGAGGCCGGCAATCCCGAGGCTCCGTGCTCGGTACCCTCCGAAGCTCAGCCCGTTGACACTTCATCATCCGATACCGTGATTGGAGATGGAACACCTGAAAGCTGCACGGCCGATGCCTTTGTGAATGCCGTTGCTCAAGGCGGCGTGATGACTTTCGACTGTGGCCCAGACCCTTTAACGATCACGCTGGATCGCACTGCTAGAATCGTGAACAACACGGGTCCTGAAATCGTGATTGATGGAGGAGGCAAAGTTGCGCTAAGTGGCGGCGGAAAAGTGCGCATTTTGTACATGAACACCTGTGATCAAGATCAAGTATGGACCACCTCGCATTGTGACAACCAAGATCATCCACGGCTTACCGTTCAGAACCTCACCTTCGTAAACGGAAGCGCCAAAGGTCAAGATCCAGATGGTGGTGGCGCAATTTTCGTACGCGGCGGTCGTTTCAAAGTGATCAATTCGCGTTTTTTCAACAACGTCTGTGATGATACTGGTCCAGACGTGGGCGGCGCTGCCATTCGCACTTTGAGTCAATACGACAATCAACCAGTATACGTCGTTAACTCCACCTTTGGTGGGCAAAGCGATTTGGCTAACATCTGCTCAAACGGTGGCGGCCTGAGTAGTATTGGTGTCTCGCATACCGTGATCAACAGTGTCTTCAGTCACAATCAAGCCATCGGTAACGGTGCAAACCCCGCCCAAGACGGCACTCCAGGAGGCGGAAGCGGCGGCGCCATTTACAATGATGGCAACACCTTCACATTGAAGCTTTGTGGAACAGTTATTGAAAGCAACAGTGCCAACGAAGGCGGCGGCGCCATCTTTTTTGTCAGCAACGATCGAAGCGGCGAGCTCATCATCCAAGACTCAACGCTTCGCAACAACCCTAGCCAGGGCTTTGAAAGCAACGGCTACCCCGGCATCTTCGTCCTCGCAAAAGACGATCCGCAAATCACAAACACCACTCTCGAGTAAATCAATCGAGGGACAAGCCTGTGAGCTAAGGTATTGATTGATCTAGATCAATTTCCTCTGGATGTTGGAACATATGGCCCATGAACTGCTCCAACTTGTTTATGAAAATGCTCCAGTTCAAATAAAATTTCCAATGGTTTCGTCCTAGACGAAGGAGCGAATTGCGGCCTGCGTTTTGCAATGTCCAAAGAGCATGGGCAATGTATATCAAACGCATCAATCTCTTTTGTGCTGCTCGATGCTAGGAGGCATCTCAATCTTCCTCCTGTCTTGCACCGGACTCATCACAGAAGCTGACAATTCATCAAGTAGCAATACCGGGTCAAACATCAATGGCCTGGACGGAATAACCGAGACAATTCTTCAAACGACACAAACGACGGAACCACCGACAACAGCGGATCCGACACTAGTGGCGGCGACACGGGCGGCGGCGACACAGGCGGCGGCGACACAGGCGGCGGGGATCCTTCCAACAGCGATGGTTGGCTTTACACTTCAGGAAACCATATCTACCTCGGCGATCAAGTATGGGTAGGGCGCGGTGCGAACATCCACGATACGCGCAGCTGCAACGCTTGCACCTGGCAAGCTCCCAATGTCGGAGAGGTCAACCGCCGCATGGATGAACTCTATGACGTATGGGGCGCTAACTTTACTCGGCTCGATCTTGAGAGCTATACAAGCAACGACGGCTACAGGGTTGATAGCAACTATAAAGACATCGTGCATGACCCCGCTGTGCTTGATCAAGTGGAGCAAATCGTTGCCCATGTTGGACAAAAGCGAAATGCCTTTGTGATGGTCACCCTGTGGGTCGATCCAAGCTTTACGAGTCTAGGCTGGCCCACATCGACCACTTCACAGATTTGGGAAAAGATAACCACGCGTCTTGCGCAGTACAGTCATGTGCTTTTTGGTTTGGTCAATGAGCCACAATACAACTTTGATGGCGCGCAAGACTATCAAGTCTGGCAAGCCATGAACGATACCGTCCAGGCAATTCGCAACGCTGAGCAAGCGGCTGGCTCAACGCACAAGCATATCGTAGCGGTGCAAGGCACAGCAGGCTGGGCAAGATATCTCGAGTACTACATCAACCATCCTATTGCTGCGGGAGGGGGCGAGAACATTGTCTATGAAAGCCATCCCTATTTCTCCAACGGGACACCATCAAGCACAAACGATTATTACTACGAACTCTTTGGCCATGCCGCAGAAACTCTTCCCGTTATTGTCGGTGAGTACGGAAGTGCAGAAATAAACACACTCATTCCCTACGCCGAGCAACGAAAGATTTCACATCTCGCTTGGACCTTTCATCACAACTGTGCACCTAACCTACTGCAAAATACTTCTTCAGATGGCTGCGGGGTTGGCATGCAACTTCTCCCCACAGCCTACGGCCAACAACTCATGTCCTTCTTAAAACCCTAAGGGTCACTTTCCTATCAATTTCGACACTTATTTTTAGGTCTTTTCTCCTGCAGTTTTGGGAGTTCTTCGGAGTTTTCTCGAGATCTCTCAATTTTGACGCGATTTAGGCCTTTTAATTAGGGGTAAAATTGGGGGGAAAGTGACCCCGGTGACTTGCGGTTTGGGGGGGGGTGTGGCAGGCTCCGCGACCTGTAAAGGTGGTGATGAAGAATGGTGGAAGCACCCGAAGCTGTGGAGAGTAGACCGCTTGAGATTTCGGTTGGTGAGCGTGGTTTAGACCGTGCAATCAAGCATTTAAAGCGGAAAATGGCCACAGAAGGTATCTTGCGCGAGCTCAAGCGTCGGCGTCATTATATGAAGCCTTCGATTAAGAAGCGTAAAAAGTCTGCTGAAGCTGCACGCCGGCGCCGTAAGCGCGTCAGGCAGCTTGAAGTTTAATTCTTAGATTACAATACATGACAGAAATGGCATTAAAATAGCATTTTTAATGCCATTTCTGTCTATTTTTAAGCTAAAAACATGACAAAGGTGGCAAGTCATGGCGATTAATCCTGAAGCGCTTGGAAAGACAACTGAAGCTCTGAAGTACACTTACCGCTGGCAAGACGTAGTGCTCTACGCCCTTGGTATCGGCGCCAAAGTCGATGAGCTTGATTACTTGTACGAGGCACGCGGACCCAAAGTGCTGCCAAGCTTTATTGTAGTGCCAGCTTACCAAGCAGCGGGTGCCCTTTTCCAGGGTATTGGCGGTAACCTTGAAGGCGTGGTGCACGGAGCGCAAAGCATAACCATGCACAAAGCACTGCCTCCGTCAGGCACACTCACAACAACCGGAAAAGTGACTGGCCTGTATGATCTAAAACGCATGGCTCAGGCCTATTTCACCACGGAAACCGTCGATGAATCAGGTGAACTCGTGGCTGAAACTGAGTGGTCGATCATCTATCGCATGGATGGTGGTTTTGGCGGTGAAGCTCCGCCTAGACGTCCGCAGATCCGGCCACCTGAGCGCGAAGCCGACTTTGTGTTTAAAGAAGCCACTAGCAAAGAGCAAGCTTTGCTTTATCGTCTCAATGGCGATTACAATCCTTTGCATGCTGACCCAGAGCTTGGCGAAAAAGTTGGTTTTGGTGGACCGATTCTTCATGGTCTTTGCACTTATGGTCACGTAGCACGCGCTGTGATCAAAGAGGTATGCGCTGGCGATGCAAGCAAGCTCAAACAGTTCAGCGGTCAATTTCGCAAACCGGTCTGGCCAGGCGATACCTTGATCACCGAAGGCTGGAAGGAAGATGGCACGATCATCTTGCGTGTAAGTTGCGAAGAGCGTCCGGGTGAAGTCGTTTTTGGCAATGCTTTCGCGCTCTTGCACTAAGCCCTTCAGATTCTGCCACCCTGCGTTTGCGCGAAGCCAGGAGCAGCGGTAAATACTCTGTTGGAGGCTTAACGATGAAGATACTTAGAATTCTTATGGCGTGTTGGTTCTTGCTTGCGCTAAATGCATGCGACGATGAGACAACACCTGAAACCGACGCAAACGTCGATGATGGTGATTTGCTTAGCGACGTTGCAACAGATGCGCTTACTCCATCAGGAGACCTTACGGCATGCGGTCTCGCCACTTGCAGTGAAAACCAGTACTGCGTTCATCCAAAGATCGGCGAATGCTTACAGCAAATTGATGCACCTCAAGCACCGGTTCCTGGAAACGGGACTCCCTATTGCGCAACCCTTGAGGATTGCAGCACCTGCGGTTGCTTCAGCAGCGATCCATGTGCGCCAGACGGCGTTTGCTCAACTGTAACTGGTAAAGTTGTCACCTGCGGCTGCCCAAACTTTATCAACACTCAAAAAGCGTCCCGCTAGACTTGTCGAGAAAATCTTCTATTTGCGCGAAGACCTCGGTAGCAGTAAATAAAAGCTCGGAGGCTTACTTATGAAATTACTTAGAATTCTTTTTATTTGTACCTTTTTGCTTAGTGTCAATGCATGCGACGATGAAGCAAAATCAGGAAGTGATGCGAACGTCGACGATGACAGTGCTGTGCTGAGCGACGCTGCAAGCGATGGCGATAGTGCTGATGCAGCAAGTGATGTGAACTTGGCACCAGGGGATGCTGACATGCAAAGCGGTCCGCCATGTGGAACCGTCACCTGCAGCGCAGATCAATATTGCGTGCACCCGGTGGATCTATGCCCTACACCAGCCCTGCGGCCTGAGGCACCCCAAGCGCCTGTACCCGGCGGCACTCCCTATTGTGCTTCGCTTGAAAATTGCAGCACTTGCGGTTGTTTCACAACGGATCCCTGTGCGCCCAATGGCAATTGTTCCAGTGTCAGCGATAAGATTGTAACCTGCAGCTGTCCCGGCGGAAATCCTATCTAACTCAGCCACTAACAAAACAAAGCGTCGGTAGGCTCTATCGGCGCTTTGTTTTTTTAAGGCTCCTCACTTAAAGACTATTGCGCACATGGAATGATGTCGTGGACAAGATGGGCTTGCAGATCTTGATGAAATGATAAAGTCTGTGCCGCTCGGAGATTTTTGATGCGTTTAAAAGAGACTATGACAACTTTGCTACCTTGCATCATGCTCTCGGTAACGACCGCATGCTCATCCGGTGCAAAAAGCGATTCAGCTTCCCCTCCGCCTGCCCCTTTGGTCAGCACGGCTATTATTAAGGACACGAGCCTCGGTGTGGAGTGGACTTTCATGGGTGAGGTTGAATCGGAAGGGCGCGCGCAAATGTCGGCCGGCGCTGACGGCGAGCTTGTACGAATCCTTGTTGAAGAAGGCTCCGTGGTCAAAAAAGGACAGCTGCTAGCGCTCGTCGATCCATCGGTAGCAAGCGCGCAACTGCAAGCAAGTCAAGCTGCAGCCAAGCAAGCCGAAGTCGAAGAGTCACAAGCGCAAAGCGAAGCGGAACGTTTTTCTCAAGCAGGCTCAAAGCTCGTCACCGGACTAGAAATCGAGCGAGCACGCGCGCAAGCCGCTTCCAAAGAAGCCATGCGGCAAAACCTAAGCGCCCAGCAGCAACAAGTTCGCGCTCAACTTGCACGCCATCAGGTTCGTGCGCCTTTTGATGGTGTTGTTTCTCAACGCTACGCCGATCCCGGAGACTGGCTTATCCCCGGCACGCCCCTGCTTGAAGTAGTTTCAGAAAAAGCCCCGGATATTATAGTGCGCGCGGGATCGGAGATGCTTGACTATATTCACCGAGGAAGCAAAGCCACTTTAGCGCGTGGGGACAACAAAGTCTCTGCCACAGTGCAAGGGGTGGTTCGCGCACTCGATCCAGGAACCCGGACGGTTACTTTTCGATTGACACCGGATGAAACACAAAACTGGCTTCTGGCCGGCTCGACCTGTGACGTTGTTCTAAGCGCAGATATTTCAAGCGATGATGCCTTAGTTGTACCACGCGATGCGGTCGTACCTAGCGCCATCAACAATAGGGTGTTCAAAGTTGAGAACAAAAAAGCGATTGCACTGCCGGTTGAGATTATTCAACGCGGAACAGACGGTATCCTCGTCCGCGCAAAAGAGTTAAAGCTTGGCGATAAAGTGGTCACGCGTGGTAATGAGCGTTTGCGTCCTGGCCAAGAAATTCGCGAAGCAAACTAGCTGACGAGCGCTCGCACGCACTGAAAGATCTTGAAAAGCATGCTTAAGGAAGAAACAGGGTTACTCGCTGCTACCATTCGACGGCCGGTCACGGTTATCGTCGGCTGTATATTGGTCGTGCTCTTTGGCGCAGTGGCAATTTTTGATTTGCCGATTCAGCTCACTCCAGACATTGAGCGGCCCACCATTAATATCACTACCCGTTGGCGAGGTGCTACGCCGATCGAAGTTGAAGCTCAAATTCTCAACGAGCAAGAAGAAGTATTGCAAGGCATTTCGGGTTTGCGAAAAATGGACTCGGAAGCTGCACCCGATCAAGGCATGATCACTCTTGAGTTTGAGGTTGGGACTGACATCGACGAAGCCTTGGTACGCTCGTCAAATCGTTTATCCCAGGTCGGCAACTACCCAGACAGCGCCGATCAACCTGTCATCGAAACCGCAAACGTCGGCGGCGCTCCTTTGGCAGTCATTGCTGTGCGATCGCCCACGGGCGCTCCTGTTGCAGCCTATCGTACCTGGGTCGAGCAACGTATTTTACCTGAGATAGAGCGCATCCCTGGCGTGTCCAGTATTCGTTTTTTGGGTGGCCAAGATACACGTATTGACATTGACTTTGATGCGGCAGAGCTCGTGGCTCGTGGCATCACTCTGCAACAACTGATAAGCCGTGTGCGTAGCGAGCTTGCCGATACTTCGGGTGGTGACATCACACTCGGTAAACGTCGTCTACTAATTCGAACACTCGCTGCCCCCAACGATCCGCGTGAGCTTGAAGCGCTTATTCTAGGTGCCGGCAGCGACGGCACGCCCATTCGCTTGGGTGATGTAGCCAAAGTTCGCTACGGTTTGCGCAAAGCAACTTCGGTGGCTATGAATGATAACCGTCCTTCGTTGATTCTGCTCCTGTCCCGCGAGGCTGGCAGTAACGTGCTCGTGGTCTCCCGTGAGATTAGGCAAAAAGTAAAAGAACTCGCTGAAGGCGTGTTTGCCCGCGAAGGTTTGGAGTTTGAAGTTCTTAGCGATCAAACAGACTATATCGTGAGTGCTTTGGATCTTGTTCGGCAAAACCTGCTTTTGGGCGCACTGCTTGCGTCCATAGTACTACTTATCTTTTTACGAAGCTTCCGCGCCTCGTTGGTTGTCAGTATTGCCATTCCTGTGTGCGTCCTTGGAACAGCACTTGGCATGCAACTTGTGGGCCGAACAGTAAACATCGTGTCATTAGCGGGCATTACCTTTGCCGTCGGCATGGTACTTGATAACTCGATCGTGGCTCTGGAATCGATTTACTCGGAGCTCGGTGTCGTTAAAGTAGCTGCAAAAGCGGCACACAAAGGGGTAGGCCGTGTATGGGGGGCGATTTTAGCCTCGACTGCCACTACGACGGCCGTTTTTGTGCCGGTGATTGGCTGGCAGGGGGAAGTTGGTCAGCTGCTGCGCGATGTAGCCATTGCTATTAGTTTCGCCGTGATCATTTCACTTTTTGTTTCGGTGTGGGCGATTCCAAGTTTGGCGGCACAACTTTTGAAAAAGCCTGTTTCCGAAGATCGCTTTGCGGGCCTTGCACATTTTGGCGAACGCATGCGCGATGGAATTACCACGATCACCCAATGGTTGGTTGCAAAGTCGTGGCGAAGCATCTTTGTAGTAAGCTCCGCGATGCTGATCTCATCTGCAATCGCTTGGTTTATGTTGCCCCCTTTTGAATACCTTCCTGCAGGCAACCGCAATCTTGTGTTTGGCATCCTTGTTCCACCGCCCGGCGTCTCCTTGGAGGAACTGGATTCAGTGGGCAGACAAGTCCAAAGTGAGATCAAAAAGCACCAGCACAAATCGGTTGGAGGTTACCCATCCGTGGAACGCAGTTTTTTTGTCGGAACTCCCAACACAGCTTACTCAGGCGGGCTTGCCGAAGACCCCACGCGCGTCAAGGACATGTTGCCGCTATTTTCTAAAGTACATAGCAGTATTCCAGGCATGATCAGCTTCACGACCCAAGCTTCACTCTTTTCGCGTGGTGGCGACGGCAACCGTAGTATTGATATTGATATTCTCGGATCCGACTTGGGCGAACTAGGCCAGGTTGGTGGTATGTTGTTTGCAAGCTTGATGCAGAGCATGCCCGGAGCGCAAATGAGGCCGCTTCCGTCACTCGATTCTGGCACACCTGAACTTCATTGGTATCCAAGACGGGATCAAAGTGCTGGCCTGTCAATCGACGCCACTGAGCTTGGACGTATCGTCGATACCTATGCCGATGGAAGCATCGTCGGCGAACTCAGTGTTGCAGGAGAAAGCTTGTACGACGTGGTGGTGCGCGCGCGTAAACGCAATGGAGATCTTTACGAAACCAACAACGATCTGCTGGCAGCTCCCGTGATAGCAGACAACGGTGCCATCACTACCCTTGGGGCTGTGGCTGAGAGCAAAGAAGAACTCGGACCCACGGTTATCCGGCGCATCGAACGTCGAAGAGCTATCACGCTGCGTGTCTCGCCGCCAGATGATCTTGCTCTTGAAGATGCAATTAGACACATCAAAGAAAAAGCCATTGCGCCGATGGCGGCCAAACATCAGATTCCTGCCAATGTTGATTTGGAGCTGAGTGGCACAGCCAGCGATTTGGATATCGCACGTGATCGTTTTGCCATGATTTTGCTTTTGGCTTTGATTATCTGTTTCTTGCTCTTAGCCGCTTTGTTTGAAAACTTCTTGGCACCTGTGGTGATCTTGACCACCGTGCCATTGGCCGCAGCCGGTGGCGTGCTTGGTCTACGTTTTGTTGATGCCTTTTTAGCGCCCCAGCCTTTGGACTTGATGACCGCCATGGGCTTTCTGATCTTGATTGGTGTCGTGGTTAACAACGCCATCTTGGTTGTTGAAGAAGCCTTGTTTCTTCTACGAGAAGGCCACGACTTAACATCCTCGATCGTTCAAGGGGTTAAATCTCGCATTCGGCCCATTTTCATGACTACCTTCACTTCCTTAGCTGGACTTACGCCCATGGTATTGTTTCCTGGCTCTGGCTCCGAACTCTACCGAGGGGTGGGCGCCATTGTACTTGGAGGACTTGCTCTAAGCAGTGTACTTACACTGTTTATTGTCCCGGCCCTCTTTGTGCTGCTCTGGCGCACTAAAGCTCAGATCAGCGAAAAGGTTCTCGCATGAAAAAGCTTTCTCTTATTTCCGCGTGCCTAGGCATCTCGTTACTCAGCACTTCATGTTTGCCGCACGGGGTCGACGACAAAGCTGAAAGCCGAATCAAACTGGCTTCCAAGCGCTTTGATTCAACCAACCCCTCTAGCGCTAGCTCTTTGGAGCTCGAGCAAGACGATAAACACATCAAAAGCCTAAAGCCTTTCCGCAAATTTTGGCTGCGCTTTAATGATCCATCTCTCAGTGCATTGATCGAGCATGCCATGCAGCAGAATTTTGACTTGCGTGCTGGGCTTGCTCGTATTGAAAACGCACGTGGGCTAAGCACGCAAATTAATGCAGCGCGCTACCCTACCTTGTCGGCTGCGGGCACAGCAACATACGGCCGTAGCCTAAATCCCGCGATTGGTAGCGTTACGGTAATGAACGCAAACGGTTCTTTGCCCATACGTTATGAAGCGGACCTGTTTGCGCGATACAGAGCCACTGGAAATGCTGCAGAGTTTGAGGTGCAAGCAAGCATTCTCGATTGGCTCAGCATGCGCATCATGTTGGCTGCGGACATCACAGAGTCTTGGTACAACTACGTTCTAGCCCGTGACAGCGTCGAGCTTATTGAAGATCAAATCGAGGCCAACACAGAATATTTAGGTCTTCTTGAAGCGCGTGTGGACAAAGGCCTAGCACCTGAAGTCGATGTTAATCAGCAAAAGCAGCTGTTATGGGCTTCCAATAAGAACCGTGAGGCTGCTGTTCTTGAGCGCGACCTTGCACTACAACAACTGCAGTTGCTTGTCGTTACCTTCCCTAACAACAGTGCAAAAACATTTTTGACGCACGCTCAGCAAAAACTTCCTGTTGTCCCGGTCGAAGAACAAATCCAAATATCAGGCGCGCAGCTTCAGGATCGTCCAGATGTAAAAGCCGCACGCTTGCGCGTCACAGCAGCAGATTACAGTGTCGGTTCCCGGATTGCGGAATACTACCCTTCTTTGACCTTTAATATTGTACCCGGCTATTCATGGCTACGCGTCGAATCAGACTCCGGGAACCGTGAAATTCAGGGCTTTACCTTTAACGCCGGAGCTGAACTCAGTTTGCCAATCTTTGATGGCTTTTTGCGCAGTGGCCAAGTTAAACAAAACGAAGCTGTTTTGAGCGAGCGTATTGAAGAACTCAACCAAAAAACACTTGCCGCATTGATTGAGACAAGAAGCGCACTGCTCAGCGAGCAAGGCTATCGCCGGATTGTTGATGCCGCAGACAACGAGCTTTTAGCCGCCCAAGCTGTTTTGCGCGACGCGAAGAAGCGCTATGAGCTTGGTGTCACGGATTTCGTGCCGGTACTGCTCGCTTTGCAAAGTGATCAGAGTAAATCCCTGGAAGTCCTACGGGCCAAACGCCAGTTGATATCGGCCCGCATTGATTTATACCGTGCATTGGGTGGAGATATTGGCCCTAAAAAGCCTCAAGCCGCTTCGCTTTCATCAGAGTAGTCGATAGCGTCTCCTATGACGCAAGGTGCAACAACGCGTCGTAGTGGCGCTACGACGCCGAGGAGCAACGCGGTATTAGCCACTCTTGAGAAGCGAGAATCGAATCAATTGTATTGGAAAATGCTCGAGTCATGCACAGATAATTGATGCCGATAGCCTGCTTGCTGTAAATATAGTGGGTGACTTCTTCGGTGATCAATCCAGACCCCTATTGGGGACAATTGGTGCAAGAGCGCTATCGCGTGCTGCGCAAAATAGGCGAAGGCGGGATGGCAGCCGTTTATGAAGGTAAGCATGAACTGATTGGAAAACGCGTAGCGATCAAGTTCCTAAACCTCAGGAATATTCAAGATCCAAGTGCTGTGAAACGCTTTGAGCAAGAAGCTCGAGCAGCGAGCTTGATCAACCACGAGCATATCATCGACGTCAACGATCTAGGAACGCTAGCCGACGGAACCCCCTACATGGTGATGGAATACCTAGAAGGCGAAGACCTTTCCTCGCGTATTCAATCAGGACCATTGCCGATTAAGGACGCCGTGCATATTGCAATTCAGGTGTGTGATGCTTTGCAAGCCGCACACCGCCACGGCGTAATTCATCGTGATCTTAAGCCAGAAAACATTTTCCTCATCCAACACAGCGGTGATGAAAGCTTTGTCAAGGTGTTGGACTTCGGCATCTCGAAGCTACAAACACCTGGCAACAGACTCGAGCAAAATCTGACCCAAACGGGTGTTTTGATAGGCACACCTCGCTACATGGCTCCTGAACAAGCAAGTGGCGCGCAAGAAGTTGATCATCGGGCCGATATTTACTCGCTTGGTGTGATTCTATACAGCGCTCTTGCCGGCAGACCTCCTTTTGATGGGCCCACATTCACCTCACTCATGGTCAAAGTGATGACCGAAAACGCGCCACCTCTTTCAGGATTTCGGCAGGGCATTCCCCAAGAACTCGAACGGATTATTGCGCACGCCATGGAAAAGGATCCTAAACATCGCATTCAGTCGGCCGATGCGCTCAAGACGGTGCTTTTGCCCTTTGTGTCCAAGCCAGAAAATTTAGCGAAGCGATCAAGCCGACCGGCGGATACATCGCTGCAATTCGGGGACAACAGTCCCTTGGAGCCCGATCTTTTCTGGGATGCTACAAGCCACACTCTGGATAACGATCTGAGTAAAGGCCTCGAGGAAGATCGCTCGATGATGCAATCACAACGTGTGCCTGCTCTACGGCATCCGATGTTGAGCGCTAAACCTAAGGCGAAAGCAAAGCCATCGGTTTTGTATGTTGCAACTTTCGCCTTGTTGGTGACGGCCGCTACGGGCTGGCTTGTGTGCAATCGGAAGTTACTGATTGCTAAGCTGCCCATAAAACAGATCGAAACAGTAAAAACAGCTGTCCCAAAACCGATTGATAAAACCATACCTTCGTCTTTAGTGCGGGTGCAGATCGACGTGAGTCCAGAAAACGCCGAAGTACTTATCGACGGTGTTTTGCAAGACAGTCCAATGGATCTAAAGCGAGAAGCTTCTCTCGTTCCAGCCATGCTTGAGATTCGAAAAAAAGGATACCAAAGCATCAAACAACCGATGGTGTTTGATCAAGATTCCTTTTTTCATTTTGAGCTAAAACGAAACAGAAGAAAAATAGGGCTGCAATAGTTACGAAATGGCTTCTAATACTTAGTAAACAAAGTAACGGAAAGAGGTCATCACATAGGTGTCGTTTCCACCAGAGGCTTGTTGCCGCAATGAAAGTTCCATGCCAACCATTTTGCCAACATAACCAATACCACCGGTGACCGCATGCAGATCAAGACCTGCATCGTAGAAGTAGCCAATCCGGAGCGGCATCACTTCTTGGACAAACAGTTCAAGACCGCCACCGATTTGCATCTCGGCATTATCGTAAGTGCTCAGATCAAACAAGACATCCGTACCCACGGAAAATGCATCCATCACTTGAAAAGATGCTGCGCCACCTACCGTGACCGGCGCCAGTGCGGATTCAAGATCGATCAGGTTGTAACCAAGCGCAGCAATATGAAAACTGTCTGCTAAAGTGACTCGCAACGATGCATCCATGGTAAAGCCCTTGGCAAGTTCATCACTTTGCACCGCAGGATCCACTCCATCGTCGGTGAGAGTTAGATAGCGCGCAGCAATACCAATACCCACAGCGTTGGCAATAGGAATACCGAAGCCAAGTCGACCATCGAAACCAGAATAGCCGTCATCGCTGTTATCAAAAATGCCTTTAGCTGCAAGACCTGCTGCGAAATGTTCGTTGAGCATCGAATCAACCGCGGCAGCCATAAGACCAATCTGGCCCGTGTTCGGTACATAGTTAGCGCTGCCTTCCACATGGTACAAGCGAGCCAGGCTCAAACTTGCTGGGTTGTAGAGTAAGGCAGCTGTCGAGACCGCGGAGGCTCGCATGCCCGTTCCCAAGGCGACACCTCGTGCAGTTTCCATGGTTTCAGCACCCGCTTGTGCCGAAGCCGTCAATGGGCATAAAACACAGAAAGCAAATAGACCAAGTAAAGCACGCAATTTCATAGTACAAGTCCTCGCTAGCCCTCTTTTGCCAGAGGACTAGGATTGACTACCAAGTCTAGACGGATACTGGCAAGTTGTTTGAAGCCCATGCGTTTTTCTTCGACGAAAATCTCAGCAACCTGGATCATCTGCCTCGGTTTTTGCCTTGGCTGGGCTCTTTTGTTTGGAAGCCTGGCTTATTTGCGCTTGGAGACGGTCCACAACGAAACCTTCGATCTTGCGATGTACACCCGAATGGCCTGGGGCTATGGGCACGTGAATCTGTACGATCCTTTTGTGCATGCTTGGTTTTTGGGAGTGCATATCTCGCCAGTTTTGCTGCCTTTGGGTCTCCTTGGCTGGATGGTTCCGATGCCGTTTCTGCTGCTTGGAGTTCAAGCCTTGGTTATGGCACTTGCTGCATGGCCCTTGGCGGCTTTTGCACAGCGACGCCTTGGTTCCGTTGGTGTTGTGTTAGCGACGGCTATGTGGCTTTTGCATCCAAACTTAGGTCATGTTGCAAGCTTTGAGTTTCACCCGGGAAGTCTTGCCGTGCTTCCGATGGCCTGGGCAATCGATGCCTTTGATCGGCAAGACAGAAAAGCTTTTCTGTGGTCTTGCGTTGGTATCTTGTGTTGCCGTGAAGATTTTGCACTGATCACAATAATTTTTGGTTTGCTGGCGTGGCAGCGTGGAGGCGCATTAAAGAGCCTCGGAAAAAAACTCAGCATTCGCTCTGGGCTTTACTTTTTATTGTTCTCCCTTGTCTTGTTGCCCGTCTTTGGTCCGATACAAGGCTCGCTACACGCCCACTTTGGAAGCTGGGGTCAAAGCTTACCCCAAGTGGCTTTTTACTTAGTTAGCCATCCACTCGAGCTCATCCGCCACCTCCTTGCGCCCGAGCGCGCACTGTATGTGCCTAAATTGCTGTTAAGTGTGGGCTTGTTGTTTCCACTGCTGAGCCCCAAGTGGCTTTTGCTAACGCTGCCCACTATAGCCATCAACTTAATCTCGGTTTTTCCAAATACCACTTCACTTGATTCGCACTATCTTACGCCAGCATTGCCCTTTTTGGTGGCTGCCTCACTCGATGGACTTGGGGTGTCTCAACGGTTTTTAAACACACACCGTGCAAAAATTATCTTTGTTCCTGCCTTGATGATGGTGCTCTGCGTAAGTGTGGCCTTTGCGTACTACGAAGGTGAGTTTCCGTTTAGCAAACACTTCGATCGCGCGCAGTTCAGCGTGGATGAAAACACCATCCTTGCCAAAGAAATTATCGCTCGCATTGATAAAGAACGCGGCGTTCAAGCGCCGGATGCACTGCTAGCGCATGTAGCGGAGCGCGACCGCGTGCACCGTGGTCCTCCTCCTGATCTGTGGACGCACTACATCGTGCTCGACATTCGCTATCGGCAAAAATTCCCAAACGATGGAACGGTGCTTCGAACCGAACAAGATCCAATCGTTCGTGCATGGCTTGCCAATCCAGGCTACGGCATAAGCTATGCCAACAAAAACTACGTCCTTCTCGAAGCTGGCAAGAAGGCTCGCGGCAACAACATCGCAAAACGTTATCTCGAGTTGCAAGACCAGGCGCCTAAGACAGCGACACGCTTAAGCCGTTGCCTGTCTGTCATCAACGCAAAACTTGAAAACGATCATCTCAAAATCAATTTCAAAGCAACAGATGCCTGCGAAGCAGACCTCGCCGTGCGCATCGGCTGGCAATACAAACCACCACGAGTTGATCTGTTGTTCGACGGTTTACTTTCCCCGGCGCACCTGCGATCGGGCGACATCGTCACATCGATGCACCCCATTTCGCCTTACGAAAAAAAGATGATCCTCCGACACGGATTGCGCATCGGTCTTATCCGGCAAAGCGGCGCCCGCCCCGAACCCGACAACCCCGATGCTGTTGATGTGCCTTTTGAATGAGCGTGAAAGCTATTAACTTCTGCAATGAACTGATTCTGCGAATAAAAGATCACTGAGCTTTTTCTTGAATGGACACAAAATCAGCAAAACGTGATTCCAGAGCCGTGCCTTGCAGAAAAGGAAGATAGTCTGCTTTTTGTTCTAGGTGGTATTTGAAAAAACTCACAAGCGTTTGCAGTGCAAAAGCGTGAGTTCGTTCTGGCTCTTGCCCTTGCACACAAAAAGAACAACCAAGGCTCGATTGTTCACTGGCGCAAGGATCAGAAAACTCAGCATGGCCGGCGGATGGAATATCCCAAAGCAGTGTTGCAGACGGTGCTGCTTCAAAAAACGCTTTGTAGTTTTCATCGGCGGGCGCACAGGCCACACCGTTGACTTGTTCCACGCCTTTTGCGGCACCGATCAAGGCCAAGGGCACCTTAAGCGCTGGCATGAGTTCCGGGGTAACACTTGGAAAGTCTGCTTCGTCAAACTCGCCAAAAGGAGGAAGCGCATCAACTGGATCGATCGCCAAGATACCCCCAGGGTTGCGTCATCGATGGCAGCATGTAGCGCTTGCTTACCGCCTCGGGAGTGACCAGCAAGGCCAATCGGAATGCGATCATCCCAAAAGAAGCGAGCTGGGTCACTACGCAACGTAGCCAGCAAGGCCTTCAAGTCAGCTAGTAGCTCAAGATGCGTGCGCGCCGCGAGAAAGCCTTGATCAAAGGTTGGAATAATTACGGTAAAGCCGTGACTGGCTGCCCGTCGGCCATACTCAGCATAACTCTGTGCGTCGCTACCAAAGCCATGACAAAACACGAGAAGCGCTGCCTCTTGCAGCTGTTTTGCTCGAAACACCATGACACTCAGATGAGTTGAAGCAAGCTCGATCGTATCAAGTTCGATCTCCTCGCTTTGCTCGATGATGTCCCATGGACCGGGCAAGGCGGGATCGTAGACGCCATCAATTAAGGAACGCACTTCGTCGTCATCACAGCCGTAGCATAGAAAGAAACAAAGAACCGCCATCGCAGCTCGCCTTTGCAACCCGCCGATACCGCAACGCATGTTAGCCTTAGGCGTTTTGAATGCCGGGCTTGGCTTGTTCTTTGAAGAAGCGCTCGGCGCTTTGCAGGCTTGCATAAAGCGATTCACCAAGCAGACGCGCAAGGGCGCCATCGGAAGTTTTTAGAGCCTCGTAGTATCGTTGCCGATCCGTAGCGTGAATGATGCACGGCGGATAACCTGCACGCATCAAAATCAAGTTTGAAAATAAACGCGCTGCTTGACCGCTGTAAGTTGCATAGGGAAAAATATGCAAAAGTTGAAACTGTATTTTAGCAGCAAGTCGTAGCACATGCGTGTTGCGCTTGGTATCGGGTGCCGATAGCCACTGCAAGGCTTCGTTCATTTCATTTTCAATTTTTTCCGGCTGCGATATCTCGTGGAAATACAGACGATGCAAAGGCATGTCTTTACGGTATTTCGGCTCTCCTTTGCCTTCATCTTCACCAGGATCGAGCGCCGCGTGAATCTTGTGCAATAACTCCAAGTTCAAGGTAAGACGCTTTTTCTCAATCATGCTTTTGACAAAATCAACGGCATTTTTGTACTGGCGAATCTCATCGTAGACAGGGATCAAGGAGGTATCACTCACGACTTGGTCATGAATAGCAACTTGGAGCTCATGTGCGGTGTAAACACTGCCATCAAGCGCATTGTCATGGTAAATCCAGGACATGAGCAGCCGCTCATCGAAGTCTCTTACAACAGCTTCCGATGCGTCTTTTCTAAGCTTTTCAAGCTTCGCTATCGCCTTTTCTAACTGTGCTTTCGTAGGCACCGAAATTTCTCCCAAAATAGCCAGACTGTTGGCTCAAAGGGCTGCTAAAAACAGCTCCCGTCACCGTAACGCTAGCAGTTTGGGTCTATTTCGGTCAAGGATTAGGTCCTAAATTCCCCTAAAATAGGGCTCAAAGCTCGAAAGTGCCTCAAGCTTGATCCAGAGGCAGCTGTATCACGAAAGATGCTCCCCCAAACTCAGAGGGAACATATTCAACCCTACCATTGTGCTCAAGAATCACGGTCTTGACGATTGCAAGGCCCAGGCCTGTTCCATCATGTTTAGTCGTAAAATAGGGATCAAAAATACGTGCTTGATACTCCTCTGATACGCCCGGACCGTTATCCTTCACTTCCACAAAAGCCTTATTGTCCTTCTTCCAGCAACGCAGATCGACCTTGGGTTCAGCCACCCCCGAATGCTGCATGGCTTGTTTGGCATTGACGCATAGGTTGATAAGGCAGCGGCGCATCAACATGGGATCAAAACTGACACGAATCCGTGGCTCACGAACGCTAAGCTCGAGCCTTGTTGCTGGCAGATCAGGCATATCCGCATGTTCAAGCTCCCACTCATAGCGAAGGGATGCCACCGTCTCCTCGAGGAAGGCTCGAAATTCTCCCGGTTGCAAGTGCGCCTTGGGCAGCTTGGCAAACTCACTGAACTCAGTCACCAAATGACGCAGTGTCGATACTTCCTCTTTTACAATTTGACACGCTTGATCGAGTTTCTGATGGTACTCATCGTTCGTGCCAGGATACGCTCGGTGCACTTCTTGCACCGCCAATAAGATGGGCGTAAGTGGGTTTTTGATTTCATGCGCCAAGCGACGGGCTACGCCCTGCCAAGCACTGATACGCTGAAGATAATCAATACGCGCTCGCGAATCGCCCAGCTCTCTGACCATGTCATTAAAAGAACGGGTCAGATCCGCCACTTCATCTCGACCTGAAATAGGCACTTGCACTTGCATGTCGCCTGAAGCAACTTGCTTCGTCGCTGCAACCAATAGCCCTACTCGACGGGTTACTTTTCGCGCTGCCGGAATACCAAACACTAGCGCCAAGAAAATAACAAGCAACATGAGAATCAAATAGACAGCAAGGTAGCGATTGGATACGAAATAGGTTCCGCGCACTAAGACGTCGTAGTCCCGCGTAAATTCGCCGGCTTTACGAAAGTCATCAAACAAGTGTTGGGGAATCGCTACGGTGACCGCCAGCGCCCAACCATCCACACTGCTCTTTAGTGTTTTCTTTCGAACTTCATAGTTGACCCGACGGAAAGTACGTTGGACTTTAAGTCCGCTTTTGTGTGTAGCCGAAACGCTTAAGGTTTGTGGAAACGCCGCGAGCGCTTCGACCATAGCGTGTTCGATGGCTTCGGCATCCTCGGTCTGAAGCGCCGCTCGAACACGGCTGTCTTGCTCGACACACAGCAGAGCGTGCTCGGCGTAATCGCGAAGGGTCTCAAGATAGTCGCGGGAAAGATCAATATTGCTCTTAAGCTGCAAAAGCACGCGCTCGTTTAGGCCCAGCCGATAGTTTTCTCGCAGCACGCCTTGTCCTAAAACCAAAGCCGCTATCAACGGAGCGGCTGTCACGGCAACAATAATCACCACGATCTTTTTCTCGAAGCGATTGATCCGGATCATGGCGACGGCACCGTGATAAGTTGCGAGCGAAACCGCAAAACGCGATCGGCTTTGCCAATGCGCGGATTGACAAACAAACGCACAAACGAGCCAAAGAACGCATCATCTCCCAAGCCGCTCGTTCCCGAAGGCCGTACCAGCCAGCGCCTGATGCGCTCAAGAGCACGATCGGAAAGCGGGTTTAGTTCCACCGAAATCGCAAAATAGACAACGTCGCGATCGTCTCTACTCACCTCTTTCATCGTGGCGCCTTTTAACGCCAGACACACTGACGCCACATGCGTTGGATACTTAACAATGAAATGAGCGCTTTGACCCGGGACTTGTCTTTCGATGCGATAGACTTCGTCCCATAAATCGTAGACGATGCGGCAACTGCTGGCATACACAGCAATCGCCTTGTTGCTGTTTTTTTCATAACCAAAGGCTTGAAGCACCATGGTTTGAGGAAGCCCGCTGGTGAGCTTTTCTTTGACCGTAGGACTTAGGAAATCGGCTATCGAAACATAAAGTTTGGCATTTTGATTCTTCCAAACCACGCCTACTTTACGTTCCGTAAGCTGCACTTGTTGCGACTGAGCAGCGATGCTTTGCGCAAACAAAGACAAAGCGACAATAATGAACGACGATGCGAGGAGCTTCTTCACAATACCAAAAACCCCACCATGGTTGAAAAGGCAAACTGAAAGACACCGATGTCCGTATCCATGCGCAAGCCAAAATCAAAGGTTAAGTCAACTGGAATTCGCGAAAGTTCATTGTAGCCACTGAGACCAACCAACAAGTCACGACGTGAACTGATGTAGTACAAGCCCGTAGTGAAAAACAAATCGGTTGCCCGAATACCGGTCGGGTTTCGATACACAGGCCATGCGTATTGCACATCAACACGTCCGGCCAAGTCTTCGTTGCGCATCTCTTTGGCAGCAGTGCCCAAAATACTGGGCGGTCTGCGTCGATCAAAATTCAAACCAAGCATGCGCGAAGGCAATAAGTCATTTAGATCCGCAACGTAAAACTTTTGAAAGAAGGGGGCTCGACCAAAAATAGCCCCACCAAAAGCACCCAAGCGCAAGGTGTGTCCCCAAGGCAACTTAAACCAATAGCGCGCTTGGACTTGAAGCTTAAAATAATCATAGTCACTTGCTATGAAGCGTGAGGCATGATCGCTTTGAATTTTGAAATGCAAACCTTTGCTCGGCAGCACGGGATTGTCACGACGATCAAAAGTTAGCGCCAGCTCAACCATCGAAACCACCGACAAATCGGGATCGATGGCAAAATCAATCGGCGTAATATCATTGCCTCGTTTTTGTGAAGCAGCGTCTGGGATGGCTGTTACATCGACAAGTTCACCTTGCCAATCAACAGTTAGATACAAACGTGAGCTTAGCTCTTGTCCACTTCCAAACTTTAAACCAGCACGCTTGTAACGCACGACTGCGTTCTTTGCTAAAACCTCTTCCGGACAATCGGCGGGAGAGATACCAGCCGGGCAAGCAATGCTCACGCGGACATCATCGCCACCGAAAAACTCGCGCGCGTTGTTAAAGAAAATTGAGCCGCTCAAGGAAATCTCTTTGGCAACAACACGCGGCGCGAGCACTCCGAGCCTCACGCCTTGTTGCGCAGGCGAGAGCGCTGTAGCGCCCGAAAGCATCAAGCCTGTTCCAAAAAAATTTCGATCGGAAAGTGCTACGCCAAAAAAAGGTTCGATGTCCGCAGTGCGATCTGCAGTGCGGCGCACGCCCTCGGCAATACCGGCAGCCACTTGATCGATGCGCAAGGTGTTGCGTTCAGTCACCGTCACGAGCAATATGACATAACCACGTTTGCTTCCACGCTTCAGGCTCAACCGCACCGAGGAAAAGAAACCTGTTCCAAGCAAGCGATAGCGAATCGCTTCAAGCGAGTCGTCTTCAACGTCGACCACATCACCCCGCTCTAAGGTGATGTAATCAAGAATGACCGAACGCCGTGTCTTGTAATTGCCCTCAATTTTAACGCCTTGCAGCACATAACGTAGACGAGGTGAAGGGGCAGAAAATGCAGAATTGGCGGATAAATCTTCAGAAACTGCCATATTTGGCATGTTTTCGGTGTCTTTGTTGACAAAACTGTCATGTTCCTGCGCCCAAGCATGGCCCACCAAGCCCAAGCACACCAGCACAGCAAAACACCTTTTCATTGCCGACACATAGCAATGGAACCGCGCCCTGGCAATCGCCTGAAACAAGGGCTTAGGCTCGCAGGGATCTCAAGAAGTTTTTCCTCAAGAGCTTTCAGTATACATGAATGGAGTTCAAAGGTGAGCAGAGAAGGTCTTGGCGCAATGCCGCTCTCCACTGTCTTTCATTTTCTTAAAACAACATGCATCGCATCGCTAGAGCAAACTTTTTCGATCACTTGATATCCCAAACGCGCTAAATCGATTCCAGACAACACCTTTTCACCTGAACCAAGAAAAGTTGGACTGTAAGCAAAATGCAGCTCGTCCACTTTACCTGCTTTTAGATATTGTCGAAGCACGGAGACCCCGCCACCGATACGAACATCTTTGTCCTTGGCGGCTTCTTTCGCTTTGGCAAGCGCTGATTCAATACCCTCTTCAACAAAATAAAACGTCGTTCCACCTTTCATTTCAAGGGGCTCTCGCGGATGGTGGGTTAAAACGAAAACCGGCGTGTGGTACGGGGGATTATCGCCCCACCAACCTTTCCAGTCTTGGTTTGGCCACGGTCCTCTTAGCGGTCCGAACATGTTGCGACCCATAATGTAGGCCCCAACATTTTCAAACGATCGCTCGGCAAAGTCGTTGTCGACATCGGTGCTGCCGCCAGCATTGCCTATCATCGTCTGAAACACTTTTGTCTTGGCCAACCATGGATGCAATTCATGCCCGCGAACCCCAAGCGGATGTTCAAGATCTTGCTTCGGTCCAGCACCAAAACCATCCAATGACACCGAAAACGCCGCGACCTTTAACTCTGCTCATTGATGTCTCCTTTCAGACGGGTTCAGGATACAGCTTTTACTAGCTTCGATCTTCTAAACACTCCGAGAAAGCCACGCTTAAAGAACGGCGGAACGGTGTCAGCAACCGTCTTCACCCTCTCTTGGTAGAAATTCCGCCCCATACTGACTCGCTTCAGAGGTACCTGGCACCTCAAGTGGAACAACCAAAACACCGAAAAACGTAGCAGTTGAATTTATCCAGCGCATGGTGCAAAGCAAAGCAAATTCAATGCCAACAAGCCAGCTCATATCCTGCGCGAATTGTCTCAAGACGGGTGTGACCGGAGACAAGACATGGCCTTACAAGTAAACATGACCGAAGTGGCCACCAAAGGAGAAGCAATCGCTGGGACGCACGAAGAAACGAGCGTACATACAAGCGGTTAGATCGAAGTATGTGAAAAACCACCGTAGGCAAAAGTGTTTGCAGTCACCACAGACTGACCCTTTACGGGCTTGCATCATAAATCCGCGTTTCGATTGCTACGGTCAGCCGACCCTAACGCCGAGAAGGAAAGGTCCCCAGTCGTTCAGAAAACGACGGTTATCACAGCGCCAGAGCCTTTTGGCGATTTTGCTCCAAAATCGCTCGAAAACTCTTGGCTCACACTCTGGCCATCTGGCTTGCTCGATCTACCGGCTCAGATCCTCTCCAATTCGATTCCTTGCTCGCCAAGTAGAACTCGATCATCGCGTTAAGGGAAGGCAGCCACTGCCTTTTTAGGAATTCAAGGCGATCCGTGGGATACCCAATGGGATATGTTTCTGGCGCTACTCGGCGCCACCATCAGCTTGGCGGCTCTTAGCGCTTGGCACAATCAGCAGATCTTAAATATTCATATTAAGTGACGTTGACACTTCTAGTTTGGTTTTGATGTCTCTGCAGAAGACTTCAGAGCTATCCCGAGTTCTTTGCAAACTTCTGGTGTGCTAAGTCCTCCGTCTAATGGCGGACAGGGCACCAGCTCATCAAAGGAAGGAAACATAGGGACATCGTATTCGTCCTGCAACTCTCGGCCCATCTGCTCGATGCTTTGTCGGTTGCCCACCACATTGGCAAACAACATAGGCTCGAAAATCGTATCGTGTCCGTCGGAACTAAGCGTTGAAGGACTTTGGGATGCGACTCCCACGATTTGATCAAGCGCGTAGCGCATTCGGCCTGATGACAATAATGCTATGCCTTTGGAATGCTGTGAGACCAGCAAGGGCCCACCGGAATCGCCCCAGCAAATGATGAGAGTTTCTGGCGATAGTTCAATCTGCTCAGTGGGTTGCAGAGTATCGGCAAGCCAATCAAATACAGCTGCTCGTTTTTTTCCATACCCAGTGTTTACTGGCGTTATCCATCCGTCTCGAGACTCCAGACTGCAAGTCGAACCGCCATAGCCAATAAAATAAGAAAATCTTTCTGTGCTTACTCGAAAACCAGCGGCTGATTTAGTGCGACCTTCCGGATACTGTTCAGCAATATAAGGAACGGGCTGCCCATCAAAATGATCTGAAGAAAAACGATATGCTAAGCTTGCAGGGCTATAGTCCCACGGGTGGCGATCAAAAGGGTTCACCTCGTTACTGGATTCTTCTATCTTGTTATGCACCACAGGCACGTAGGCTTGCTGTAGCGTGCCATAAGGCGTGCGTACTTCAAAACGCATTAACATATGGACACCTTTTTCGGTGGGATAAACGTGCTCCTCAAACGCTTCGTCTTGAAACCCTGGTATGACCTCGCTCTGAAACTGATGTGCCGAGGCCAAGATAATATTGCTTGGCCAATCATCCAGTGTTCCATCTTCTTTATGCAATCGTATGAGTGTGGCTGTTCCGTATGTTAGAAATCCCTCCTCGGGACTCCACGACAACAACTTTCCAACAGCTGGGGCAATGTGATCCGCCGGATCGATGATGCCACGCTGAGCAAACATGATCGCATCGCCCTTTTGTGAAAAGTCAGACTCGAGCATGGCTGTGCAGCCGAGAGGCAATAAAGCAATCATCGGTAAGGCAAATGACCACACGTCACGTGGGATTAAACAAAACATTTCAAATAATGTAGCAATTTTTGTGCCAAGTGCAAGGAAACCATTCCTTGCCCTCGGTAACCAACACTTAGGTGCCACTTAAGTGCCAGCGAAATTTGTACTTCAATATTTTCAGCCAAATTTCAGCCCCTTTAAAAGAGGTTGGCACCTTTTCGGCTTTTCAATTTCAGCTCCTCACGCAAGCTTTCGATAAGCTTAAGCTCATCGGGCGGAAGCGTAACACTCGATTTAGTATTATTTTTCATACTTTTATAATACCAAATAACCCCAAGTATTTCCTATCAACAACGCCCGTTTTTACTTTCGATATTACTGATCTCGCTGAAAAAATACCCTGGCAGCAATTCCTGGCTGTCGGCAGCGACCTTGATGCGCGGTTTTGAGGCGATGCAGTATGGCTCTTGAACGACAAGCCGCATCTGGCCATACCCTTACTGATGGCCCAGGGCGATTTTTCCTTGCGCGCTCGCTGCTGCGAGATACGTCATAACCGAATCCTTTTCGGACTCGCCGAACTCATCCTCACCGAAGTGCACCAGAACCTTGCGAGTGACCTCCGTCGCAATCCTGAGCAGCTGCGTTTCGCTGGGCGCGGTCAGCGGAAAAAACTCTCCGTCGACATACACCCCATCAAGCATCACGACATGCAGGTGCGGGCACCAAGCCGGGTGTCTATAATGTTAGCACCGCGATTTAAACCACAGTCAATCAACTGGTTGACCGTCTCGGCCATGCGATGAATAAGAGGGTCGAATCCCGCCATGTGAAGGCAAGAAACGAAGAACTCCGCTTTAGCGCACTGGACGCAACTTAAATAAGCCGTGAACTGGGTTGGCGAGCCGGACCGATCTAACCACGCGCTTAGCAGAAACAACCCAGTGGTTTAAGTCCCTATCGTAGTTGTCAACTGACTTAGGCTCTATCGTGCAACTACAGCGGCATCGTACTGACCAGAGGATGATCGCCTTCAAAAGGACGGAGCTCACGCCAGGATGCCAAAGTATGCATTGAATAGACAATCGCTAACGCGTTGAATGCGGTATCCGATCCCGTTGGAAAGCCCAACAAAGACACATTGGGGTTTGAAAAATAAAGATAGCGACGGCAGGTCTTCTCTTGACAACCGTAGGCCATAATCGTGCTGAAACGCCCTGGCACACGCATGCCGTGCGCCATGGGTAACAACCCTTCGACATCTACATCTTCTTCATTATGGGCCATGCCAAAATTGTGACCTATCTCATGGGCTAGAGTGTAGTTTCCAAGACAGCTTACTGACGTCACACCCGCTGTTCGATAGCGCCCGTTTTCACCAGGCTCTGCCATGTACGCCCGACCACAATGTGTCTCGGTGATTTGACCATCAGAGTCGATCACTCTGTCGATGTCAGATACGATGACATGAAGCAAATCGGCTCCGTAGTGAGTGAGTATCTGCTGTGCGCGACTGCCGTCCCCAACTGTGTCGCCCAGCCAGCGAAAGGTATCTTGCACTGGAAACTCGGAGCCTTCGTCCGCGTGATGAAGAAAGCCCACATGAGTTAGCCGCACTGGGTTGTTGGGAAGCCAGGTAGCTCCCGGGAGACTATTGAAGACAGCTGTGTTAAAGTCATCTACCGCTTTGGCGATTTGTGTATGCAGCCACTCTTGCCCATAGCGCTGCATGACAGCAGGTGTATAAAGCACCATCAAGTCAACGGACTCCGCGGTCTCAGAGGGTATGACTGGCATCGTGACTATGGCCGGATTCTCGGGGACAGTCGCCGGGCTCTGAACATCACTTTGTTGCGGCCGAAGCAACAGATCATACAGGTCGAAACCATCATTCGGGTAGTGGAAAATTTGATCTCCTTTGATAGAAAATCTTCGGGTGATATTTCCGCTCTCCAAATAAACGTGAAAAGTATTATCCCGCAAGGCAATCACAAAATACCCGCCTATGTAGCGCACCGTTCCAACGCTTAGCGCTTCAATGTCGCCACGGATAATTTTAATACTTGTGTGAGTCGATGGCGCATTTGAAATCGTATCTTCGTAAGCTGATGCACGCGAAATTGTACCGACGAGTTCCATGGCTCCGCCTATGGCAAACGCTAACTTGATACGCTCACCTATCGCGGCCTTGAAGATGTCGCTCATCGAAGCTTCATCGACTTGCAAGTCAATACTGGATTCAAGGTCCGCATCAACAGCACAGTGAGCTAGACCAATCACTGCGGTGCCCAAAAAAATCCACGTCACCCGTTTTAAAAACAGCATCTCGAGCAAACTCCGAGTATGTTTTTTACAGACCATCGAGATGTGCTTGAAGGCGATACGGTAAACAGCCTTGCATAGCTTCTGTACTACTGAGTTCAATAAAGAATGTGCCTTGCTCAGACACAATCGGTGACGTTAGAGTACCTTTGCAATCCACAGTGACCTTGAGTTGACGCACCAGCGACTCTTCATCCACATCTGCTAAACACGAGCCATCGTCTTGTAACTCTCCGTTGGTACAATCAATCTCGGTGTGCACAGTGCGTTCCGCATAGGCCTCGGGATCGCAACTAAATCCCACTCGAAGATCAAAATCACCGATAGCACCCGGCGGAATATCGACACGCACATTGAGCGCACTAAGATACCACAGGTTTCGATTGTCGATACTAAGGGTATGCCGGACACTTTGCTCTGGGCCAAGCACGCCCATTTTTGTCGGTGGTTTTGTGTCGGGAAGGAGATCTCCGTAGTAGTTCCCAAGAGAAAGATCGTTATCGTTCAACGGTGGCTGAGCACAAATCCAATTGCTATTCGGCTGAGCCTGCCAATCAAAACAGAGTTCACTGCTGTCCGAGTCCTGAGCTATAACTTCCGCGCTGACTAAGTTTAGACCAATAAAATCAGGGATAAAGGAGTATCGCCAAGCAAGACTTTCATCAATTGTGGTCTCAATAATCCATACAGGGCTAGAATAATCGCCGAAGTTGCCGCTGAATTGCGAATAGAATCCATAAGTCTGGTGTCCCTGGAGTGGGAGCAAAAGCTGCGCAAGACCTGCGATCAGCGGTTCATAGTTGTCTTTGTTTTTTTCAATAACGATTAGATCTTCGATCTTGTTGGCAAACGATATCGCCTTCTTACATGTAGGGGATTGGGACATGACTGCTGAGGTCTGCTGGCTCATTTCGTCGCTTTGTTCCCCTGAACATCCGGCGATGATCATGAAAATCATACAGATATTTCTTGCGTGCTTACTCATTGATCCATCACAAAGCAAATTCTGTGCCTGAATCCGATGCTCGGCAGCCTTGGAAAAATTCATTTCAATTTCGCGATCAATCTTATGGGTCTAAAAACGAGATGAGTTGCTGTCCATACGAGGTCGGCACGAGCTGCATGCCCACTAAGCCTAGGGATTCCGTAGGAGGAATTTGAGGTTCGGAAGGTGGATTTGGCAAGCAAACGCCATGGAAAAAGGGTTGTGGCCCGCCGTAGCAAGTTGGCTTGGGGCCAAAGAGTAAGGATAGTTGTGGGGTTGATGCCGGCTGCCTCGGTGGCGAACGACTGCTCGGCGCTTTTCCGGCATCCACAAGCTCAACTATTTTCATCTTGCCGCCACAGGAGGGGCATAGGCCCACATCGGGTTCTAATGTGGGGGCCCGGTTTTGCGCTGGCTCATCATCCCACAAGTGCAGCTGCGCCGTAATGCCTTCGTCCTGCGGCCCAGGCACGACTTCGCAACGTTCTTTGGCATGGGCAGCAAGCACGCCGTGACACCTGAGACGATGAAAGCGAGGCGGCGGCACCAAAGTACACAATCGCGATATCAAATCAAGCAGCTCAAAAATAACGGCTTCAGTGCCATCGGCCCAACGACGTTTGAGCTTGTAGATGATTTTGCCGTCTCGGTAGCGTACGAAGGCTACACGCAGATTCCAAAAGATGTGATGCAGGGTTACACCATCATGGTGCAAGAGGCGCTTGATCAATTGCCTGAAGGCGTCATTCCCAGCCATGTCTTTGCGCAAGGTGGTGTGGGCGCCATGGCGGCTTCGGTGTGTGGCCATTTGTGGCAACGCTATGGTCATAAACGTCCGCGTTTTATCGTAGTCGAGCCCGATCAGGCCGATTGTCTGATTCAAAACGCCAAAGCTGGAAAGCCGACTGTGGTCCATGGTGAACTGAACACCCTCATGGCGGGTCTAGCGTGCGTCGAGATATCGACCTTGGCTTGGCAAATCTTGGAGACGGGTGCTGATGCATTTCTTTCCATACCGGATGAAGCCGCAGCGCAAGCCATGCGATTGCTTGCCCGGGGGTTAGACAATGATGTACCCATCGTTGCTGGAGAGTCAGCTGTTGCGGGCGTCGCTGCCTTGTGTTCGATCAAAGATGATGCTTCCTTTAAAAAGCACTCAAGCTTGATCAGGGGTCTCACGTCTTGTGTTTTGGCACCGAGGGCGATACGGATCCAGAGATCTATACGAGCATTGTCGGCAAAAGCGCTGAGGCCATTCGGAGGGCGAAGTAGGCTCACTTGGTCGAGTGCTATGGGAAGGCATCGGGGTCGTCTTGGCTAATTTGGATAAAGTCAGAGACCGTTTTCATAGCTTTCGCATTTTTGGCAAACCAGCCTTCGACGTACCTTTCAAAGAGGCGCAGGACGTCGATTTGTTCGCGTAGTATCTCAGCGTCAAGAGATTCAGCATCGCTTATCTGTTCGAGCTCATACTCCGTGCTGGCTCTGTTTCCTGCGTAGTGGGCATTCATTTGCGCTAGCCGACTATTATTTTGACCAAGAAGCGAGAGCGCAAGCTCTGCATCGTCGACATCTTCTAGTGTAGTCACAAGCCTGCTTTCTTTTCCGCCGTATTCATCAAAAAGCTGTTCGTCTAATCGCTGCTCGGACAAGTCTTCCAGTTCTCGTTGCTCTTCTTCGCTCAGTTGATCACCATGAGCGGCTCGGGTTAAAAGTTCCGTCATGCGCAATAACTGTTGAAATAATATACGCCTCTGAGCGTCTAAATCAGCGATTGTGTCTGAATAGTCTTCAAACCGGTAGATGCGTGGAGCAAGTTCCAGAGGATCCATGGGGAACTGTTCCAACAGAGGACGGATAACGTCACGAACAAAAATCTCAGCATTGGACCGAGATATATCGGGTGCCGCGCTGATGCTTTCCATTATATCTTGGATCGATACAGGTTCTGAAGCCGTGAATTTTTCTCGAAAAGAGTCGGCTTCATTAGCAAGCACAAAGCCCGTCTCAACAAAAAGATCGGTGGCTGCTTCGCGGCATGGTGTGACACTACCACAAACCAGTGTCGTGATGGCCAGTAAGCCTGGCCAGCCCAGTATCTCCAGTATGGCTGCAAGAATCGCTAGCAAAGTGGGGATCACGATAGCATCCCCACTTGCACCGTAACTCTCCGAAGCTTCCGGAGATGTACACGCGATGATAAAGATGCATCCCAGCCACAGATAAGACTGGCATCGAAATAATGTACTTTTGAATGAGGTTCGGATAAGGACTCTCCATTGGCCCGCAGTCCTATTGGTGGGGGCCTGTTGTTTTGATAAGCAGGTATTGTGCCAAAACCTTGTCCGGGGGGCATGTGCCCTATCCGCTCGTAATTATTCAATGAAATTTCGTGCTCTGGAGGTATGCGAGCCTGCGTTGGGGCATTAAGTCCCAATTTTTGCGATTGTGACTACCCTAGACAGGGGACATCCGACCCTTGCAGCGCAGCCCACATGGGTCAGGGAGCCGTAAAGTCACATCGGTAAGTGTGAGGTTGTGGGTTTGGGAGGTTTTGTTGTTTTTCGCTTGAATCCTTTGGCAGCAAGAGTGCCAAGTTCTGGAAAATCACTGAGCAGGCACGCTGCACTGCTCTGAGCAATCCCTTTGAAACTCTGAAGTAGGCTTGCTCTGCGGCCAAGCGTACTGTTTGCCTCAAGGAGGGTTGTGATTTCTGCCTCAAGCATCTGTGTCTGCTCTTTGAGATAAGCGATGCTTTGCTCAAGATGACGCTTTATCCATGGATGCCTGCCTTGCGATAGGCGCCGCTGCTCATCACCTCGCATCTGCGCCAACTGGTTTCGCCGTAAAACAAGGCCTCGCAGCAAGCTGACACACGGTTTTTCCAAAACCTGGGTCGCGACGGTCGCGAGGGAGGCTCCCACCTTTTTCTATAAAATCTTCAAGACACAAGGTCGTTTCATGTAGACAACGTAGGGCTAGTTCGCTTTGTGCACTTCCTGACATAACATTGGCATTGCATGGGGCAGACATAACACATTCCTATCGCACAGGCTTCTCATCCATGACCAACAAATATCAAGCTCCCAAATAAGCTGCTATATTATTATCATGATCCTAAAGCGCTTGGGCTTAGTTTTACTGTGCTACCTTTGTGGTTGCGGACGCCTGGGCTTTGAGGCCATGCCACCTTTCGAAGGAGCTTGCCGAAGCGATCAGGACTGCCCGGATGGGCGATGTGATCTCAGCCAAGACCCTCCGATATGTGTGACGCTAGATGGTTGTGGCAATGGGACGGTAGATACCGGCGAAGCATGTGACGATGGAAACCAGACCGATGGCGATGGTTGCGATTCAAGCTGTGCACTTGAAGCAAACCAAGTGTGCACAAACGATTCAGACTGCGCCTCGGGGCAATGCAACACAACAACAGGGCAATGTGTGGTTAGCCAGAGCTGCCAAGGCTGCGAGATCAACGGAACTTGTTTTGATACAAGCGAGGTAAATCCTACCAATGCCTGTCTCTTTTGTGATCCAAGCCTTGCATCAGACAGTTGGCAGAGTGCAAGCGCTGGTACAACTTGTTCTGGAGGCGGCACTTGCGATGGAAACGGCGTGTGCAATGCGCTATCCACTTCTTTTCTTGCCAATGGTTTTCTCGGCGACAACGACGTTCTTGGCAGCGCCATCGCCATATCTCAGGACTTAATGGTGGTTGGAGCACCAAGCCAAGATTTCTATCCCAACTCTGGCAAAGCATTCATCTACCAACAGCTCGCTAACGAGACCTGGTCCATGTTGGATGCGGATCCTCTTAGCGGTGGTATGCAATACCTGGTGGCAAGCGACAGCACGATTGGCAATCTCTTTGGTGGCAGTGTGTCAATTTCGGGCGACGATATTGCTGTAGGAGCTTATCGTGCAAGCACCTCGCAGGGACCAAACCGCGGCGCGGTCTATATGTTTGGAAGGGACGTCGATGGGGTCTGGTCCGAAACTGTCAAACTCGAAAGCCCTCGCGCCTCGACATCTCCCTATGACGATTTTGGGCGAAAAATTATTGTCGATGGCGATCGTTTATTTGTTGGGGAATCTTGGCCCATAGGCTATCTCCATTATTACGAACGCACAGCAGGCACCTGGACCTTCAAACAATCCTTGCAAGCTTCGAACGCTCAAAACAATGATCGTTTTGCTTTCGCTTTTGCAGTCGAAGGCAATACTCTCATCATTGGAGCGCCTGGCTTTTCCAATGGGAGCGATAGGGGGATTGTCTACCGTTACAGCTATGTCAATGGAAGCTGGGGCAGCGAACAAGAGCTTGATCGCGGCGATCAAGACGGTGATATCTTCGGCGTCGCAGTGGCCTTGGAAGGCGACCTTGCCGTCATTGGTGCCGCCGAAACCGACGACGGTTATACTTACGTTGGCCCAGGTTACGTACGGCTGTATCGCCTGGGAACTACCGCCACAGAATTGGCGACCCTAACCAAGCCCGATCAAAGCAACTTAGGAGAGGGCTTTGGCCTTAGTGTTGATATTCGCAATGGACTGATTCTTATTGGAAGCCCTTTTGATGAGACGACGGGCTATCAGCGCGCGGGTGCGGCCTTTTTGTTTCAGCCGCTAAGTTCGACGAGCTATGCACTAAGCCATGTTTTTGTCTCACCCAACACTGGCCCTGATGATCGCTTTGCTGAAACTTGTTCTTTCGCCACAGGTCAAAGCCTTTTTTGTGCCTGTCCCTATGAATTCATCACCGGACAAAACGAGGGTCGGGTCTATCGCTTTGACTACTGAGTAGTGCGTGGCTTAGAACTTTTTTCTTCGTGTAAGAAACAGACCCAGCGCTAATAGATACACCACAGGTTCATTGGCCGATTCACCCGAAGTGGCAATCATGCAACCCGTTACACCTCCGCCTCCTCGAAGCTCGACATTGCCCTGAGCACTATCATCCTGTGTGGGATCAGTGCCCTCTTGCACCTCTTGCTCATCCAGTGTGCCATCATTGTCCGTGTCGCTATTGTTTGGGTCAGATTCACAATAAGCTTCTTCACAGTCGCTCAAGCCATCCCCATCGCTATCGACCACAGCTTGACCATCCAATCGCATACGATCCATCATGGCTTCGCTCCATTGCCGGTTCTGGCCCTCGCCGGTCAGGCATACGAGATCACCATCCAAGTGACTGCCTTGGCGCGAGCTTCCCATGACCACACCAAGCTCGCTGTTGAGTTCAACTCCCAAGGATTCAAGCTCGCTAAGCTCCACCGCCCAATCGATGAAATAATCACCGTAAAAGGTGTCAGCAAGCGTCTTGAGGAAAGATGTTAGTTTGCAGGCGCCTCTCCTTAAGCGTTTGCGATAACTGCTGCGATTTTTGACCAGAGTTCTGCGAAATCGTTTTTGGAAAAGTTCGAGCCGCTGTGAAGCCAGCCGGGATAGTGCACGCCTCCTTCATCATCGTGAGGAAACTGCCCAACGACGTCAAGGTGATCAGCTACTGCAATGCCTCCAAAGCGTCCCCATAGTTGGCTTAAGGTGGGAACGACGCCGTCATTGGTTCCTCGGTCCAGTTCAAAAGGAAGAAGGTTGCGAATTTCTTCCAAGAGTTCATACGCATGATCTGGGTAAGGGTATTGGCGTTGTTCGCGACGTGCGAGTGAATAGCTTAAAGCAAACAGGCCTCGTGACATCATTTTGTAGGGATCCCAGCCCACGTAGGGTTTAGGAAAAGGCGCAGCTGTTGCGAAACTTACGTTATCAATGTCAGCGCGGTCGAGCACGGCAGCATTGAAAAGATCGATAGATTCCGGCGTGAGCTGCACTAATGCGCCTTGATCGACACCCACCGAACGTACGAAATCAAAGAAGCTATCGTCTGCATCCGGTTTGATGTCTTTGATCAGTCGCTCGACGATGCTGTCGAGCAAGGTGTGGGTGTGGCCAAGGATAAAATCATCCACGCGTGACCAAAGAGTGAGGGCCCGAGCTGCGCCATAAAGCGTGTAGCGACCGGGTTTGCTTGTGGCTAGGGCAGTCACCAGCATAAGCCAGTTGCGGCCATTGAGATTGGTCAGCGTATTCGCCAGGGGCGTGCCGTAGTGTGGTGTGCCAAGGGTGATGGCCGTTTTCGTTCGGGCTGCAATGCTGTCTTCTGCGCTTACTTGCCCGAGCTTTACCCCTGGGGTCAGAAGCAATCGCACATCGAGGCCGCCCGTGCTGTGTCCAACGAAATGCAGTGCATGCGAGTTGCTTCCGCTGTGGTGCTCGACGAATTCGAGAAGCGTAAGTGCACGACGTCTCACGGAGCTCGTCGGTTGTGTGGGTGCCTCAAATACGCGCGTCGATGCCTTGCTCTTCGAGCGCTCTAAGGAGCGTGGCAGACACTCCTTGAAAATAGCTAAGCGCCCCGAGTTGGGCGAAACCGAAAAAACCCGGTATCAAATACACATCAATCACACCCAAAGCATAACAGGATGCCTCGAAAGTTGGCAGCTTCCTCGCAGACGCGAGCTAGAGCGTTTCCCCGGAACCCTTGCTTGCCTTACAACATGAACACACTTTGGGCCGCCGGAAGGATGGCTTTTGTGCTTGTGCTTTGCGCTGCAAACATGGCGGTTTCGATGCACCTTGTTAGTATTGAAATCTTAATCGCGCAAACACTCGACACATGCTTGAGATAAGAGCACGTGGACTGGACACGATATCGTATTCATGACGCTCAAACATGCGCGGAAATTGTTCACGGGCTCGCTTTTCAATGGCAAAAGCATGCGTGTAAATACCGTGCTCTGCGCCACTTTGGATCGCTTTGCGCACATCTTGGATCCCGTATTCACCTTCATAACGATCGTAGTCACAGGGTCGACCATCGGTGAGCAGGAAAATCACGCGCCGCTCTGCGGGCCGCTGAAGGAGCAAGTTCTGCGCGTGTCGCAATGCCGGGCCAATTCGAGTGTATCCACAAGCATCGATGGCGCCAAGGCGCGCACGGGCAGTAGGCCAAGACTCCGCGAATTGTTTAATCAGCCAGAAATCACATTGACGCCGAGTTTGGGAGCTAAAGCCTGCCACACAGAAATCTGCCACGAGATCATCGAGTACTTCTCCCAAGCAAAAAAGGGTTTCGGTGATGGTGTCCAGCACGCGCGCATCGCTTAGCCAAGCGTCCGTCGAGTAGCTCTGATCCATGAGCACCATGGCAGCCACATCATGCACTTTGCGCTGCCGCTCCACGTAAAAACGGTCATCGACGGGGAATCCTGTGCGCAGATCAATTTGTGCCGTTACCACTGCATCGATATCGAGTTCAGGGCCCATGGGCTGGCGTTTTATCCGTTGAGTTTGTGTAGCAAGGGAGGCCATTTTTTTTCGGAGTTCGAAAATAGTTGTCTTATGTTTGCGCTTCATAGCTTCGGCCCATGCCGGATCACTTCCAAGAAACTGTGTTCGTTTCACGAAACACCAATTGGCTTTGTGGCGCTTTTTTTTGTAATCCCACTCTGGATAGGGAATACCTTCACCAACGGTATCGTCTTGCAGCTCCAGTTCAGGACCGTTCATCACAAGATCTGCTCGGTAGATAGAGTGCGGGCGCTCTTGGCTGCGAAGCAGCTGTTTCATGTTCAGGGTTTTTAGGGCTTCGGCGTGATCTTCAAGTTCATCTTCATCGTCGGTCTTGCGCGGCACACCCATGTACTCCTCAAGCGCTTCTACCTTCTCGAAAGTGTGGATTGGCATCTCCGCTTGCATTGGTTGCTCGTCTTGATGCACTTGCACCTCGGTATCGATCTGACCTTGCCCTTCGATTTCCGTGAGTTCGTGTTGAGCTTCTTCCGCAGAAGGGGGCGGCTTTTCTTTAATCGCTGATTCCGCCTCTGGTTGGCTTTGTTGCCTGAACTCACCAAGAATCTGCCAAAGCGACATGTCCCCAAGCTCTCTCTGCACTAGCGCAATCCACTCGCCCAAGGAAGAAAACTCTTCGCTCCAAGCCGCAACGCGTTCCTCCAAGGGTGCGCCACAAAAGCCCCTGTCGCTCGATCTTATCGCGAGGGCACCAAGTACCGTTTTTACTCGAAACAGCGCTTCGTTGGCTTGTTTTGTGCTTGCGACACTGAACTCCGGTGGTAAGAAAAGATGCGCTTCGTCGCAAAGGACCGCTTGCGGGGTTTCAATAATTAGTACGCTGCGGTTTGCTATCATGTGCGCAAGCAAAAACAATTGTTGGCGTTGCGGCGCTAGCGCGGCAGAGACCAACGCCCTTCGCCGGTCCTGAGGGCTTTGTACAACGCGCTTGTAGAGGGCTTTAAGGCCTAGGAAAAATTGCTCCTCCCACTCTAAAAGAGTTGCCATATCGTCAAAAACTGAGCTCGATGATGTGCCGAATCGCCTGGATAGCATCCGGATCGTCACTAAGCGGCTCAGCAATTGCGGCGCTTGCGGCAAAACGCGGCGGCAAACCTTGCTTAATCAACTTTGCGGCATCCACGAGCAAGCGACTCGAGACCGATTCGAGCAAAGAAAGTTCACTTAGCTTTCTAACCTTGTGAGCAACACCCACCAACTTGCGCGCAACAGCTTCATCGACGTTGGTTTCGCCCACGATAATTTCCACCTCGCGCTCCATGTCTGGATAGCCAAAACTCAGCCCAACAAAACGCTGTCTCGTCGAAGATTTCAATTCTCGCATGCTGCGTTGGTAGCTGGGATTGTAACTCACCACCAACATAAACTCGGGGGTGCATGCAATGTCTCGGCAGTGCGATCAAGAAATAGCTCGCGGCGGTAGTCGCTAAGTGAGTGAATCACCACAACCGTATCAGCGCGAGCTTCGGCGACCTCGTCCAGGTAAAGTACCGCGCCGTCTCGCACCGCTCGCGTAACAGGACCATCCGTCCAGCGTGTCTCACCGCCAATGAGAAGATGACGGCCAAGCAAATCAGTGGCGCTGGTATCTTCGTTGCAAGCAACGGTAACCAGGGGACGGCCGAGCTTGGCCGCCATGTACTCAACGAAGCGCGTTTTTCCGCACCCGGTTGGTCCCTTGATCAACAACGGCAATTTCGCATTCCATGCGTGGGTGAAAAGATCAACCTCGCGCCCAGTTTCAACATAGAAAATTGCGGGGCGTGTCATGACCCTTGAACAGAGAGTTGCTCTTTTTGAGACAACTGTTCAATCGCCCGGACATCGGAGTGCTCTGCTTCTGCGCTCGGTAAACCAAAGCGCCAGAAATTGTAGAGGAAAAGAGCAATGCCGATGGTAAACAATGAGGCTGCAAGCAGCAGGCCAACAAAGTGCATTTCGATTTCTGTTTGCACAACAAGAAAATCAAGGCCAAGGCGTCGCTCGAGATTAACTTGCGTGATCCCGGCGACTGCAAAGGCAGCTGTCATTGACACCATGCCGATGTTGCTCAACCAAAAGGCAAGACTTGAGGCCGTATTATCCCACAATTTACGGCCGGTAAAAATAGGTAGGGTATAGGAGATCATGGCCAGATTGATCATGGCGTAGGCGCCCCAAAACGCCATATGACCATGCATGGCAGTCACAAGCGTGCCGTGCGTATACATATTAACCTGCGGAAGTGTGTGCGCAAAACCTAAAAAGCCAGCGCCGACAAAGGACATAATCGCACTGCCGAGAGTCCAGTTTAGTGCAGCTTTGTTTGGATGGCGCCGGCCACCTTTTTTCGCCATCGAAAGCGCGTACAAGGCCATTCCTAAAAACGCGAGCGGTTCCAAAGCTGAAAAGATACCTCCGACCATCAGCCAGTAGCGCGGCGCACCAATGTAGTAATAATGATGACCGGTTCCGAGAATACCTGACAAAAAAGTGAAGCCCACAATGACATAGAGCCACTTCTCGACGATTTCTCGATCAACGCCTGTAAGCTTAATCAGAAGGTAGCACAGCATGGCGCCCATGATGAGTTCCCACACACCCTCAACCCACAAATGCACCACCCACCAACGATAAAAAGAATCGAGGGTTTGGTTATCAAAATGAATCATGCCCGGCAAATAGAGCAACGCCGATGCGAGCAGACCGAAATACAGAACGATGGATGTCGTGGTGTGGCGTTTTCCGTTCCAAATCGTTAGACCAATATTCGCCAAAAAGGCCAAGACATTGACCACTACCAGATAGTCCAAAGGTCGCGGAATTTCCAAGAACTTACGACCCTCCCACCAGTTGATGTGGTATCCGACCAAAGCAACGACACCAACCGCGAGAAAAGAAATCAGTTGAATCCATGCAAGCTTCGGCCACATGAGTTCACGGTCCGCTTCCTCAGGGATAATGAAATAGGCCGAGCCCATAAAGCCAAGGAGCATCCAAAACACGAGCAAATTCGTGTGCACAGCCCGTGCCGTATTAAATGGAATCCATTGGTGCAGGCCATCCATTCCGATTCGGGCAAAGCCCATAATGAAACCGTAGATAAGCTGAAGGAGCAGCAAAGCCATCGCTGCAGCGAAGAACCAATATGCAATCTTTTGGGATTTGTATTTCATAGTTTGCACCTACCGTCACACAGGATCATGGCTGGCCCGAAGCTGGTGGCTCAGCGGTTGCCGGATCCAAACTCATGAGATAATCGGCAATTTCGATCAGTTGCTTTTCGGAAATTGCGACGCCGAGCAGTTTGGGCATTTTCGTGCCGGGTTTAATTTTCTGCGGATCCGAAATCCATTCGATTAATTTCTCACGGGTATATCGCCGAAACACATCATCGAGCGGGGGAGCGCCAATTGCAGCGGCTGCCGCACCGCCTTGTCCCTGGATTTGATGGCAGCCAATACACGTGCCGGTGGTAAACACTTCCGGGACAGCTTTACGCAGAGGCACTGGTCCAGAAAAGGCTTCGGCCTGCGTTACGCTAACCGCCGGTACCGAATCACCCAAAGGAGGCTTGGCCGGAAAACCATTAAGATCCACATGGCCGCACCACTCAAGAAAGGCGATAATCTGATCGATCTGCTGCTCCGAAAAGTCATACTTAACCATCTTGCGCTGGTTGGGAAACATGGCTTCTGGGTCTTTGATGAAAATACGAATCCATTCTTTTCCGCGTCGCTCAACCACCTTGGTTAGCTCGGGAGCATAGTAAGCTCCTTCGCCGAAAAGAGTGTGACACCCCATACAGTTGTTATCTTCCCAGATTCGTTTGCCAGCCTTAACGTCGTCACTGATTGCGGCAGAGTTCGTTTGCTCTGGGACTTTCCGATGCAGGTCAATGGTCATCAGAATAAAGACGCCGCTGAACAGAGCGGTGCCGCCAAGAAAAAATAGTTTGGCTTGTTTTTTTGTTAGCATAGGTGACGCCGTCAAAAATCGGTTTCAGGTCAGGATCACTAAAGTTCGTAGCCCACAAATCGCGAAAAAACCTTGACCTGGATCAAGAAAATCCCCAATATGAATTTGATTTTCTGAGGAGGGTTATGCCGAGTGGCGTTGAAGGCAGCCCGATAAACCACGGCGCGAGTGTCCAAAAGATGCTGAGCAGCACTCGACTCTTTTCTGCTCTAGGAAAAGAAGAGATCGAAGCGCTAGCGGGTTGCACGTCGATCAAAAGTTTCGAACGTCGAGAATACCTTTTTTATGAAGGCGATCCGGCCGAAGGTTTTTTCATTATCGTTTCCGGTCGCATCCACGTGCATAGCCAACATCGTTCTGGGCGCCAAACGACGGTCCGCATCTTCGGTCCTGGAAGTTCCTTTGCCGAAGCAGTTCTTTCAGGCCTCGATCATTATCCAGTTTGCGCACAAGCTGAAACAGCTTGCCAGGTTTTACTCATCCGCAAAAATGATTTTCGTAGTCTCATTTCAAAAAGGCCTGAGATCGCTCTTCAACTGCTTGGATCGATGAGCCTTCATTTGCACTACCTGGTGCAGCAACTCGAAAACCTTCGAGAGCTAAGCGTAAGTGAGCGTCTTCGCGACTGGCTGCTGGCGCGTTGCAAAAAACCTTTGTCCGAAACCTCGCTTGCCATTGCATTGCCGGGAACCAAGACTTTGCTGGCCAACGAACTTCATATTGCTCCTGAAACGCTTTCCCGTACGCTCGGAGCTTTGCGCGATCAAAATTGGATCGCAACCGAAGGACGAACCATCACCATAAATAACCCAGCTCGATTCGCCCGCGCCGACCTGTCGGCAGAGAACGAATACCGCACTTAGCAATGTACTCCGTGGTTTAGTGCTCTAAACGATTCAATCGGTCATCCCGTATGTCCGAGCGTGTCGCACGTCAGTTTTCAAGCAAACACCATCCCGCAAAAACTTGTTAAAGCTCTCCATGAGAATCTTTTCGGGATCGCTGAGGACCTGAAACTTTTTTCGATCAGGGGAAGATCCCGCGCTCAGAGTAGGCTGTTTTAAGGGTACGCAAAGCCAGACCGTAGGCTGCAAGACGAGGACTGCAGTCTAACTCGCGGGCTGCGTGCGCCACGCGTTGGTAAGCGCGCTTCATAGCACGTTCGAGTCGCGCATCCACTTCTTCAAGATCCCAGGTTTCGCTGCGCTTGTTTTGCACCCACTCATAGTAACTCACAGTGACACCACCGCTGTTGGCGAGAATGTCAGGAATGATCTCGATCCCTTTGGCCATAAGCACTTTTTCGCCTTCAGGATTAACCGGTCCATTAGCACCTTCAGCGACAAGTTTGACATCAAGTAGCTCGGCTTCTTTTTCGCCCACTTGGTTTTCAAGCGCCGCTGGAATGAACAAATCTGCTTTCACCGAGAAGAACTCTTCACGGCTAATGCTCTGGCCATTGGGATAACCTTCAATGGATCCGTTGTGCTTAACGTAGTCGCCAAGTTTGTGTGGGTTAAAACCTTCTGGATTCACACGGTATCCCGAGTGATCCCCCACGGCCAACGTTGATACACCAAGCTTAGAAAGCAGCATGCCCGTATGAGAGCCCACATTACCAAAGCCCTGGATGATGGCTGTCTTTCCCTCGAGATCAAAATTGTTGTCTTTGGCCCATTCGGTAATGCAGTGCACCACGCCTTGAGCCGTGGCTTTTTCACGGCCATAGGAGCCGCCGGAGGTAAGCGATTTACCCGTCACTACGCGTTGCTGCGCTTGCTTCTGCGTATGCCCCACGGTGTTCATAAAGGTGTCCATCATCCACACCATAATCTGGGCGTTCGTTCCCATATCTGGAGCGGGGATGTCGTATTCAGGGCCGATGTTGTAGCCAAGTGCATGGGTGAAGCGACGTGTCATGCGCATCAACTCGTTTTGCGAAAGCTCACGTGGATTGGTTTTAATACCGCCCTTGGCGCCGCCAAACGGAATCTCCATCAATGCGCATTTCCAGGTCATCATCGAGGCAAGCGCTTTAAGATCATCGAGCGTTACTGATTCATGAAAACGCATGCCGCCTTTGTAGGGGCCGCGCAGGTTGTTATGCTGAACACGATAGCCTTTGAAAATCTTGGTCTCACCGTTGTCCATCAACACAGGAAAATGAACAATGACTTCGTTTTTGGGTTGCGCAAGGATGTGAGCCACATGCGGCGGAAGATTCACCAGCTCTGCGGCTTCTTCAAGATAGCCACGAACAACCTCAAAAAATTTATACTTCTCTTTACTCATAAGCACCAAGCTCCTTTGAAAACCGGCACCGAGCAAGGATAATAGCCCCTGCCAGCTTTGCTCCGCTAAGACCTTAAGCCTTGCATCGGCGCTATAGAACCGCAAGAAAACCGCGTCAACTACGCAGCGCGTTATTCTACTTTTAACTGGACTGCACAGCCTGGTCCTCGTTTTGTTGTACTAACCTCAGATAGCCCGAAGCTTCTACTCTGGCCAAGGCCACTTGGTGGCGAGGAAGTATGCGTCGGGGCTTAGGAAAGTACTTGGCGCCCCTGGAACGGCTGTTGGCACACGAATCGTCTGGGTTTCATTGTAATCCCAACCACCGAACAGGCCACGCTGTGTTGAAACATTATAGTAACGCAAGGCGAATTCCTCATCGTCCCGCGGTGGAACTTCGATAAAAAATGGCATAAACGGTCCTTTACGGAATCCAATTTCGGATGGTACCGAATTGAAATCCACCGGATAATCACCCACGTTCAGCACGCGTAAACGTGCTTCGCCGTATTCTGGTTCGTAATATGACAAGCCTTCGCGTATTCGTTTGCCGAAATTGATCATCTTTGGATGAGCAGGATTAGGATCGATCCACAACTGCATCACGCCGCTTGATGATAACTCGGCGCATACAAATAATTATACCATTTCCATTTGCTCTCACGGCGCCCTGGGGTGGCTGGCTTTTTGGAAAGTTGGCATCCATACTTTCACGTATCGATTCCTGCCACCAATCGAAGTGCGTTGCTTCCTTCCAGTAAGCAATACGTGCCTCACACCCGTTGGGCTCATCATCCGTAAAGAATGGGTCTTCAAAATACGACACCGTCATACGCACCACTAGTTCTAAGAGGAGGGATATGCCAATTCCAATAGCTCCCCTTACAAGCGGCGAGAGTTTCGATTTTTGTTCGACTTCGTCCTTCAGAGAAATTAGACTGGCTTGAAGACCTTCGAGAAGCTGCTCGGTCGAGCCAAAATTCCAAAATTGCGAATCTAGAGCTGCATAATAAGCGTTACTTAACGTTTGTTGCAGCAATTGCAGGTTGCTCGAAGCAACTGCCGTCATGGACGCCCACGCATCAATAATACCGGGCGGCGTCTGAAACTCAGGCAACTGCACACCAGCACGACCAAGGGCCAGCACGGCGTATGCCAAAATCGAAAGGATTATCGCAGCGCCGGCCGAATAGGGATCGGCAGCGGTAGTCGTGTTAAGGAGCAAAGGCCCCAAGAAGCCTTCGCAGGCCCCAGTATCGACTTCCGCGCTATCATCACAGCTGTCATCATCTGCACACACAGCCTCAGCTGCTTCTGTGCAGAGCGCTCCAGGTTTGACGACAAAACCTGTATCATTTTCAAGGTCACCGCTTGTGCTCGCGCTGCAGTTTGTTAACAACGAGGTCAGCAAAAACATGACCAAAACTGACATCCGGCTACTTCGTAGAAAGCTCATGACAATTCCTCATGGTATTGTCATGCAAAAGCCATGCCAGCTTAAAATACTGAACAAAATATAGAGCCTGTGTCTAATAAAATTGCATGTAGATCCAGGTCACAGCGGAAGTGAACAGTAATGCATCGATGCGATCGAGCATGCCGCCGTGACCGGGAATAAGGCTGCCGCTGTCTTTAATATTCACTGCGCGCTTGAGCATCGATTCGAAAAGATCTCCTGTTTGACCAAAGAGACCGGCAACCAGCGCAAGAAGGACCGCATCCAAGACGGGTAAAGGAAGCAGTCCGCCAAGCACGAAGATAAGTGCAGCAAGCACGCTGCCGAGCAATCCACCCACGGCGCCTTCGATCGTTTTGTTCGGCGAGATGGCAGGCGCAAGTTTGTGTTTACCAAAAGCGCTGCCCACAAAATATGCTGCTGTATCACCGGCAAAGGCAAAGGACATCGCAAGCAAGACCCACCAAGGGCCACGCTCAAGTTCATGAAGCCAGAGCACGGTACATAGACTAAGACCAATGTAGACAGGCGCAAGCATGAGCCAGCCCACGCGGATGAAGTTTTCACTTTGCTTGCCGACAAACAAAGCGGAACTTAAAGAAAGCAACAACATTGCAGCGAGCAATCCGACGCTGGCAGGACCAAGACTTGATAAGCGCAGCACCCAAAGCATCGAGGCAAGGCCAATCAACACGGTTGCATGCTGAATCATCAGCGTGCGTGCAAAGAGCATGCTGGCGTATTCTCGAAAACTAAAGGTTGCTGCAAGAAGTACGGTGAGCGCAAAAGCCCACGGCGGCGCATAGAACATCAGCCCGATTAGAGCGGGCAGCAACAGCGCTGCCGAAAGCACGCGCTTAAGCAGATTTGACATGGGCTCCTTGCGCTGGCTCTGCATCGCTATTGAATACCCGGCCGAAACGTCGTTCACGCTGCTGAAATGCGGCGATGGCGTCTGCCAAATCCTGCTCATCAAAGTCGGGCCAAAAACGATCCGTGAAGTAAAGCTCGGCATAAGCTGCGCCCCACAACAAAAAGTTACTAATGCGTTGCTCACCGCCAGTGCGTATCAGTAAATCAACAGCTCCAACATCCATCGACGGGAGCGCTTTGTTAAGTGTCTCAACATCGATGCTGGCAGCTGCGAGCTTTCCGGCAGCAACCTGCTCAGCTAAAGTTTTTGCAGCATCCGCAATCTCTTCACGGCCGCCATACGAGAGCGCGACCGAAAGCACCATGCCATCATTGTCTTTGGAAGTTTGCTCCAGTTCTTGCATCAGCGCTTGCAGTTACTCTGGTAAACGATTCAAACGACCGATGGCTCTAAAGCGAATCCCATTGTCGAGAATCTCAGCGCGCTCTTTGATGATAAACTCTTCAAGCAAAGCCATGAGCACTTCGATCTCTTCTGTTGGCCGCTGCCAGTTCTGTTCACTAAAGGCGTAGAGCGTTAGCGCCGAGACGCCTAGCTTGCGCGCAGCACGCACTGTGCGCCTAACTGCATCGCTGCCTGTGCGATGACCAAAGGTTCGTGGTTGTTCTTGCTGCTCTGCCCAACGCCCATTGCCATCCATGATAACGGCAATGTGAATGGGAAGCTTAGAAGCTTGGGGAGAACTCATGCCGGTTGACCTAACACGACACAACGGCTCCTACAATTGCCATGCCGCCTGGCTAGGAATACTGCTTTGGCGTTGTTCAATTTCTTGAGCAAAACCACCAAAAATGACCGCGCACACTCACGAAAGAAATGCTCGTCATGAAACTTTTACTAGTTGTTGCGCTGAGCACTAAGAGCTACGGAAATATTCCATCTATTTCACAAAATCCTCGAGAAGTCGGAGCATCTCCTCGACAGTACTTACGATGTATTTCGCAGAAGTAGTTGATCCATCTCGTAGCGCACCAGTGCCGACATGGATTGTGTAAGCTGTAATCTCAGGATGTTGAGCCTCAAGTTGGTGAGCCACTTCGAAAAGAGCTTCATCCATGGGCAGATCCCCAGCGGTTACAATGGCTGTGGGTTTGCTTAGATCGAATGGCTCGATCACTCGGCTGAGAACCTGGCCTTTGGTAACGTCGAGATCATCTTGTCCAGTAGCAGTTTTGTCGAGGGCGACCTCGCGCCGCTTTGCAGGGGCTATTGCGGTGACCTTGAGCGGGAGATGATGTTCATTGATGGTTGTTTCTGCGCGTTCAAGCCATTTGTCAGCCCAAAAACCAAGGTCTGATTCGAAAAGCATTTCTGCAGCAACGAAATGAAGGGCAATTGTGATGTATTTATCTTCGACGGCCACAGCCGGGTACGAGCGAGCCGTTTCGGGATCTTCCCAGGCAGGCGGCTCACCATTCACATACAGCTCCTGATCGAGCAGAGCTTGTTCAAAGATTGGAAGTACGTACTGATCACGTGCTTGTTTTATGCTTATCATCGTCTCTGTTGCATAGCGTGGATCAAGCGTCCATTGTCGCGACTTACCGCTTCGCGGAATCAAACTGGTAAGAAGTCCTTCTTCTGCATGTAGGCCAATGGACAACGAAGCAAACCAGTCATTTAGATTGTTTTTCCCTCGACCACTCACCACGTGTGTCTCGGTCGAGCGCTGTGCCAGTGCGGACAGTAGGTTAAGCAGTCGATCGCTTGGACCAGCGGTTTGCCAGACAGGATGCAGCGCTTTGAGCGTGTTGTCATAGTCGAGCAAAAAAATTATTTGCTTGTCCGCATCATCCGCGTAACGCTGCATGCTCGTTGTTAGAACGTGCATCGAGTCCTGATCGAGCTGAATATTCGAACACTCTTGCCACTGAAGCTTATCTTCGGCCTCATGCATCTCGCTTAGCACCTGGGCAGCAAGCGCAGAGTCATGAGTCCGCCCTTCAACGATGAGACGCAAGATGAGATCTTTGATGGTTCGAACAAAATCTTTAAAAGGCAGGACGGGTTCGACTCCAATTTCAGCGAGCTGGCAGGGATCCATTTGGTCTTGCAAATAGGTGCGGACCACACGTCTTAGTTGTGCAATGCAGTTGTCTCCATTTGCTACACGAAGCGTCGTTTCATGACCTGTAGAAATCGCATCGTTTGAGCGTCTAAAACTGAAGCTGATGCTAAACGGCTCATCGTGATTGAAGATATTAGCTAACGAGCGAATGGTCGTTTCGAGCGTTTCTCTCAGAGGGCGCCTAACGTTCCCACTAAGCAAATGCTCTTGTTGGTTTTCGAAAGCAAAAACGCAGCTCGCAGTCTGCTCGGTTTGTGCCCATCCAACGTTTTCAAACTCACCGCTTTCCGATGGCCTGCAACTTGTTGTGCCGAGCAGTACAACTACCAAAGTAAAGCTAGCTAAATATTTCATCCGGTATCCTTATCGACCTATTTGATCGCTCGATTTATTGCAAAAGTCGTGCCTAGGTGCACAGCCAAGTATCAGATGAAAAATTAGCGCCTCTAAAGGTACTCGCTACCCTCGTCAACGCAAAATTTGGCAACAACTTGCCTATTTTCATGCCATAATTGGCGTAAAATACCTTCAAAACATGCCAACCGTGGCATGTTCCATTTTTTGAGTTAAAGCTTAAGATTACTTCGGATATCAGGATCGTATAGCTCATGAAGTAGATCTTTAAGCGTTGTAAGCTGCTCCGCCGAAAGCTCTTTTTGTGGGACGCGAATTTCAACATGAGCAAGGAAGTCGCCTTTGTCTCCACCTGCTTTATGAATGCCTTTTCCGCGCAAGCGAAGTACGTGACCGCTTTGAGTCTGAGCGGGTATCTTGAGGGATACCGTTCCATGCGGCGTCGGTAAATCGACTTTGCAGCCTTCAAGCGCTTCGGTGAAAGTGACCGGAAGATCCATATGCAAGTCCAGACCTTCGCGGCGCAAAAGAGGATGAGCATGCACTTTGACTTCGACCACGAGATTACCAGCGGGACCACCACTACTGCTTTTTAGACCCTGCCCTCGCAAGCGAAGTTTAGCTTTGTCGGCAATACCAGCGGGAATTTTCACACTGAGCTCGCGTTTTTTTCCACTCTGAGGTTCAAGAAAATTCAAAGCCTTTTCGGTTCCCTTCACGGCATCCATAAAATCAATGCTAATGCTGGTTTCGATATCTTGACCGGGCATAGGCGCCGCTCGACGCTGGGCGCCGCGTGCCCCAGCAACCGTTTGGAAGATATCGCCAAAGCCACCGAAACCGCCCATGTTGGGCGCACGGCCCCCAAATAAATCTTCGAAGTTGCCACTCCAGTGCACCTGACGGCCACCTGAAGAGCCGCCCCCACCCCAGGACTGATACTGTCTGTACTGCTCTGGATTGAAGCCCTCCTTGAGCCCTACTTCGCCAAATTCGTCGTAGAGTTTGCGTTTTTTGTCGTTGGATAGGACTTCATAGGCCCGTGATACGGCCTTAAAGCGCTCCTCAGCGGCCTTATCCCCTGGATTTCGGTCCGGATGGAGTTCCCGGGCCAGCTTGCGATAGGCCTTTTTGATCTCAGCCTGATTGGCCCCTTTGCTGAGCCCAAGGGCAGCATAATAGTCAACGCTCTGCATACTCTATAGATAAGTCTCCGCTGGCTGAATTTCAATGAAGATAATCGGAAATAGCAATCGAGAGTGCGTCCGAAGCCGGATCGGTGACCGTTGCCGGTTCCGTTACCGGGTTCGTTTCCGTAACAGTCGCGGACACGGAAGCGGATACTGTTACTGTAACGGACCCAGTCACAGTCGCGGATTCGGTGTATCAAGCAATGTTTCACGTGAAACAAAGTCCCTTATCTAGCTCTAAACACTATTTATAGGGTCTTTGAGACATGCTAAAGGCTATTTCCATGGATTTAAAGCATGTCTCTCGATGATTTCCTTGAACATACCCTGCAAATTCTCGATCGAGCTAGTCTCCGTCGGAAACTGCGTACCCTTTCTGGACCACTTGCTCCAACTATCCTGGTTGATGGCAAAGAAGTGCTTTGTCTTTGCTCCAACAACTATTTGGGCCTGGCCTCGCACCCTAGGCTCTCACAGGCATTGAAGGAAGGCGTCGAGCTATACGGCGCCGGTTCCGGAGCGTCACGCTTGGTTTCCGGCAACTTTGAGCTCCACGACATGCTTGAGCATACCCTTGCAGATTTCGTAGGCCTGGAAAGTAGTTTGGTCTTCTCAAGCGGATTTGCAGCAAACTCGGGTATCATCTCCGCCATCTATTCTTCAAAAGATGTGATTTTTAGCGACGAATTGAATCACGCAAGTATCATTGATGGTTGCCGCTTGAGCGGTGCGAAAATTTACAAGTATCAACACAAAAACATAAATGATATCAATGGCTTACTTGAATCGCACCGCTCGGAAGGGAAGAAGGCTCTTATCGTAAGTGATGCCGTTTTCTCGATGGATGGCGATCTTGCACCGGTTTCTGAGCTGCATGAGCTGGCACGCCGCTACGATGCTGCACTTATGATTGACGAAGCACACGCGTTGGGGGTGATTGGACCCCAAGGCCGAGGGCTATGTAAAAAAGAAGGTATCAGACCTGAGATCTTGGTGGGGACTTTTGGCAAGAGCTTCGGCCTCAGCGGGGCATTTGTCGCCGGCGACAAAAAGCTCAAAGAGTTCCTGATAAACCGCGCAAGAAGCTTTATTTACTCCACGGCTATTCCGCAGTTTGCTGCGCATGCGCTTTTGCAAGCCACCGAGTTAGTTATGCAGGCTGATACATTGCGCGATGAGCTTAGCAAGCGCTGTGTGCAGCTGCGTGAAGGACTTTCTAAGCTTGGTTTGGACGTGAAAGCCGGAAGCACCCCGATTATTCCGATTTTGATTGGTAGCAGCGCTAAAACCATGGCTCTTTCCGAAGCGCTTCTCGAAAAAGGCGTGTTTGTGCAAGGGATAAGACCGCCCACTGTGCCGGCGGGTACGGCTCGCTTGCGCCTCGTGCCCATGGCGACCCATAGCGAGGCTGAAATCGAGCGCGCACTGAGTATATTTTCTCAGATACTTTGACGTGCGATGCGCGCCGATCTGAGCTAGCTTGCAGCCATGACCCAACGCATGCTTGCTGTTTGCAAACTTGAGTCACATACAGTTCGACGAACGACATGGCTCTTTCTTTTTACCCTTCTCGCATTCTCTTGCAGCGATAGCCAACCGTCTTCAGAATACAATGGCGATGACGATGCAGGTGTTGATGGAGCGACTGACACTCAAAGACTCGATGCCGGCATTACGCCCGACGATAGCGATGGCGATGGCGTAATCAACAGCCAAGACAATTGCCCAAGCGTCGCTAACACAAAGCAACGGGATCGTGATGACGATGGCATTGGTGATTTGTGTGATGATGATCTCGATGGCGATGGTTTAGATAACGCTATCGACGTTTGCGATGACACCGATTCGTATGGTGAGCCTGATTACGATGGCGATGGTTTAAGAGACGATTGTGATTCGTGTCCTTTGCAATTCAACATTGCTCAGAAAAACCGAGATGGCGATAATCTTGGAGATGCTTGCGAACTTGACAACGAAGCAACCTTGTCACGCGTTGCCTATTTTCTTTCCTTTGAAAACGGCAGCGGTGATTTAGAACTGACGCCTTCTGCGCGCTTTGATCAAGGCGACAGTGGGCTCGAGGTCGCAACGCCTTTTATTGCTTACGCTTGGAGGCAAGAGGACGAGGATTTCCCTGACGACTACATGATTGAAGCCCAGGTTGTGGTCCGCGCCCCTGAGTGGTTAGCCACTCGTTACGCGGTTGGGTTTATAGCGCGCCGTCAACTGCGCACCGATGACGACCGTAATGATTGGAACGGATATCGTATGTTTGTGGATCTCGGAGAACCGTCGCTCAGTGTCGAGTCGGTCGACGGAAACGGCTGCGGAAACCTTGGCCTATTGCTTTGTTCTTCGTTGCTCCAAAGCACCCCGCTTACCGCTACCTTTCCCATTCAAAGCATTGTAACACTGCGCGTGAGTGTCATTGGCTCAGAGCTTGTCCTTAGCTCCGGCGATCCAGCCGAGCATGGCGCAATTCGTGTCGTCGATGACCGTTATAGTTCGGGCGGCATCGGCCTGTATGTTGAAGGCTTAAGTGTCGAGCTCAAAGCGCTTGCAGTTTACGCACCATAAAGAAGTTGAGTTACCTTGCTGATAGAGGAGCATCCTTGTGCATGCACAATTTTTGATCAGCGGAGTTGGCACAGAGGTTGGCAAAACCTTTGTAGCGCGTGGCCTATCCTATGCATTGATGCAGCAAGGCTTAGGAATAAGCGCGATCAAACCCATCGAAACAGGGGTGGAGCACGGGCACGCAGCTGATGCCGAAGCGCTAGCAAAGGCTTGCGGGAAGCCGGAGCTGGCTACGATGTCTGGTTTTTACCGAACGCCGTCACCCGTTGCTCCTTTGGCTGCTGAAAAAATGAAAGAAGCTAAACCTCTTGTTCTTGAACCACTTGCTGAGCAATGCCGAAAGCTTGCGGCACGCGCCGAGATAGCGCTGTGTGAAGGAGCCGGAGGACTGCTGGTTCCGTTAAATCAGCACCAAGATTTTGCTGACTTTGCTGTGCTGCTTGGCTGGCCTGTGATTCTGGTCGCGAGTGATACTTTGGGAGTGCTGTCCTATGCACTAAGCAGTGTTGAAGCGGCCGAGCATCGTGGCCTAAAACTACTGGCCGTAGTGCTCAATGAATTCCAAAACGCGGATGCCTCCAGAGCCCACAACCAAAGCATTCTAAGCGATCGGATCGCTTGCCCGGTGGTGCGCTTTGAGAAAACGGAAGATAGCGATGAGGCCCTTGCCGAGCAATGCAAAAACTCAGGGTTATTGAAACTGTGTCTCGACCCAATGCATGGGTTGAAATAGCGACAAAGGGTGCAGCTACTTCGTTTGCAGTGAGGCGCAGGCAGTGTATAGTTCGCGCGATAGAGCCCGACGGGGTCGTAGCTCAGTTGGTAGAGCGCTGCGTTCGCAATGCAGAGGTCAGGGGTTCGATTCCCCTCAGCTCCACTCGTCTGCTGTACTGACAGAATAAAGGAAAAGCACCATGACAAAACGCGCCACTAATTTTAACGCCGGCCCCAGTGCCATTCCCTTGCCCGCTTTAGAATATGCTCAAAAAGAGTTCTTGGATTTCGAAGGCTCGGGCATGTCTGTTATGGAGCACAGTCATCGCGGCAAGCTCTATGAAGCAGCCCACAACGAAGCCATTGCGCTTTTGCGTGAACTAATGTCGATTCCTGAGAACTACGATGTGCTCTTTATGCAAGGCGGAGCGCGAGCTCAGTTTGCGCTCTTGCCCATGAACTTAATTAGCGAGGGCCAAAGCGCGGACTATGTGGTCACAGGTTCCTGGTCCGAGCAGGCGATTAAAGAAGCCAATCGCGTGGCCAAGGCGCGTGCTGCAGCAAGCAGTGAAGATAACGGTGTGTATCGTCGGATTCCCAAGCAAAGCGAACTCGATCTTGATGCTAGCGCACGTTACTTGCACATCACTTCAAACAACACCATCTTCGGCACACAGTTTCAAAGCTTTCCTGACGCAGGAACGACTCCTTTGATTGCCGATATGTCGAGCGACATCCTTAGTCGACCGATTGATGTCAGCAAGTTTGGCGTGATCTACGCTGGCGCTCAGAAAAACTTGGGCCCCTCGGGCGTCACCTTGGTGATCATACGCAAGGACCTTGTCGAAAACGGCCGCACCGACATCGCTCAAATCTTTCAATACGGCGCTCACGCAAAAGCCAACTCACTTTTGAATACACCACCTACCTTTGCGATTTATATGCTGCGCAATGTGTTGCGTTGGATCAAAGAGCTGGGTGGGGTGAAAGCCTTAGACAAACGCAATCGAGAAAAAGCAAAACTACTTTACGATACCATTGAAAAACACGACGGTTTCTATCGCAACACGATTGAAGCTGACTCACGTTCACTAATGAACGTTGTTTTCAACTTGCCAAACGAAGAGCTTGAGAAGAAATTTGTCGCGGAAGCCACCGAAGCAAACATGATTGGTCTAAAGGGACACCGTTCTGTGGGCGGTATTCGTGCATCAATCTACAACGCCGTAAGTATTGAAAACGTTCAGACTTTGTGCGCGTTTATGAACGCATTTGCCAAGCGCTAGAGATGCTTGGGGACTATGTTGAAGGTCTTTTTCTAAGAAATTGAGTTAATTTTCGATTCACCCCTCTAAAAATTACCGTTCCGGCCGTTAATAACTAATACTGTTAACCCAAACAAAGGATCGGTGGATGGAAAAATATCAACTTTTGGTTGTCGACGACAATGTTGCACTCCTCAACGCACTTGTACGTCTTTTGCGCAGCCCTGATTACATCATTCACCGTGCCTCAAGCGCATCACAAGGCTGGGAGATTCTTGCTAAGCAACATGGCGAAATCGATTTAGTTATCTCGGATAATCAGATGCCCGGCGAACGCGGTGTCGATTTTCTCAAATCTGTAAAGCATCACTATCCGGATACCTTGCGCATTATGGTCACCGGAAACTCCAGCGTTCGCGACGTTGAAATCTGCGTCAACGAATGCGAAGTCTATCGCTTCTTCACCAAACCGTGGGATCCCGATACCCTTCGTGAAACAGTGCGTGAAGGTTTAAGATTCAAATCCATTGCGGATGCAGAATACGGAAGAAAGCCTTCCATCAGAGCAACCGACCCTGTCCGTTCACTCGAAAAACACTACCCCGGCATCACCCAAGTCGACCGCGACAGCCAAGGCTACGTCGTCCTAAGCTCCCGCTTCCCCACACGGGTTCCGATAAAATAAAAGCAGAGATTTAGCACCTGTCTTAATTTCTATGGTCTGCCATTATCGAAATGCAGAAACGCCTCGAGTAGCCATGATACAACCTTCCGACTGGACTTTGCCCTAGCTCGCTCTGGATCAAGTTCGGATAGTTTTCATACGGCCGGGCTTGTGACACCGACTATCTCCACTAAATACGGACGGAAGCAAAGCTCTATTTGCATTGAAATGCATGTAATTTCGTAGCTCAGCTGCCAACACGACGACGGCTAGATTTCTTTGAAACATAATAGTATCTAGAGGCAACTTTTGGCTTTTTATGTGAATGGTTAGATCGACTACCTACCGCAGCCAGATCGAAAGCACGTCTTGTGTCCATGACCGATAGCAAAGAGAACAACATGAAACGAGGTCTTTTTGCTCAAGCGATTCAGTATGGCCTAGTAAAGATAGCATCCATGGCGGCGCCACTAATCTTGGCGCCAATCCTCACGCATTATCTCACTCCTTCTGATTACGGTGTTGTTGTTCTCTTTGATATTGCTTTTCAAGTCACAGGTCCACTTGTGGGCTTCGGCCTTCAATCCGCCATTCGTCGACGCTATTTTGATCTGAATCGCGCAGAGTTCTCACGTTACGTTCTTAGTACATTTCTAACCGTGACTTCGCTGCTTGCTGTTTTTACTATACTTGTTTCTATCGTCAATGCCTTCATTCCCTCCATCCATGGTGTCCCTTCGTATTGGGCGTACGTCTTAGTCCCTTGGATTGGTAGCCAATACGTCAATTCAGTCGCAACCTCATTTTATCAACTTGAACGACGTCCGTTAAGCCACGGCTTGCTTACAGGCGGAGTAACACTGCTAAACCTGTGTTTATCATTACTACTCGTTATTCAGTTTGATTTGCACTGGCAAGGTCGTATTGCCGGCCAAGTTCTGGCTTATGTTTTGTTTGCTTGTGCTAGCTTCTTCATTATCAATTCACGACTTGAACGTCCATTGCGTATTTCTATGGCTGACTCACGCGATGCTCTATCTTACGGCGCTCAATTAGTACCTTATTCGATTCTCGAACGAATCGTTGCTCTGACGGATCGCGCTGTGATTGTTGCTTATGTTGGATTGGCGGCTGCCGGTATATACGCACTTGGATCACAACTGGCTGCACTTTTGGTCGTTGCTTCAGATTCATTCTCACTTTCATGGCAACCCTGGTTGTTTGAACGCTTAAAGCGGAACCGGATCATCGATAGACAACAGGTAAAACGTGCATTACTGAGCGTCAGCTTGCTCGTTGTGCTTGGAGCAATAATTCTTATCTGGCTTGGACCACCAATATTTTCTCTGGTCATTGATAGCCGTTATAACGAAGCCTACACTGTGCTTCCTATTCTGGTTGTAGCACTTATGTTTCGAAGCATTTCCCGCATCTTAAGCGCGATCGTCATGTTTGAAGGAAGTATGCGACCTCTTAGCGGAGTCGCTGTGCTTGGCGCTATCGTTAACCTAACTGGCAATCTAATTTTGGTACCAAGGCATGGATGGAAAGGAGCAGCAACAGCTACTTGTATCGCCTTTGCAAGCACTTTGCTGATGACGTGCTTTGCGGTTTACCGAAGCTGGCAAAAACTCCCTCGACCCACCTAAGCTCATTCATTACAGGTATAAAGTTGCCCTCAGTTTCGTCTATATCCAAGACAAAGACCCGTTTTTCTTACTGCTGTACTAGCATCGATAAAAATGGCGAGGTTTTACCATCCAAACCTTTTCTCCTCCCTTGCATCACAAAGCGTGCCTTGCGAAATAGATACATCAAGTTTAGAACACTGGTCGCTATGGAAACAACACGGCTAGATAATGAACAAGCACTGTGGGATGCATACAATCTGTTACTGCTGGGCCCAGATATTGAACGAATTCGAAAAATGACTGTACGCTATGATCTCCTGCGCATGGTCCTTGATATCCCTGGAGATATCGTAGAATGCGGTGTCTTAAAGGCGCCGGCTTACTGTATTGGCTCAAATTGCTAAACATCTACGATACTGGATCAGCAAGACGCGCGGTAGGTTTTGATACTTTTGATAGCTTCGGACCAAGTTCCAACACTTCCGAAACCGCGGCCGTAAACGACTACGTTTCTGAGGCAAACTTTAAAGGGACAAGTCCAGAAGAAATTATGACCATGGTAAAAGCAGCAGGCATCCCAGATCATCGCTGCGAGCTCATCAAAGGCGATATCACAGAGACAGCCCAAAGCTACGTTGAAAAACATCCTGGCTTTCGCATAGCGTTACTGCACATGGATCTTGATTTAGCGGCGCCCACGCTCGCGGCATTGAAGGCTATGTGGCCCAGAATAGTGCGTGGCGGCATCGTTGTACTCGATGAGTACGCTATACCACGTTGGACTGAAAGCGACGCCGTTGATCAGTTTCTAGCGGATCATAAACTTGAGATAAAAACGATTCCCTATGCACGAACGCCGACTGCATATATTCGAAAGGCATAGCAGCTATTCGATGGTTTTGGCTCTGTGCTATCAACGCTTAGATACCAGGCATAAACTGTCGCTTAAGGACTAATACCTTGGCCATTATCATCAAAGAATCGACAAAAGATAGCAAAGGCATTTTGATATTCACTCACAAAGAACGTAAATGTCTTGGTGAGGACGTTGCTTTTATTGCGCCGCTTTTAAAGCGGCTTAAGGAACGCTACGTGATCGGAATGCATTGGGGCTGGTACGTCCCAAATGCACAACATCCACCTTATGTGGATTTTCATCTCGCTTTTGAAGATACCGTCCAATTTCATGGCGAGGTATCCCCACGACGTCTTAGATTTAATAGCAGTTCGTTTACGCCAAGCTATTTCAGCCGGCGGCCCGAAGTTCCGAAACAATGGGATATTATTTCAGTTACGCGTACCGCAAAGTTCAAGAACACAGATCAGCTATTTCATTGCCTGCGTCTTGTCTTCAATCAGCGACCGAACACCCGTGCTTTGGTTATCTGCGTTGGACCTCCAGGAAAACCTGCTACGCATCACAATGAATTGCCTGAACTTTATATGCGGCTTTTTAATCGAGAGGAACGTGAGCAATTCTCTTTCATTTATGTAAGAACTAAAGGACTGTTCCCCGTGAGTCGGCGAGACATCGCATACTTTTACAACAGCAGTCGTGTATTTACCCTTTTCAGTGACACCGAAGGCCAGAGTAAAGTCATCAAAGAAGCCATGCTTTGTGGGCTTCCCGTGGTAGCCAAAGCGCATCTCAAGGGCGGCGGGCAGCAATTTTTTAATTCTAAGAATTCTCGCACCTTTACGACAATTGAAGAAGGGGCAGACTGTTTTATCGACTTGCTCAACAACTACAAGCAAGTTGAAGTTGATACAGAAGGGCTGGCATCCGAAACAAGCGAAACCTATACCGTTCCTAAATTCGAGCGAGCCCTGCGTGAGCTTTTTGCTGAACTTGAATTGCCTTTTGAAGGAAAGCTCTACCTTGATAATCTCGGGCAACGCCTACCTTCACATGTTTCTAGCGATGTTCATGACAGTTTGCGCACGAGTCAAACAGCCGATGTAAAAAATCGCGCTTCGATGCTTAAATTTCTAAGGCATCTTGTCCAGAATCGGCCGATTGAACAAGTTCAACTCAATCGTGTTGAGCAAGGATTGATGCAAGCTCAATTATACAAAGAAAAGGTTGCTTACCTTGGGTCTGCAGTACTTAGACGATTGGCTCTAAAATAAGGAAAGGTTATGTCAACACCAATGTCCATGCCTCTTGCACAATTTGTCTCGTTAATCGTTCGTAAATCAAGTCCGAAACTGTTTTATATCTTACGCGAACGCCAAGTTCACCTGCAGTCTGCCAAGGCCAACACCAGTACACGTCTTGAAAAATGGGCACAAAAGCGACTAATGCGAATGCTCTGTGACAAACAGAAAACATCGCTCGATGTGGGGGCCCATATGGGCGATTACGCATTGGAAATTATGCCTTTTTCAGGTCGATTAGTGCTTTTTGAACCGATTGCTGAGCTCGCTGTAAAACTTCGAGATCTCGGCGCTGGAGCGCCATGTGCGTGTTCGGTAGAAGAGGTGGCGCTTTCAGACCATGACGGCAGCGCTATATTAAAATTACCCAAGGGCCACAAAGGTTCTTCGTCTCTTGAAAAAGAGAACACACACGTTGCAGACCTTGCTAGCCGCGTAGGTATCGAAGAGCGAAGCATTCAAACACGCCGACTCGATAGCTACAATTATAACGATATTGAATTTATAAAAATTGATGTTGAAGGTCATCAACTCTCGCTCATCGAAGGGGCTACTGAGACACTTGATCGGTGTAAGCCTCATTTGTTCATGGAGATCGATAATACCCATATCCCAAATGCTATCACTACCGTCTCTAGCAAACTAAACTTACTTGGCTATCGTGGATACTATCTTATTTCGAGTGTACTCTTTCCTATCGAAAATTTTAGGGAAGATCTATTCCATTCAGCTGAAAATTGGAAAACAGGCCGCTTGCGTATCAATGACTTTTTCTTTTTTCACAAAGACCGCCTTCAGGAAGTAAAAGACCGCTGCCTTTCATTCACCTTCAATGAAAGTTAAACATCTTAGAAACCTGAATCTCTAGGTGACAGATTCTAGAAATTGTTTCGTCAAACGTTTCCCAAAATGCTTATCTGTTTCAGGAGTCACCTGATCCTTGCGCATATAATAATTCGTAAGCGCATAGCGTGTCCCGGACCGAATCGGGGAGCCTCGATGAATAGCACCTGTATTGACTAGAACCAGGGTGCCGGCACGCGCAGTAAAGGTCATCAATCGCTCCGGTGATTGTTTTACAAGCCTTTGAACCTGCTCGTCAGTAAAGCGATGTTGATAGTGACCGAGTCGAGCGGTCCAAGTATCGGCTATCAGCTGTTTAAAACCGGCGGAATCTCGGATGAGCTGAAAAGGACCATTTTCGATAGTCACATCAGTTAGGAACAAAATAGCTTTTACCTGAGGAGGAAATGAGTCACGATGCCAGCCCTCGCCAGATCCCATATTGTTTGGCGTAAAATCCAACCGGGCTCCCAAGGTTGAAAAATTTACTGTCTTAGCCCCATTGATTACTTCAGCGACTGAAAGAAGTTTAGGATCATCGGCTAACCGACGACAAATCTTTGACGCTAGCTCAACACCAAAAAGTCTACAATCGGATCGGTTCACGGTTAACTCGGTGTATTCTGAAAAAAGACGCTCCAGCTCCGCGATAGCTTGTTTGCACTCATCAGCTGTAAAGTAATCCTCAATAACGTGAAAACCTTTGTTTTTTACCTGCTCCGCCCAATTTCCAACTTCCTCGGATATCGGATGCAAAGATTGTATGTGCAACTGAGAACGATAGGCCCTTGCTTGTGTCAGCATACGAATAAATAATCGCCGTACGGGTCCTGACTCCGGAGGAAAAGCATTTTTTAGTAACTTACCTAAAGAATAGATACCTATCATTGTGACCTAAGAGAAGTAATGAGCTGTGAATAATTTAGTTCTTTTTCACCAATACCAAAGAGCCAAGTTGCAAGATGTTCGAATGCATTTATGTCGGTGGGTCTTCGTACAATTGTTTCAATATCTTCGATACTCTTGGCCTCATAAACGTAGCCACGATTTATCAGATCTTGTATTTCATAATTTCGGAAATCGGACTCCAGAACAATACTTTTGCACTGGAACGCTAAGGCTTCAGCCGCCAAGGTAGAATACACCGAGACGGCAGCGCGAGACCGCCTTAATAGTGCATAACTATCATCCGTGTTTGACGCCACAGAAAGTCTATCCGAACGAAGCAAGCCCCAATATTTTTCAGCATCATTTTCTCTTGGGTGCGGTTTCAAAACCAGTTGCCAGTCCTTCAATGCATCGTTTTGAGACATATGCTGCAGCAACCTTCGAATTTGTTCGCGTACAGTTGAATCTGGCTGACTGAAAAACGCGATGGTGTTGCTTTTTTCTTGTTCGCTAAGACCCGCCACTGCGCGCTTAATCCACGGATGTCCACCCACAGACCACTTACCTTTCCACCAAGCATTTTGCCGCTCAAGATGTTCACCAAAATAACGACCAAACACTATCATGTGTTCAGGAACATAATCGTTCCTTGCTTCTTCTGAGAATACGTAGCCCGCGCTCGCATTATTAAAGAAACCATGTTGAAATTCGATTAACGGCACGCCTTTTCGTCTTAAAACACGCTGAAAGGCAACAAAAGCATCAAACCCACACACGACAAACGCCGCTTGGGGTTGATAGCGGTCCACCCAACGGCTGGCTACCGATTCCACGATCTTACCGTAGAGCGCCATTTGATAGGCCTGCCAATACGGTAAACCCGCTACTTCAGCTTCACTCGTAGAGCCGTTAAATCGAGCACGAATGCTGCCCACGACGCGACCCGCAAGAATAGACGTTAGATGCAAAAGATCAATTCGAACAACCTGTGGATTAGAAGAAACGCTCACACCATTTGTTGTTCGTTCAACAAAGCGAACTTTTTCACCAAGTTCCGAAAGCAAATCTCCTGCGAACATACACTGCGTTGATCCTGTGGCGGTTCTTCGGAGGTAGTTTGTTGTTGTCATAACCCAAACGTCACCATCTGAAAACGCATCACGATCAAAACTGAACTTCTGCCGAAGATCGTTAGCTATAATAGTTGTTACATTTGCTAAACGCATGGACAAGGGAGCTTCAGGGCCCGATGTCCGTACGATTTTTTTATCGTAAAGTTTCTGATGATAAGCTTTCATTCGCAAAAGTGGCCAGACTGGATAGCCCAAGAGCTTCAAGCCCCATAGCTGCTTATTCTTTTCGTCACTCTCTAATTTCGCTAATGCTTGCTCACGTTGATCCATTAAGTTTTTCCGTGCAACCTTCTGTGACTCGAAGACCTTCTTCAGAAATAACAATCAAGGCGACTTGTCACGATCGCTTTTAGCGAAATCTTAGAATTTGGTCCGCGAATTCACGCAGACAACCTTGTCCACCCCTTGTTGTGCAGTGATAATGAGCCACCGCTTTGGCTCCCGAGACCGCATCCGCAGGACACGCTGCAAGCCCAACTTGTTTCATGACTGCAATGTCATTAAGATCATCCCCAATGTAAGCAATCTCGTGAGGCGCAAGTTGCTTTTGTTTCATAAATTCACTGAGCACTTTAACTTTATCCTCAGCTCCTAGAAAAACTGGATCAAGCATAAGTTTTTTTGCTCGCGCCGCGACTGATGGCGAATTTTCCTGTGTAAGAATTCCCACGCCAAGACCCGCTTTTCTCAACAACTCACAAGCTTTTCCATCTTTGGTATTAAATTTTTTCAGAGCTTCTCCCTCCGGACCGTAAAACATACCGCCGTCCGTAAGTACGCCATCAACATCTGAAATAAGCCATTTGAGCTGCCCAACCCGTTGAGAAAAGTCACCGTTAACTTTCTTTGCCGTGCTCAGAAGGGACTCTGCAATTGCAAAGTCGTGATGCTCATCAATATCAACACTTCGCTCTCGAGGCATTTCCCACAAGGCTATTTTGCCCGAAAGTCGACAGCTGCTCTGAATTAAGGCCTTTTTAGTCGTAATGTAAAACGCGCCATTTTCGACAAGCTCACCATCCCAGTCTTGCCGACGAGGTCTATTTAGTGGGTCGTAGTTCGTTGCTTCACCACGGCCATCGACCATCTTCCAAAGAAACTGATGCTCACGAGTAACTGATAGCATCGAGTCAAAATCACTTTTTTTGAATTGATCCAGTGCTCCATCAAGGTCTGTCGCATCCAACAGAGGGCTCGTTGCTTGAATAAGCACTAAAATATCGAAATCAAATCGTTCCGCAAATTCGAGCATAACGGATTCTGTTGAAGCCGTATCGCTTGCATTCTCTGCTCGACGATCAATGACATTTAATTTAGGATTCTTGATTTCGTTGGCGACACTTCGAATGCTAGAGCTATCTGAGCAAAGATAGACACCACTGACTTCCTTCGCACAAAGCGCAGCCTCCATGGTCCAATGGATCAGAGGCTTCCCTGCCAACACCCGAATGTTCTTTCCGGGAATTCCACGTGATCCGCCACGAGCCGGAATCAAAGCCAGCGTGTTTAGTCGCTCTCGTTCCATTGTATTTGGTTTTTCTTTAACTTTTCGCGCTGAACTTTCTCAACTTCAAGAATCTCTTCGCGTTTAGGGCTAAGCGCAGTTTGAACACATTCAATATTTCGCACGAGCTTGCGTAAGCCGTCAGGCTCCAAGCTTGCTGCGTGATCCGTGCCTTTCATTGTGCGATCTAAGGTAAAGTGACGCTCAACGTATTGAGCACCCAAGGTGACCGCTGCAATATCAGCCGCAATACCTAAATGATGTCCTGAAAAACCAATCCCCTTCACAGTGGAACCAAAACGCTCAATAAGGCGTGGGATCTCTAAAAGGCCGAGGTCTTCAAAGGCCACAGGATAACCCGAGGTACAGTTATATAACACAACATCCTTCGCTCGCTTTCGCTTATCCAAGAAGGCAACAATAGTCTCTTCTTCAGCTTGAGTCGTCATACCAAGCGAAATATGTATTTCACCATCGTACTCGTCAGCGAGATAAGCCAGTAACTTTGAATTGAGATTACAAGCCGAGGGCACCTTAACCCATTGTGGCTTTAAGCTCGCGATTTCCTTTGCAGATGTCACGTCCCAAACGGAACAGGAATATTCTATGCCAGCCTGGGAACACCAGTCTGACAACTGCTTATGCTGATCAATGTCAAATTCAAGGAATTCGCGATGCTCACCGTATGTTTCACCGAATGAATTGTGCGGAACAGGATGAGGGCGACTATATTCTTCTTCGCTCAACAATTCTTTAGGGTGCCGCTTTTGAAATTTCACAGCATCTGCGTTGCAAAACGAAGCGGCGGTATCAATAAGCTTCTTAGCCGACGCCATGTTGCCTTGATGGTTACAACCAATTTCAGCGATAATTTTCATATTTCGCGCTAACCCTGCCCCAAGACCCTCCCGCGGTCAAGCGGAAGGAATGCAACGAAAAAGCTCTTTAACGACGCGTAGTTGGGTTTGCCTCGTGCGGGCGGATCCTGCTAAAGACCTGTTTGTCATGGAGCCTCCAAAAACCCAAGACTCCCCAGCACGCGCCAGCTTTGTTGTTGGCATTGTCATCGCCACAATGAAACGGCCGCGTATGGTCGAAGAATTGCTGTGTTCCATTGGACAATTACGCTTCACAACCGGCGCACCACAGCTTGAAATTGTTGTGGTAGACAATGACCCCGAGGCCTCCGCTAAGAAGGCATGCGAACAGATCCAATCGACTTTGCCCTGGCCTGTTCGTTATGTCGTGGAAGCACAACAGGGCATTCCCTTTGCGCGAAACCGCGGCGTAAAAGAAACGCACGAAGGTTGTGATTTTATTGTTTTTGTCGATGACGATGAACGCGTTGATAACGGGTGGCTTGAAGCGCTACTCGATACTCAGCGTCTCTATCATGCTGATGTAGTGGCCGGACCAGTTGAGTCGATTTTGCCTCAGAACGCCCCATCATGGGCAACCCGAGGAAAAATATACAGGCATCTTAGTTATGCGGAAGGAACACAACTAAGTTGGTGTGCCACCGGTAATGTACTTATGCGAAGCTCGATCTTCTCCGTAGTCAGCCCTTGGTTTGACGAGCGACTAAGCCTAACGGGTGGTTCAGATCGGCATTTTTTTCACGAGTTCATCAGGCAGGGTTTCGGATTGTTTGGACGAATAAAGCCATTGCAAGAGAGGAAGTTCCTGAAAGTCGCATTCAACTGCGCTGGGTGCTGCAACGTATGTACCGACAGGGAGCGTGCAATGGTTTTTGTGAAATTGACCTCAAGCGAAATACTATGGCGCGTGTTCGTATCTTTGCGACCGCAATGGTTTCCATATGTGCTGGCGTTGCACTGCTTCCTGTCGGCCTCATTACCGGGACTCACCGGCTTGTTCAATATTTACGCTACGTGGCATATGGCCTAGGATTATTGGCTGCATTACGAGGATCTTTGTTTCAGGAATACAAAACGATTCACGGAGACTAATAAATTAGCCTCTCAGCCTTGACACGCACAAGCGCACACGCCAAACATGAGCCCGTCCTACACTCGCGGTACATTTCAAAACCCTTCTAAAAAGACCGGGTGAACATCGCGACGGAAGATGGAGAAAATTGCGAACCTTTTTATTTATACTACTTGCCTTTCCGATTCCAGGTTTTGTCTTTGGGCGGACTTTCTTCCCCAAAGATTTTCGTTGGACTCCTGCAAGCTATGCCCTTTCGTGTTTTTGGTCGTTGGTAATCTTTTCCCATTTTCAATCATTGGATATCTGTTTAGTTTGCCCATTCAATTTCTATACAGCGCATTGCTCGCTATGCTTGCGATGAGCATCGTATGGATAATAAAAAAGAAATGGTATCAACTTAGTCTCAATCCGATTTCTCCTAGCACCGCGTTATGTCTAGCCGTTATTCTCACTGATCTGGTACTTAGCGCACGGATTGGTGCTCATTTCAGAGGCGATGCGGTCATGCATATTACTCGCATTCGCATGCTCCACGATACTGGTTTTACAAACCGCGAACCCTTTATCATTTTTTACGAAATGATAAGCACCTACCATACCAATATCTATCATGCTTTATTAGCAAGTATCACCAAGATGCTTTCTGGTAACTACTTAAGCACGTGGTACTGGTCGTTGCTATGGGCAAAAATATTAATTGTTGGAGCGTATTATTTTGCATCGTGGACGGTCTTTCGAAACAAAAAAATTGCCTGGCTGACCACTCTTTTTTCCCTTGTTTCGCTGGCACCAACCTATTTTCTCAACTATCCGAACCAAATTGGAAGACACGTATTTCTGACACTTACAATAGCTTTTTTTCTACAAATTTGGTTGCGTGAAAAAAGCTTCGCTGCGGTTTTTAAATTTGCCTGTTCGCTGCTTGTTCTCTGTCAGATACATGCTCTTTATGCAGTCTATGCGGCTCTATGCTTAGCCCCTCTCCTCGCTATCAAGCTTGCCTATCAGATCATCAAAAAAACCTGGTATGTATGTATCTTTCGCTGCGCTGGCTAGTTTTCTAGTACTCGCACCATTTCTGTACCTTTCCGTAAGCGCAAAACATGACCAGGGCTCGAACCCTGTAGCCGCCAAGCACTCACATACACAGAATAAGCAACAGGCTCAAACATCCGAAGTCTCACGGGAAAACAAATCGCGTACTCTAAAAGGGCATTATGCCGAACGATTCAGAGTGACTGAATCCGGCTTGGTTCAGATGAGAGCACCGAAGTATGAACGGAAAAACCTCTTTAAGAGCAATGGGTTCTGGATGTATTTTTCCTTTTTATGGGCCGTTCCTTTCATGTTTTTCTATCGACGACTACGTCTTTTGTGGTTCATCGGGACTATACCTTTTGCTATTTTGTATATCCCACCACTATGTACCCTCACGCTAAAACTTCTCGGGAATCATGTATTCGCTTTGTACCGTTTGAGTAATCTTGGTGGAATCGCATATTATCTCAACTTACCATTCCTCTTGTGGCATGCCTTTAGACGATTCTTTCCACGGGAAATTCTTGGAATTCTCATAGCCGTTGTACTTATCTTTAGCGCTATTACTCTTAGAGGTGGACTTTACGCTTCAGGCCTATATCGGTGGAATGACTATCTCAACAGACGAGGACGTGTTGGAGCAGCTATATTCGAGAATCAAAAAGAACATCGCGCATTTTTACAACAGAACTTAGCTATCGGAGCACATGTATTAACCGACCCTAGATTGCTTGTTGAAGTTCCCAGACTCTTCGAAGCACGAGTTATCATTGGCCGGTTTCATTCACCGGGTATTAGAAACAGAAAACAAAGAGAGAAAGACTATGGCTGCGCCACTAGTGAAAAATGCGATATTCATCGGCGCTATAGCATTTTAAAGAAATACAAAATAACGCATTATGTTGGCTTGGCTCGTACCAAAAAGGACATCCCCAATGAGTGGAGAAAAATGTTCAAGCCAAAATCTTTGATTCTAAGGAACGGTTGGTTCCTCGCAAAATTCACCGATAAAGCAGGTGATGATGCGATTGCATTCTTTGCCAAAAAACAGCAAAGAAAGATGGAGCAAACGAAGGCGAAAGCAAAAAAAGCAGTAATCCCTGACTCATCTTCGGACTAGACAGAATAGAGTACAAGTCCCGTTATGTCACTAGAGAATCTCCATATTGAATTTCTAACCAGTACCATGAATGGTGTCTGGCCCAAATTGTGCGATCAAGCAGTAGCAATGAATTGCGATGTGCTGATCATAAATCAACATCGAGATGAACAAGATCGTTTGGAACCGAAAGAGGGCATCCGCGTTTACAATTACCGCGAACGTGGTGTTGCCCGAAGTCGAAATCGTGCCCTAAGCCATGCGCGCGGAGATGTTTGTGTGTTTTGCGACAACGATGTCACCCTTGTGCCCGATATCGTTAACGTTTTACAGAAGGCATGCAGGGCAATGCCGGAGAGCGACATTCTAACTTTTCGCATTCGCACCCCTGAAGGTCGCTTGTACAGGAACTATCGCACTTCTTCTTTTTCTCATAACCTGCTCAGCATTGCTTCGGTAAGGGAAATGGAGATTGTTTTTCGCTTAGCTCCCATCAAACGCATTGGACTACGCTTCGATGAACGTTTTGGTCTTGGTTCGGCTTTTCCAACCGGCGAAGGAAATATATTTTTAGCAGATGCCCTAAAGAAAAACCTACGTATAGCATTTGTGCCTGAAGAACTGATCATCCATCCATGGATGAGTTCAGGGAAACGCTTTGAAAACAAAGAATTGATGATCGCCAAAGGAGCTCTTTTTCGCCGCATGTATGGACCTGCTGGCGCTATTCTCTCACGAGCGCTGACCTTAATTAAATATCCTTACTACAAAAAACATTACGGGCTAGCTCAAGCGCTACAACTTATTGGCGAAGGCGAGCGCTTGTATGTTCAATCAAAAAACCGTGACTAAGAATAACAAAAAGGTATTATTTTCCTTATCTGCGCCTTTTGAGCCTGCTGGAGATCAAGCCCAAGCCATCGCTGAGCTCTGTGCTGGCATTGAGCGGGATGAAAAGGTTCAGGTGCTTTTGGGCATCACTGGTAGCGGCAAGACTTTTACCGTTGCCAACGTGATCGAGCATGTGCAGAAACCGACTCTGATCATGGCGCCCAACAAAACATTGGCAGCGCAGCTCTACGCAGAGATGAAGGATCTTTTTCCCAACAACGCTGTTGAGTACTTTGTAAGCTACTACGATTACTACCAACCCGAAGCTTACGTTCCCAGCACAGACACCTTTATCGAAAAGGATGCGTTGATCAACGATCAGATTGATCGCATGCGCCATAGCGCAACACGATCCTTGCTCTCACGTAGCGATGTCATCATCGTCGCCAGCGTTTCGTGCATCTACGGCATTGGTGCCAAAGGTACCTATGTCGAAATGCTAGTTCCCGTTCAGAAAGGCCAGCAGATCGAGCGCGACGATTTGCTAAGACAATTGGTCGAAATTCAATACGAACGCAAAGATGATGATTTTCATCGTGGATGCTTTCGCGTCCGGGGCGATGTGGTCGAGATATTTCCAGCCTATGAAGACGATCTTGCTATTCGCATTGAGTTTTGGGGTGATGAATTGAACAGATTTCCGAATTGACCCAATCCGCGGAACTACAATTCAAGAACTTGAACGCTATGCTGTTTATCCGGGCTCTCATTATGTGATTCCGGAAGACGATTTGCGTTTTGCCTTGGATCACATTCGAGAAGAACTTCAAGAGCGTTTGGCTGTCTTGAAGCAAGAGGGCAAAGATGAAGAGTACAAACGCCTCGAGCAACGTACTCTTTATGATCTTGAAATGCTTGAGCAAATGGGCTTTTGCCATGGCATCGAAAACTACTCGCGGCACATGTCACGCCGTGAAGCTGGCGAAGCACCACCGACTTTGCTTGAATACTTTCCGGATGACTTTCTCTTGATTCTTGATGAATCCCATCAAACCGTCCCTCAAATAGGCGCAATGTACAAAGGGGATCGCGCTCGCAAACAAAACCTTGTCGACTATGGATTCAGATTACCCAGCGCACTTGATAACCGTCCCTTACGCTTTGATGAGTTTGAAAAGCACATCAAACACATGATTTGTGTAAGCGCCACCCCTGGAGATTGGGAGCTAAAACAAAGCCAGGGCGTATTTGTCGAACAAATTATCAGGCCCACAGGTCTTATGGACCCCACCATTGAAGTGCGTCCTATCGCTCAGCAGATTGATGACTTACTTGCTGAAATACGAAAACGTGTTGATCGGAGTGAACGCGTTCTGGTCACCACATTGACTAAACGCATGGCCGAGGATCTTACAGAATACTACACGGAGCTCGGTGTGCGCGTGCGCTATTTACACAGTGACATTGACACCTTGGAGCGCATCGAGATTTTGCGTGATTTGCGCAAAGGCGAGTTCGATGTACTTGTCGGCATCAACTTGTTGCGCGAAGGTTTGGATCTTCCTGAGGTTTCGCTTGTAGCCATTCTTGATGCTGACAAAGAAGGTTTTTTGCGCTCGCCTCGTTCGCTGATTCAAACGATTGGTCGAGCTGCACGCAACGAGCACGGACACGTCATCATGTATGCCGACAAGATCACCGCAGCCATGAAACAAGCCATGGATGAAACCAAGCGCAGACAAGACGTTCAACGAATCTACAACAAAAAGCACGGCATCACACCAACCACCGTAAAACGAGCCTTGCTTGATATTCGCTCTGGATCGGCTGCACGCGACTACATCGATATACCCATTCAAACGAACAATGATCCCAAAACCATCGAAGCTTCAGTTAGCGAACTGCGCGCCCAGATGCTACAAGCCGCAGAAGCCCTTGATTTTGAACGTGCCGCCGCCTTGCGCGACCGCATCAAACAACTACGCAACACCGCAAAATAACATGAACTTAGCTGGACACTATTGGACCATTGCTCCTCATCTAAAAGATAGATTTTTCACAAGCACAAACAATATTCATCACCTTCCGTGGTCGCAGCGTTTTACGGATCCCGCGATTGGCGAAATCACTTTGACAGGACAACTGAGTGATCAGTCGAACACGGATGATTTAGTTATCGTCATACACGGCCTGGGCGGATCGATTGACAGTGCTTACATGAAACGCTTTGTCCGTGCATGCGATGCACAAAACATGTCTTACTTGCTGCTCTCCGTACGCGGTTACGATCGCAAAGGTGACGATCTTTCGCATGCTGCACTTTGGCAGGACATTGCTTTCACTCTAAAGAGCCCTGCGCTTGGCAAGTTCAAACGCTTTCATTTGCTTGGCTACTCCATTGGCGGGCATCTTTGCTTGCATGCAGCTTTGCACATTGATGATCCGCGCTTGCATTCAGTCATCGCTATTTGCCCACCGCTCATATTGAAGCGTGCTCAATCTGCCATCGATCGCTCTACGGCCTGGCTGTATCGCCATCATGTGCTTAACGGTCTTAAAGAGGTCTACGAAAAACTGGATCAGCGAGGACGCGCACCCACACCTTATGCGCAAGTTAAAAAAGTCACGAGCATTTACGACTGGGACAAGCTTACCGTTGTTCCGCGTCACGGATTTTCCAGCGTGGAAGACTACTACGAACAAGCAAGCATTGCGCCTCGATTGGACGAGATTCGACTGCCTTGCTTGATTGTAAGTTCATCGCAAGATCCCATGCTTCCTGAATCCAACTATCCAAAGGATCTTAGCTTCTCCAAAAGCACAACTTACCTTCATTGTGCTTCTGGAGGCCACGTCGCATTTCCCGATTCACTAAATCTCGGTTTTGGCAATCGCCTTGGTCTGGAGAACCAAACCATTGCTTGGATCAATCAGCTCGCTTGACGGATAAAGCGGAAGATGCCCCAGGTAAGGTAGCCTTTTTTGCCGCCATCAATCCAATGCTTGAGTCCTTGCTTCATGCGTTCAATGTACGCGGGGCTTACTTTTGCCTGAAGCGCTGCTGAACGGGACTCGGTTTCACTCAGTACGCGTGAATAATGGTTGACGAGTTCGCTACTGAGCTCTTCGAAACCTTCTTCTTTGAGCCCATGTTTTTTGCAGGCCTCGCGGTAAAAAGCAGGTGATGCAAGACTTTGCAAATGAATGCGATCCAAAATGGGCTTCAGCACGCCTGCTGGGCAATCATCCGTTTGCATGGGATCGGTAAAGATAAACTGGCCATTGGGCCTGAGCACTCGCGCCACTTCGGTGATGACTTGCTCCCGATTTCCGCTGTGCAAGATGGCATCTTGCGACCAGACCACATCAAAAGCATCCGCCTCAAAAGGAATGTCTTCGAAACTGCCATCAATCACAGCGATTTGCTTCGCTAAACCTTGTTCACTGTTGAGCTTACGAGCACGCTCGTTTTCAACATCACTGAGATTGAGAGCAACCACTTTTGCGCCAAACGTTTTGGCAAGATATCTCGCCGCGCCGCCATAGCCCGAGCCCACATCTAAAATGCGCGGCTCGGAAGCCGTGGCTTTTATGTACGAAGCCATGCGCTCGACAGTACGGTGACTGGCTTTGGCGATGGCCTCTTTTTCATCGCGATAAAGTCCAATGTGAATGTCTTCTCCTCCCCATATCGAAGCGTAGAACTGATCGGCATCCTCGCTGTTGTAGTAAGTGCGCGCCGTTTCGGTGGCTAAGGTGGCTGTTTCGCTCATGCCCCTTCCCCTTCATCGGAATGATATTGTTTCTGCGCCACGTGAATGAAAAAATCAGGATCTTCCTCCCGATACGTTTCTTGAAAATCACCGAAGGTTTCCACTGTTTGAAAACCAACTTCTTTCATCAGGCGATGAACATAGTCTTTTCGCAGCGGGAGCATGTTGAGATGAAATTTTGAATTGTCAGGAAAGGCATATTCAAAACGGGCCAATCCGTCATCTACGTGCGTGGGCTTAACGGACACATTGTCGCCACAATAATAATAGGTATGACTAGAGGAGTAGCCATGATCCATAATGGCATCGTAGTTGCGTTGATCGAGAATCAAAACCCCATCATGACGCAGCGCTGCGTAAAACTCTGCCAGAGCTTTACGGCGATCGTTCTCGTTGAACAAATGGGTAAAGGAATTTCCCAAGCACACAACGGCATCGTATTTTCCGTGCACATCGCGGTTGAGCCAGCGCCAGTCGGCTTGGACGGTGCGCAGTACATGACCGCGTTTTTTTGCGTTCTCAAAAGCCTTAAATAACATCTGTGCACTGCCATCCGCACTGACAACTTCAAAGCCAGCTTCAATCAAGCGTATCGAATGAAAGCCGGTTCCTGCTGCAACATCAAGCACTTTGCGCACACCGCGTTGCTTTAGATGATCAATGAAAAAGGTCCCTTCGGTTTTTGCGCGACTGTCCCAATCAATCAGTCGATCCCATTTTTCGACAAAAGCATGTACGTATTCTTCGTGATAATGTTCGCTTTCACGGACATTGAGCGGTTCATCACCAAAGCTTTGACGTTTAGTGGTTGGTTTGTCTAATTGAGCTTGCTCTACGTTTTCCGACACCGAAAAACACCTCCAGATAAATTGTTGATCTTGCACCGCACGCGGCAACGCTTTTACAGCAATGCTTGCGAGAACGACCCAGCAACGCGAGCGATATCTTCATCGCTAATGCACGCAGGCCATCACAGAAATCATCACTGCTCGATTTTTTATAGGCGATCATTCGTAATTTTGCCACTTTCATTTGGCAAACAACTTGCATGCAAAATTTTTTTGCGCGTAACGCTTCCTCATAAGTGCGTTTTATTACAGGGTAAATAAGAAAAATGCACATGACTGAAGTGTCATTTTTTAAGCATTAAAAAGGACAGTTTTGTCATGTTTTAGGCGTTTTATTTGCCAAACTTGGCAATTCGCCAATTTGAAAGAGTCGCATGAATTTCAATCTTTTTTTCGCTCAGCGCGGATGAGAAAATTACTTTTTCACAATGCAAGCGATAACCCTTCATGCTTGGTTTTGCTTGAGCTCCGTAAAGCGGGTCGTTAACAAGTGGATGACCAATGGCAGCCATGTGTGCGCGGATCTGGTGCCGCTGTCCGCGATGAATGCGCAGCTTCACGAGACTGTTTTGCCCAAGAGACTGAACGTCATAAATGGATGTCGATCGTTTTTGATCTTTTGGTTCGAACTCGCCGCAGACCATCATCTTGCTTTTGTTTTTAGGATTGGTTTTTAACCTTAACGCGATCTGCTGAGGCGCTTTGACTTCACCTTCACAAAGCGCAAGATAATATTTTTCAATAGCGCCCTGTTTTTGCAGCTCTTTGAGTTTAGCAAGGCTTGCTTCGTTTCGCGCCACAAGCACAATACCCGAGGTGCCCACATCAAGTCGATTCAGCAGCCCTGCCTCGCGTTTGTTTTTCTTAAAGCAGCCGAGCTCCGAGAAACGTGCCATCAGTGCATTTGCAAGGGTTGTGTTCTGATCTTGACGCAAAGGAAAACAAGGCATGCCAGCTACTTTGTTCACAGCAAGAAGATCTTTATCTTCGTAGAGCAACTCGAGTTTTAACGCGGCGTTTGGCGCCGGCAAAAAGTCCCTTGGCTCAGGCAGAGCCTTGAGCTCAACCGTATCGCCCTGAGTAAGAACACAACTTTTCTTAGCGACTTTGCCATTGACCCAGACTTTACCGGCCTCAATCAGCTCTTTGTACTGCATCCTGCTGTATTCGGGTTTCTGAAGCACAAGCCAACGATCAAGCCGATTACCCTGCTCTGCTTCAGCGACTCGGCCGAGTCTGACTGTTTGCTCTTGCACACTCATCTTGTCCTCGAAAATAACCTTTTAGAAAGTACTTTGTATACATGCTATAAGCTGTCCCAAGGTGCTTCGATCAACTGTTGATTACTACGAATTATTAGGCATCGAGCGAGTCGCTACGCTTGAGGAGGTTAAACGCGCTTATCGCAAACAAGCGGCGCGCCTTCATCCTGACCGTAATCCAGACGATCCAGGGGCCGGGGAAGCTTTTCGTTTGTGCGTCGAGGCCTATAGGGTTTTATCCGATCCTGACAAGCGCAAACAATACGATCGACTTGGGCCCATAGCCTTTGATCGAAAGCAGATATCCCAAAGCATCGACTTCAATGAAGTGGTGGACAGTCTGCGTGATTTGTTCCGGCAAAAACGTGAATCGAGCTTGCCTAAGGACATCGAGATGGACGTTGAGATCTCGCTGCCCGAGGCCGCCTTTGGTGTCAGCAAAAACATTACCGTGGACAGGCAAACCCGCTGCAATTCGTGTTCTGGCACCGGCGCTGCCAAGGGTAGTAGCGCCGAGCCGTGCATCGCTTGTAAAAGCCGTGGCGTGATTAAGGGTGGTAAAGGATTCTTTGCCAAGGAGATCGACTGCCCACGCTGCGAGGGTAAAGGGCGCATCGTGGAGTCACCTTGTAAATCCTGTGCGGGCAAGGGCTTTCGTCCATCAAGCGAAGTGCTTACAGTGAGTTTTCCAGCTGGCATAGAGGATGGCAAAACGCGATCCATTCGCGGGGCCGGGGATCAAAGCCGCGCAGGCGATGGGGATCTTCACCTACGCGTACGCATTGCCAAGCACCCGCTTTTCAAGCGTAAAGGCGCTGATGTGCATTGCACTCTAGTTGTGAGTTTTTCTCAATGCACCCTTGGTGATGAACTCGACGTTCCCACTTTAGACGGCAAGGTCACGATGAAACTTCCAGCAGGAACACCTTCCGGTAAGGTGTTTCGTCTGCGCGGCAAAGGCTTTCCCGTACTAGGAGGCCTTGGTCGCGGCGATCAATACGTCACAGTAACCATCGATGTTCCTAAGAAGCTCACAAAGAAGCAAAAAGAATTAGTCAGACAACTGGCTATCGCTCTGCCTGAACCTAAGCTCAAAGAAAGCTTATCATAGCGCTGCCAGGGGATCTTCTTCCGAACTTTGATACAAGTTTGTTGCTGCTTTGCTGATGACACTGCTCAGCCATGTTGGATCCTTGGCTTTACAATAGCGCGGAAGGCCATGGATCTGTACGGCAACGTTCTGTGTTGCTTGCTTGCTCACAGCAATACGAAAAACTTGCTGACGCGTGCTGTCGTAGCTCAGCTCGAGCAGCATTTCATTTTGTGCGATGCTCAATTCGCAAACTCGCCGCACTTGCATTTTCTTCGGCACCGTAAACTCATGAACTATTTTTTTTAGAGAGCCTTGATCAAAAAGATATCGGCTTTTGCCGCGGTAGTGAACGAAGGAAATCTGATTGTGTTGATCATCGAAGCTAAGTGATTCCAAAGATTCTTTTTGACGGACCGCGAGATCTTCAATGCTTTTCGGATCGAAGGTTGTATCGGCCAGGATACTGTACTGCACGCGCAGACTCTCATTTAACTTGCGAAGGGTTTGTTCTGGCGTACTTTCGGAAAGTAGCTCACTCATGAACACCTCCACTAGCTGAGCATCTACTATGGCAGGCATGTCTTGAGCCATCACCGAGTGCACAACGAACAGACTCAACAAAAAGGTCACAGTGTTTTGCTTCATGTAGGTCTACCTCCTACCCCATCATACATGTCCTGGCATAAATTCAGAAAAAATGGTAGTTTTAGCAGGCTCGGCCTACACTAAAGGCATGGATCTTAGCCGATACCGTAAACGGATCTCCGAGAGCAGCGCTCTGTCCGTGGAGGGCCGGATTACAGCCAGCGCTGGACCTGCCCTTCGCGCGGTGATTCCCCATACACGTATCGGCGATGCAGTCGAGCTTCATCCATCTCAGGGTGAGCCCTTACTTTGCGAAGTAGTTGCCTTTGATGAAGACGGTGTGACTTTGCTTCCGCTTGGCCCAACCACGGGGGTAGCTCCAGGGGATTTGGTTCGAAGTGTGGGTCACTCTCTAAAAATTCAATGCAGCGATGCTTTGCTCGGCCGAGTGCTTGATGGCGTGGGGCAGAGCATGGACGCTAAAGGCGAGATCGATGGTAGCCCTTGGGATGTGATGCGCCCGCCGCCCGATCCACTTAAACGAAAGCGGGTCGATCAAGTACTCAGCACAGGCATTCGCGCAATCGATGGCTTGCTTTGTTTGGGATACGGCCAGCGCATGGGTGTGTTTGCCGGAAGTGGTGCCGGGAAAAGTTATCTGCTTGGACAAATCGCGCGCGGCGCCGATGCGGATGTTGTGGTGGTGTGCTTGGTGGGCGAACGCGGCCGTGAAGTGCGTGAGTTTTTAGAAGACTGCCTTGGCGATGAAGGCCAAAAGAAAAGCGTCGTCGTTTGTGCTACCAGCGATGCGCCCGCTTTGGTGCGTCTCAAAAGCGCCTATACTGCAACCGCGATTGCCGAGTGGTTTCGCGATCAAGGAAAACGGGTTTTGCTTTTGATGGACAGCGTGACCCGTTTTGCTCGTGCTGCACGCGAAGTCGGCCTTGCTGCAGGCGAGCCTCCCGCGCGCCGCGGTTATCCGCCAAGTGTGTTTGCTGCACTGCCATCGCTTATGGAACGCAGTGGTCAAGGCGAACAGGGATCGATCTCCGCTATCTACACCGTGCTCGTCGAAGGCGATGATTTTGATGAGCCCATTGCAGATGAGGTGCGCGGCATTCTTGATGGACACATCGTGCTCGATCGGCACATCGGCATGCGCGGACGTTTTCCTGCGATTGATCCATTGGCAAGTTTGTCCAGGGTCATGGACTCTTTAGTTGAAGAAAAGCACCGATTGGCCGCTGGACGCTTGCGTGAATTTATCTCGGTCTATGAAAGCAACCGCGACCTGGTTTCTTTGGGGGCGTACAAAGCTGGCAGTAATTTGCTGCTCGACGATGCTCTTTATCGCCTCAAACACATCGAAAATTTTTTGCGACAACGACCCGACGAGCATGCTTCGTTTGAGCAAACGGTAGAAGCGTTACTCGAACTTGTGCATTAAAAAAATCGATTGACTCGAACAAACTGGTCTAACCAGCTTTTTGTAGGATCACGTTCGGCATCTGGATAGGCGCAACGGTAGAGCATGTCCGGATCTTCTGGAAAGGAAATGATCCCGCCCTTATCAAGCCATTCTCCCTCATGGAGGCGACACGCCTCTGAGCATCGTGTGATGTCATCCGTATCCAGCCGACAGCGACTGCCAGAAGGGCATGGAGCGGCGCGCCATTTGGCTGTACCCAGAGCTTGCCCTGGGTAGGCGACTTCATCATCGGCTCCCGTGTTTTCTGGAGCCATACAGGAAAACCGAGTGAATGGATCATCCTCACGACAAATCACATCATGCCTTTCAACATCTCCGCAGTGATTGGCCGCGCCCGGGTAGCGCAATGCCGGAGATGGTTTGCTTAGCACTTTGTGCCACACTGCAGGCGCATCTTGCCACATCTCTGAATAGTCTGGGTTGCTCTTCTCTGCAGATGTATCCGGCACATAAAGGTTTTCATAGCAATTTGTTAGTGGATCGGAACCAGCCTGCGCTGCAGCGCGCCAGGTCACCTTTGAAAAGTCAAGGACACCGCCGTTTTCAAAGCTTTCATCTACCACTTCTTGCGCTAGCGTGGGGTGCATGATCGCCCGAGGATCAGCAACGTGGTTTAGCCCAAAAGCATGGCCAAGCTCATGGGCGGCAATGATTGCAAAATAAGGAACTAGGTTTCTAATGCTCACGTCCAAGAATTCGATACTCAGCATATTGTTGAAGGCGTGCCTAACAAATACCCAGGTCACGTCATTGGCATTAAAGTTTCCGCAGTCCATGGGGGCAACTCCGTCTATCTGCCATGTCCACGAAGTCGCTATTTCAGAAAAAGGCATATAGGTGTCAAACACGATCGTATGGTAGTTTCTTCCGTCCCGTGGCCTTTCAAGCACAAATTCAAGCTCGCCAGAATGCAGACCTTCAAAGATACGTTCAAGTTCTGCTTTGATTAAATAAGCGAACGCCGGCCCTGCAAAGCCGGACTCCACCACACCTTGCTCAACCAATGTGCCAGGCTTCGCTAACCAATCGAAGATCTCCAAGGCAAGCGATACATTGTCTGCCGCTAAATCGACTTCTCCATAGTTGTATTGACCCGGAGCAAAATCCAAAAAGACCGTATGAAGCACTTCCACTTTGCTTGCTTGATGTGCTTGCTCCTCGCTCGGAGTTGTACTTAACGCACACGCACTCGTAGCAACCATGCAGAGAAGAAAACTGTATAAATTAAAACCCTTGATTTCTTCCATTAAAAGATCCTTCGATATCAAAGAATGCAATTTCCGAGCCACCAGATTAGCACCGAAATCTTTAGGATTTTCAAACGAGCTAAAGCGATTTTAATCTCAGTGGGGTACGTGGTCTCCAAAAGGTGGCAAAACCAGAAGCCAACGCGCTTCCGGCACAGCTCGAAGCGCGCGCATATTCGTTTGCAGCAGCACATAGATGAACAGTTCGCAGCGGAAAATTTTAGCGAACCGGCTTCCATTGATTTTGTCCGTTCGCTTCATCGCGAATTCTATAGGGACGCGGCGCTTTGAAACGCTGTTTCACTTTGAGAATATTGGTCCTTCCAAACGGATCATCTGTACCGCGATTGCTCATCACCGATTTAACTACATTCACCCTTTCCCAGATGGCAATGGTCGCGTTAGCCGTTTGATGTCACATGCGATGTTTCTTTTGGCTGGCGTAGGCGCACATGGCCTTTGGTCCATTTCCCCGGGCCTTGCACGTGGACTGCAAGCACCAAGTGAATACAAAGCCAGGATGGCTCGCGCTGATGATCCACGAGAAGGAGAACTTGATGGACGCGGCAATCTGTCCCAGACCGCACTGCGAGAATTTGTGGTTTGGTTTTTGAACATTGCTCTTGATCAAGTTGTGTTCATGACTGAGCTTTTTGAGCTAGAAGGATTGGCTCAACGTCTAAGTGACTATGTGTCCAGGCAGACTCAATTGAGACCCGAAGCGTCTCGTTTGCTTCAACAAACCTTGCAACTTCCCTTTTGGCAGGGCCAATAAGTTCGCAAACCGGTCGTTTTTCTACGGGCTGGCCAAGGCAAAGGGGCTGCACTATGCTTAAATCTCTGTCTACTGCACCACCAAAAAATGCGACTTATGCGGACTTAGTCGCTTTGCCCGAGCATTTGGTGGGAGAAATCCTAAATGGCGAATTGATCGCTAGTCCGAGGCCAGCTGCTCCTCACGCAACAGCTACCTCAGTGTTGGGCATGGATATTGGCAGCCCCTTTCAACGCGGTCGTGGTGGCCCCGGTGGTTGGTGGATCATGTTTGAACCTGAGCTGCACTTTAACGATGATGTGTTGGTACCGGACCTAGCCGGCTGGCGTAAAGAGCGCATGCCTGAAGTTCCAAATCAAGCCTGGTTTGACTTGCCGCCGGATTGGATTTGCGAAGTCGTTTCGCCCTCAACCGCGCGCATTGATCGCATACGCAAGATGCCTATCTACGCTCGACCAAGTGTAAGCCACGCATGGCTCGTCGATCCCTTGCAACGCACCTTGGAGGTATTTCGTTTGCAGGAACAGAGATGGGTCGTCATCGGCAATTATGAAGGAAATGTTACGGTGCGCGCCGAGTCTTTTGATGTCATCGAACTTGAACTTGGTGCACTCTGGCTCCCTGAAGTGCCAGCACAACCGACGGATGAAAGGTAGTGCGTAAGCCAATTCTTGTTTTGTTATAGAATCGTTAGGACGTCATTTACGATTCGAGATAAGCAAGTGCTTCGCTTAATGTAGGGAAAAACGGCGGACTAAGTTCAGGTCCGCAATCGAGTTCTGTAGCGCTGCCATCACTACGTAAAAAGTCCAAAGCAAAATTCATGATGCAACCGTTACCTTGGCTAACGAGGCTGTGTCCAAAACGTTCAAAAATCAAATGAGTGGATACACCCAATGTGCTGCGTGTTTGTTCAGCCCAGCTTAGTGGCGTGCGTGGATCCATGGCGCCGCTTAACATAAGCACTGGCACATCATCGTTTTGTACCGCTTCAAACGCATTTTCGGGCGCAGGTGCTGTCGGCCAAATGCTGCATGCTGGAACAAATACGTCAGTGTACAAATCAGCATAGGCCGTAAAGGCATCGCGAAGCTCTTGAGCCTGAGCGTCAATTTCGTCTTGTCCGAGGCCTTGGTTTTCGGCGCAAGTTACGGCAAGCAGCAGTTCGGTTCCTGAGCTTTCATCAAGACTCACTTGAAACAAAGACATAACACGCGCAACGTCATCGCTCACTTGGCTCTCGCTAGCATCAAGGCTTGCCGCAACTTCTTTAATGAAGGCTGGGGCCATGGGAGGAAAAAAGGATAGCAAGCTCGAGACAACCGTCGATGCAAAAGCATTGGCATCAAGCTCCGATGCACGGCCATCGCTTAGCGTCACTTCGAGCGAATTCTGCTCTAGCGCAGCAAACACACGCTCAAATTCAACTTCCAGGCCTGGAAAGTTCTGAGCACAAGAGGCGTCGGCATCGCAAGTGGAAAAAAGTGCTTCAATTGACTCTTCATTGGCGAGCAGGTCTGTCTCAAAGGCGCGTATTTGTGGCGGGCTAACCGAATCAAGAACCATGGCGCTGATATGCCCAGGGTGGCGCCGCAGGTATTCAAGACCCAGTTTGGTGCCGTATGAAACACCTAAAACATCTAATTTATCGTATGCAAAGTGCTCACGTGCAACGTCTATGTCTTCTGCCATTTCCCAAGTGTTGTACGCCGAAAGCGGGACGCCTTTTTCACTGAGATCATCAAAACATGTTTGTAAATAATCAAGGAGCTCAGCCTGTGGATCTGCTGAACTTTGTGCACAACTAAACTTCGGTTGGTTGAAACCCACGCTTCGCTGATCGATCAAGAGTAAATCCTGGCCAAGGTTCTGCATAAATTCCCGAGAAATACTCTCCGTCTGAGAAACCCATGTCTGGCCCGGACCCCCTAAAATGTAGAGCATGGCTTGATCACTCGGCCCAGTTGGGTCCGAAAAAAAGCGCGCCACGTGTAAGGTCATCGAAGAACCGCTTACCTCATCTCGGTGGGCAAGTACGCTTAGATTCGTGCACTCTACCGTTTGCCCTTGCCGCTGCGATACATGTAAACGAAAGTGGCAACTCGTATTGCTATCGTCTTGGCACGCGACCAAAGCAAATAGAGCAAAGCAGCTCAGAGCCAAAAGGTGTTTTTTCGCTAAAGTCACTCAATCCTCTGTGGCATGTGAGGAGCAAATTTCCAACTTAATTCTTTGCGTGCATGGACGCAAAAGTCAGAGTATGCTTCGTTTTCCTGGAACTATTGAAAAACTGTTCCAATATGGATTTTGGAGGTTGCGCCGAAGCAGCCTCACCAAGGAGAAGTTAGCGTGAGCAGAGAAGGACAAGCACTTGATATTCGCGTCATTGGCCTGGGCCAGGCTGGTGGCAATTTGGCCGCAGAATTCCACCGTCGAGGGTATCCTGCCATTGCTTTTAACACCGCTCGAACTGACCTAATGGCCCTTTCGCCGGAATGGGGAACTCCCGGCCTTGAAGACTCCGCACGGGTTTATATTGGTATTGCCGGTTACGACGGCGCGGGCGCTGACCCTGACTACGGTCGCAGCTGCGTTAAGGAGCACGCCGAGCTTATTTTAGGGCGAACACGGGAACATGCTAAGGACGCTGATCTGCTTGTGATCACAGCCGGATTAGGTGGTGGAACCGGATCAGCGGTGCGTGAACTTGTGAATATCGTCGGAGAATTGTCGATCCCTGTCGTGTGTCTGGTTACTTTGCCCAGCGAAAGCGAAAGCGGCATTTCAAAGGTAAACGCTGTTCGTGCCATCAATGAACTGCTCGAAAGCGAACTCGATGGCTGGATCATTGTCGATAACGCCAGACTCGCATCCTTAAACCAAGAAGTCGTAGCGAGAAGTTATTTCTCCAAAATAAACGAGCAAATTATAGCCCCTTTTGATGACTTAAACCGTCTCAATGAACGCAGCACGATTCACGCCATTCGAGCTTTCGATGGAGAAGATTTTCGAAAAGTTCTACTTTCGGGCGGTATTCTCCACTACGATGTGCTCCAGCTGAAAAGTGAGAGCTTGGATCCAAATACGATTCTCAATCCATTGCTTGCCAGTCTTGAAGAAGGCAAGCTTATGCCTTCTGGTTTTGATCCGGCCAACATTTCCAGCTTGGCCGTGGTGATTGAAGCGTCCGAATCCACTCTTACCAAAACGCCTATGATGGTTTTTGATCAGCTCAACGACGAACTTAAACGCGCGACCGAAGGCGCGGCTGTTGATCTCGGCATCTATCAAACGACAGGCAACGACGATACAACGACCATTCGTTTGATTTCGGTCTCACGCGGACTTCCATCGCGCATCCAAGACGTAGTGAGCAGCGCACGCGATGAAGGTCGCGTACTAAGCGATAAAATGCACGAACGGCTGCCAAGTTTGGAGCTCGGCGATATTGCTGATCTTGATTTGTTTGGCAGAGGCACACGTAAGCGAAGCGCGAACCGCACACGACCAATGCCGGTCCAAAGAGAAGTTGAACTCAAACAAAGTCCTACGCGTCGCGAAGCCTTTTCCGTTGGCAGCCCTAACGCTAATTCTCCTTCGGGTGTGCCTGCAGCAAAAGCTAGCCCAAGTGTTCCACCATCGGCCAGCATACCACCTGCAAGCCCGACAGGATTCCCCGCAGCAGCACCAGCTTCTATCCGACCTCGACACTTTTCTACGCCCCCTCCGTTGCCAATGATGGATCAAAAAAAAAACGATAGCGCATTAGAAGCCAAAGAGACCAACGCTAAGTCTGAGGCAGACAAAGGGGCGAAAAAGAAAAAGGGCTCAAAAAAAAACTCTTCCGAAGAACTCCCAAGCGCTGAAGTCTACGATGAACTCGTCGAAGACTTCAGGAAAAACCAAAACGACAAAAAACGCACGGAAATTGCGGAACATTTAGAGAATGACTTTCGTTCGCCTCATGCGGTAGTTCGTTTTTACGCGATTGATGCGATGGCTAAAATTGATCGAAAGCTTTTTGAGAGCTCGCTTCTTGCCGCTACGGAAGACGAAAACACGGCTGTAAGAAAAATTGCTAAAGCTGCCTTGCAACGCTGACATCATTGATGGTTTTAAACTCGGTTTTTTTTACGAAAGACGTTAGAACCCCTTTGTGAGGATTGCGTCCGCTTCTCTTTGCTTGTCTTTGCTTTCAGTTGCTTCTGGATTCATCACACAAAAAAGCCAAGCGCAACAAACGCCGAACAAAAGCATCGAGTTTTCGGCCAAAGCTGAAATACAGCCACCGGACATGAGTCCAGATCAAATCAGTCGCGCTCAAAGCCGCGTGACTAAAGATCAAATCAACGAGCGCATTGCCCGTTCAGCGCCAGACGCACTTATCTATGAGCCGGGCGTTTATGTTCAGCAAACAGCACACGGTCAAGCAAGCCCTTTTGTTCGTGGTCTTACCGGACAGCAAGTGTTGCTTATGTTCGACGGGATTCGTCTCAATAACGGAACTTTCAGACAGGGGCCTAATCAATATTTCTTCACGGTAGACGCGTTGAGCATTGACCATATTGACGTCATCCGTGGAAGTGCTTCGACGCGTTACGGTTCCGATGCCCTTGGCGGCGCAATCTATGCAACGCCGATTGATCCGGTGTTAGACAAAAATAACACCAAGTTGAAGTGGCGTCCCAAGATTTTTACCCGCGCTGGAACTCAAGACAAAGAAGTCGGTGGTCGTTTCCAACTTGGTGCAAGCATCGGCCGAAAAACAGCTGCTGTCGCTGGCTTTGGCTATCGAGCCGCATCCCGGTTAGAATCTGGCGGTCAAGTCTATAATCCAGGGCATACCAAACCCTTAGTCCCACGCTTTGAAGATGATGGACGCACCCAACTCGGCACGGGATATCATGAAGGAACTTTCGATTTACGGGTTATTCACAAGCTAAGTCCATCCGTAAAAGTGGTTGGTGCGCTGTATGGGTTTAGACAGTTTGATACCCCGCGCACAGATCAATGCCCTCCTCCAGAAGCTCCTGATTCTGAATGTCTGTGGATTGATCAGCAATATAGAACATTAAGTTACGTAGCGATCAGGGCATCTGAACTTCTCTTCCTGCGCGATCTCGATCTGAGCGTTTCTTACCAGCGTTATGATGAACAACGTCGTCGCGAACGGCCTCGTTCTTACATTCGCCACCAATGGAAAGATGCGGTAGATACACTGGGCATTAATTTTCGTAGCGCGACAGAAGCTTTTGAGCTTTCGGAGTACATGTTTGCTAAGCTGCGTTTTGGTTTTCAGGGCTTGGTCGATCAAGTTAGCTCGAGTGCAAAAACACTCTTTACCGACCTCGAGCAAACAACTTATCAAAGCCGAGGCCTGTACATTGACGGTTCACGTTACTTTACCTTGGGTTTGTTTAGTGAACTTGAGGTCTACGCCACACGATGGCTGACCCTTTACACTGGAGCCCGTCTCTCAACGATCGGCGCACGAACACCTGAAGATACCCAAAGTGAAACAAAAGGCGTTAACAAGAACTATTCAGCCATTGTTGGTCGCTTTGGCCTTGATATACGCCTCCATGAAAACAGTTCACTGTTTTTTAACGTCGATCAAGGCTTCCGTGCACCGAACCTTGATGATCTCAGCGCGCGTACTCAAGTCGGACCAGGCTTTCAATACGAAAACCCTAAACTTGGCCCTGAATACAGTACAACTTTTGAGTTGGGCTTACGTAGTAAAACAGAGTTTATGCGAGCGGATACATGGCTTTTTGCAACCGTTCTTGAAGATGCCATCACACGAAGCGTGCAAGATGCAACGCTTTGTCCACCTGAAACGCCCGCATGCGCCTCTTCTCGGGCACGCTATCAACTTATTAATGCTCCTAAGGACTCACTTATTCTTGGTAGCGAAGGGGCTCTTAGCTTTTTCTTCCCCTACGATTTAACGCTGCGTGCTAGCGCATCCTATGCGTGGGGTCAGGGCCCTGATCTCATCAACCCCGAAAAAAAGGTACCTCTTTCGCGTGTCCCACCGCTCAATGGCACAGCTGAGGCACGTTGGTCACACCCTGACACTGGCTTTTATGCTACCAGCGTCGTGCGTTGGGCTTTAGCGCAGAGACGTCTAGCACCAAGTGATTTTAGCGACGCGCGTATTCCTTCCGGTGGCACGCCAGGATACGCAGTGTTCGACCTGCGTGCTGGCTGGTTGTTTAATGAAAAACTAGCTCTCCATTTGATCTTCGAAAACATTTTTGATGCCCCATATCGCACGCACGGCTCCTCTATAAACGGTCCTGCTCGTGGCATACGAGCCTTCTTTTCAGCAGCTTGGTAATTGTGTAAACATGTAAACGCAATTTTTTCGGAGAAAACTTAGTGCAACGCTTTCTATTTATTCTACTGTTTTTGTTTTTTATTGTTTCTGCATGTGATGACGACATCAAGACATTAGCCAATACGCCCGAATCGGAGTACATTGATAACGGTGTTCTTTGTGATCCGTTATTGAGTGATTTTTCTCCTGGTGCTGATGACAGTTGGCCAGCATGCGCATCGGCTGATACCGGCATCTATGAACGCTTTTCACAGAGCATCAGCACAATTGCACGAGTCGCCTCGTTTGAGACAATTGCTACTTTGCTGTTTGATCCAACAAAAGAACCCTCCAGTGACGACTTCACCGAAGCGCGGCTCGAGTATCAAATTGATGAAGGTTTGGATTCCCGTGTTACTCGCCGATATGATCCACATTTCATCGTGCCGCAAGATACCAATTGCGGTAGTGAGGGCACCCCAGAGCTCTACCCAGATTACTGCGTCGGCCCGTCTCATCTTCAACCCTTATTACTCGATGCACTAAACGCTGGCATTGCAGGGCAAGATCCGAGACAAAACGCCGCTAGAGTAGAAGCAGGATTGCTCTGGTTTCTCTACGTATCACCTTTCAAAGAAAGTCTTACCTGTACCGATAAAGCTGCCGACTGCGATTCTTCTTTTGCTTATTTCACAGGCGCTGAGAACTATTGTGCACCAGACGACACGAGTTGCACTTCTAGCAATCTTGATGAACGCTCTGATAATGCTCGTGGCTTTGCACGCTACGTACAAAGCCTGAATCAAGACACCTACAATCGAGCATGGAACGGTCTTTTGGCAGTGCATTGCTGGAGAGAAAACGACAACGTTGATGGGGTCGCAACCGATATCACGCGCCGGGATCTAGCGCGCACTCAATACGATCGCGCTTTGCTTCGTGGCGTTGTTGATGTTCTCAAACACCGTGTCGATCTCTTCTTGTCAGCAACGGGTAATGAAAAACTCTATTACTGGAGTTTCATCCAAACGCTTGGACCTGTTCTTTATCCAGCCGCACAAAACCGAAGCGAATTCAATTATCAGATTTTGAAAACAGAGCTAGACAAGACGTCGCCCGATACGGTTGATGTAGCTGCGCTCACTGATGCGCTCGATAACTTTATTGCTTGTCCTTAGAGATCGGATAAAACCTGTAGAGGCGAACATGCTACTCTCTAGGTCTCTCGAGACTTGGAGAGCTTTTTGATAGTAGATTTTCCAAAATGCAATGCATTTGGGCAAGGCGTCTTGACGCGCGACCAGTAACTTTGACATCGGCGCCACATGCCAGTTCTTGCTCCTCGATCCAGCTCTGCATCGATCCGGGGCGAGATCGGCATCGGTTTGCAGCGAGGCCCTTGAGCGAAAACAGAGGCCTAATCATATTCAGCACGCGTGCTGTCTGAAGGGTGCTTCGATTCCAGGAAACAAGCACGTCTTTTGGTCGCAAAAATTCATTCCAGCGTGCGCAAAGCTCTCTAAATGAAACGGCTTTGTTTGCATCCTCTGGCAGCCATTCTATCAAGCGTAAGAAATTCGCATCTGAATAGCTCTGCGAAGAATCAATTAAAACATCAAAGACGTCATCTGGTTCGCTAAACCGTACCGCACTCCATTGCAGAAGCCGGCTACTGATATCAGGGTTAGCATAACAGAGCTTTGTTAGCTCCGCGTAAACAAGCACAAGGTTTTGTGGGTGTCGCGAGATCTGAGGCGGAACGCCCTGGCAAACACGATAGCGTTTGCGCTTCTTACGCGGCGACGCTTGGCTCTTTGCTTTAGTTATACACGAAAGTTGTCGCTCGTTCATGCGTTTGAAACAAACTTTGAGCGCATCAAGTCCTTGCAGCTCGGGTTCAAGCAAAGCAAGAGCCAACGCTACCGACTCTAAACTCGAAAGACATTCCTCGCGTGGTTCCTTGCGAATGGCATAAGCGCTCGGCTCGCTCGGCTGAAGTCGAAAACGAGGCAGCGCATGCAACCAAGGACTATCGCGGTAGATACGGTGCGCCTGATGCCAAGTGCCATCAATCACCACCAACGCACTGGGCTGCTCGGCCGCGCTAAGGTCATGAAGCGATCGACTGCCAGGGCCTGGATAAAGAATCCCTATTCCTTGTTCATTGTTTTCGTGTTTCGGAAAAGCTGCTGGGCGCTGGAACAAACTATTTGGTACCTCACGCAACACATGTGTTTGTATATTCGCTAACGCAAGCTCCAAAATACGTACCGTACCAAAGGGATGCTTTCGTTCGCGGTAGTCTTGAAGCACATGAAGTTGGGTTTTGTTGTTGCAACTCGGGACCTCTGCACAAAGACACATGCTTTGTGGACGCCTGCAGCGATAGCAAAAAGGACGAGGCATGGTTGGACGGGATTCCTTCATATAAACATGCAATATTGCGCGAGTGTTCGCTTTTCTCAGAACGCGCGCTGAATAGTTTTGTCGATCATCATAACAGACTCAGGGTGCCGTTTGAGATGGCGTAGTCTTTTCGTTTTAGATCGAGTTGGATGAATTCCGGGTGAGTCGTTGTTAGAAAGGTTTGAGCATCCAAGTCCCTAACAAGATCAAAGAGACGCCGGTTGCGTTCTCGGTCAAGTTCGCTTGAAACATCATCGAGCAATAAAAAAGGTGTCTTATTTAGCCTTTTTTTAAGAAGTAAAAGCTCTGCTACTTTGAGCGCTAGCACCATTGCTCGTTGTTGCCCTTGGGAAGCGAAATTACGAGCAAGTTTGCCTTGCATGCGGAAAAGTACATCATCTGCATGAGGTCCCTTTCGTGTGTAACCAATGATTCGATCTTTTTCTAAATTACTTTGCAAGGCATCAAACAACTGACCCGGTGTGGGCGGCACTGAAGGCTCATAGCTAAGTTCCAGTTCAATACCTTCACCACTAATAGACGAAAAAGCGTTGCTCGTCTGTTCGCTTAGTTCGGTCATAAGAGTTTCACGTGTTCGACCGATAATACTACCAGCGTTGGCTAATATTTCATCGTAGGCTCGTATCGAGTTTTTGTTGAGTTCTTCATACTGCAGAAGTTTATTACGATTCCGTAATGCTTTTCGATAACTTGCGAGTGCCTCTCCATAAGATGGATCCATTTGTTCAAGGATACGGTCGAGGAAATTTCGTCGCGGCTCAGGGTTGCCCGTAGCTAAATCAACATCCGAAGGGTGAAACACCACCGCTGGGAAAAATGTCCTGTACTGAGCCTGGGATCGCGGACGTTTGTGATTGCGTTGAACTTTGAGCGCAGATGCTTTGCCCAACGAAATGTTTATTGTTTCTGGTAAATCTTCTGCCGCTATGGTGGCATGGATTGTCGCCACATGTGCTTGGTTTGAGACGATGGCATCAACTTTAGCTTTACGAAAACTTCTCAATGAACTGATAAAGTAAAGTGCTTCAAGTAAGTTGCTTTTACCGGCTCCGTTTTTTCCGGATATAATATTAAAGTGCTCTCCTGCTTCGAACTTAATTGTCTCCAGGTTTCGATAGTTACTTAGAGCAATCGTATTAATGCGATACAAAGGATTTAGATACGCATGGGCATAATCACGCCCACAAAATCAGTAGTATCGGCTGGACGAATGACACCCGGATCCAGCTCTCCGCCTAGTCCGAGTACTATATCATCATGCTTTAGCGATGAAAGCACATCCAGCATGTAACGAGCGTTGAAGCCCACGGTGAGAGGCTCTCCGGCAAAATCGACGGCTACTTCTTCGCTACCCTCACCAATGTCAGGATTCTCACTTGTGATGCGCACGATTCCTGAATCAAGTTGAAAGCGTACACCGCCACTCTTATCGTTGGCCACTAAGCTAATACGCTTGAGAGCCTCCATGAACGGCGTTCGTGCAAAGCCTACGTTGCGTTGAGGTGATTGAGGAATAACCTTCGCATAAGGCGGAAACTGCTCTTCAGTAAGCTTGACCGAAAGCATAAAACCATCTTTTTTGAAAAAAGCGTTACCACCGACTGAGGCGACTTCAACCGTGGTGCTTTCATCTTTGGCTGATTTACTGTCTTCGATTAAACGTTTGAGCTCTCCAACGCCCTTGCTTGGTATCAGCATCGAAAAGTTAAACTTGGAAGAAGAACCGCTAAACACCTGCTCTGCTTTCGATAAACGATGACCATCGGTTGTGACCATGCGAATCGTGTCTCCGTCTCCTTCGAATAAAGCGCCTGCCAAGTGAGGCCGGGTATCATCGTGCGACATAGAGTACTGCGTCAGGCCAATCATTTCTGAAAGAATAGCTGCATCGATTTCAAAAAACTTAGCTTTTCCTGGTTCGGGCAAACTTGGAAAATCATCGCCGTTGATGCCTGGTAGTTTGTATTTAACCTTGCCGCATTGAATTTCGGAGGTGTTGCCTTTGCTAACCTTCCAGTGGATTTCTGCGTCAGGAAGATTCTTGGCGATATCGAGAAGCGTTCTTGCCGATACGGCAATCGTTCCTTTTTTCTTTATCTCGGCGTTTAGATGCGCTTTGACACTGAGATAAAGATCGGTGGCTGAGATCTCTAAGTCTTTATCTGCGTTGATGAGAACATTCGAAAGAATCGGCATGGAGCTTTTCTTGTCAGAGACAGGACATGCTTTAGCTAAACCTTTGAGCAACTCAGTGCGATGTATTGTGAACTCCATAATTTTTATCCCAATGCTCTTCTATAGATCAGTTATCTTTAATTTAAAAACAAGACGTCGTCTTAGGGGCTGTGGATTGGGGATAAAGGAGTGAAAGTTTTTGATTTTATTATGTTTTATCATGTTTGATACCTACTCATAAGATCGGGAAAAACTCTGTATAAAACGATCTTCCAAACCTACCCCAAACTGTCCACATGCTTTTGCATGCTTTTATACCCAGTTTGCTCACAGCCCTAACTTACGTTCGATGTTCTCAACAGCGTCCCGCACCATGGCGTCAGTATCGACGTTTTTTGTGATTTTACGGACAGCACTCATCACGGTAGTGTGGTCTTTTCCGCCAAATCGCTCGCCAAGTTCAGGAAAGCTGGTTCCGAGGCGTTGACGGCACAGATACATGGCTATCATGCGGGGCAGGGCGATAGCGCGATGGCGTCGGTGGGATTTAAGTTCGGATAACTTGATGCCAAAATACTCGCACGCTGCTTTTTGAATGTCTTCGACCGTTGTGGCCTGTTCCGCCGAAGGAAGCAGTGAGCGTAACGATTCCTTTGCGAAGTCCAAATCAATGCTGCGGTGAAGCAAATCGGCTTTGACTGCCAAACGAAGGAGCGTGCCCTCAAGCTCGCGAACGTTGCTTTTCACGGATTGACCAATAAAGAGGGCAACATCATCGTTTAGAATAATGTTTTCCTGTTGGGCTTTGGTGCGCAAAATGGCAATGCGGGTATCGAGTTCTGGTGCTTGGATATCTGCCACAAGGCCCCACTGAAAGCGGCTGATCAAACGCTCCTGCATGCCGGATATCTGTTTTGGGGGCACATCACTTGTGACCACAATTTGCTTGTCTAGATGATATAAAGCATTGAAAGTGTGGAAGAATTCTTCCTGGGTTTGCTCTCGTCCTGCCAGAAACTGAATATCATCCATCAAGAGCAAGTCGCACTCGTTGCGATATCGGTTCCGAAAAGCATCCATTTCGCCGTTTTGAAGCGACCAGATAAACTCGTTGGTGAAGCACTCGGCTGATAGATACAACACGCGGGCGTTTTGTTTTGAGGACAAGAAACGGTGACCTACCGCGTTTACAAGGTGTGTTTTGCCTAAACCGACACCGCCGTAGATAAAAAGCGGGTTGCCACGTTTGCCGTTTCCACTTGCCGCCGACATGCTGGCTGCATAGCCCAGTTGGTTCGATGGGCCGACCACAAAGTTATCGAAGCTGTATTTGGGATTGAGACTGGAACGTTGACGTATATTTGGCGTTGGCGTTGCCCGTCTCGGGGGCGCCGGAGGTGGCGGTGCTGAGGGCTCGTGTTGTTTCAACGATGCTTCTTGCAAGCGATCATCGACGATCCATTCAATACTTAGGGCTTTGTTGGCGTTTTGCTTGATACTCTCAAGTAGGGTTGCCAGGTAGTGGCTGTCTATCCAATCAGCGTAGAACTTGTTCGGAATGGCAAGGACCAGCAAATCGTCTCGTTGATCTCTAAACTCAATCGGAGCAAACCACGTTTCGAAGTTTTCTTCCGATATACGGGCTTTTATGTCGTTTAGGGCAGATTCCCACAGTCTGTTCATACCCTAAAACCCCCATGAAAACGCATAGTTAACCCCCGTAATCCACAAGTTATACACAACTCGGATCAATGACTGCACGCTGCCTGGAACCTCAAAAATAGAGGCCGTCGCATCCTGAACCACCAAAGTTCCCAAACCCTTTGTTGGCCTAAAGCAAGATGTTGTTCGTCGAAGGCTGTGGAAGCTATCAGAGCAGGAAGCACTCGTCTACGATCGTTTGTGGGAAACTTTCTAAGTCGTTGCAAACACGTGAAAAAAAAATTGATCCTGAAAGCAATGAACACAAGGTTTGTGGATCACAAACGAGACCTGATTTATCAAGCTTGGGGGCAGGATCAGTTGCGATACATTTGTGATCGCTATGTTTTTTGTTTTCAAAGTCGTGTGAAAACTTATTCACAAAGTTTCCCATAGAGCTCAGGTCGTCGATCTCGGAAAAAACCAAAGGCATCACGTTCTTTTTGAACCTGAGCCAGGTCGAAGTCGGCTAAGGCAATGTTTTCTTCTACTTGATCTAGCTCAACTCGTTTTTCACCGCGAAAATCGCTGATGAAGGAACTGCCATAAAAAATCTGGCCCTCTTCGTTACCCACACGATTTGCAGCTGCAACCGGTATGACGTTGCAGACAGCATGTCCAAGCATTGCTTTTTGCCATGGATCTTTCGTATTGAGCTCCGGTTCGGCAGGCTCTGAGCCGATCGCTGTGGGATAAAGCAAAACTTCGGCGCCCATCAACGTCATGATGCGCGCTGCCTCTGGAAACCATTGATCCCAGCATATACCAACGCCGATCGCACCCACGCTTGTGTTCCATACACGAAAGCCAGTGTTTCCCGGTCGAAAGAAAAACTTTTCTTCGTAACCGGGACCGTCCGGTATATGGCTTTTGCGGTAATTTCCTAAGATCGCGCCATCCGAGTTTATCATGGCCATGCTGTTGAAATAGCTTTGCCCATCTTTTTCAAAAAAAGAGACTGGGAGAACAACGGACAACTGCTTAGCGAGTTTTGCGAAATGCTGCAGAGTCGAGCTTTTTTCAAAGTGCTCGGCCCAAGAAAAATAATCAGCAGATTCTTTTTGGGGGAAATAGGGCCCTAAAAACAACTCGGGTAAAAGCACGAGCTGTGCGCCGGCTTTGGTGGCCTGTTCAACAAAGCTTGAAGCCTTCTCGAGATTGGCTTTTTTCTCTGTTGTCATCGACATTTGTACAATCGCTAAGGTGGTCATGAAAACCCTTGCCTTCCTCCGAAAGCTGATCAATCCTCCGGTGCATGCACGCTAGCACCAAACTGGTAGTAAGTTTAACTTCTGCCGTTTTTGCGCTTTCCTGCCAAGGGAATGGTTGTCAGAAGTCGACCGAGTCCGATCAAGCTACAGCACTTGATCAAGCGGCTGTTGAATCTCAAGAGCAACCCTTGCAACAAGAGCAAGCAGCCTTCGAGCCGCTACAGCCCTTGCCAGAAAAAGTCGAAGTCAACATGGATAAAGTCCTGCTTGGACGTAGCCTTTATCACGACAAGCGGCTCAGTGGTGATGAGACGATTGCTTGTGTGAGTTGCCATAGCTTTGATCACGGTGGTTCTGAAGCCCTAAAGACTTCAACAGGTATTCGTAAACAAAAAGGCCCCATCAACGCCCCAACCGTGCTGAACTCGAGTTTAAACTTCCGGCAGTTTTGGGATGGACGCGCTGCCGATCTGAAAGAGCAAGCCTTAGGCCCCGTGACCAATCCTTTAGAAATGGGCGCGAAGTGGGAAGATGTGCTTCCTAAGCTTGCAAAAGATAAAGCCTACAAAGACGCCTTTGCCAAGCTTTACGATGGCAAAGTGAACAAGGAAAATGTTGTTGATGCCATTGCAGAGTACGAAAGCTCACTGATCACCCCATCAAGATTCGATAAGTTTTTGCGAGGCGATAAAGACGCGATTAGCCAAGCTGAAAAAGATGGCTACGTAAAGTTTAAAGAAACCGGCTGCATTAGCTGCCACATCGGACCGGGCGTAGGTGGCACGATGTACCAAAAAATGGGCCTCGTGAAAGACTACTTCAAAGCGCGCGGCGGCGAGCTTAGCGAAGCAGACATGGGTCGTTACAACGTGACCAAAAACGAAGCAGACAAGCACTTTTTCAAAGTCCCTTTGCTTCGCAACATCGAACTAACGCCACCCTATTTTCACGACGGTTCAGTCGCTACGTTGGAAGAAGCAGTCACCATTATGGCGCGTCATCAGCTAGGCAAAGAACTTAGCGAAAAAGACGTGGCATCCATTGTGACTTTCCTCAAGACCCTGACAGGCGAGCTTCCGGCCCATACAAAGCCAGATGCTGACGCTAGCGCCGCGCACAAGGGATAAAACATCGTGTTTTATCGGCTTTTACTAGCGCTCTGCTTTTGTGCTCTCTTGTCCTGTGATGATGATACTGCAGCTTCAAACGGTGATGCTGGAGCAGACACGATGCTTGAGGACGCAAGCCAGGATGATGGCGCCGTATCGGTAGTGCTTGAATCATGCACGCCGAGTGCTGCGATAAACTTCGATGCTCAGGAAGTTTATCTCGACACAAGCAACACCGAATGCATCGACAGCAGTTGTATTGTCTTTCACCTTGACGGCAACCCCGCAGAAAACTGCACACAAGATTGCGCCGATCCAATCGAAGTCTCGAAACGCATTTTTTGTGCACCGCGGTGTGACGATAGTAGCGATTGCGCAAATGGTTTGGAATGTTTAACCATTCTTCAAAATGCTAGCTCACCGAGTCTCAGTGTGCGTTACTGCATTCCTTCAAGTGTTATTTAAGTTAGCTTATTGCTGTTGACTGATGCAGTGAAAGCTTCCGCCACCGCTAAGCAGATCCATGGCAGGCAAGCTAAAGACTTGTCGGTCTGGAAAAAAATCTTGTAGAGCCATGCGTGCTATATCGTCGTTGTCTTTACCAAAAGCAGGAACGATGATGCTGCTATTGGCGATGTAAAAATTCATATAGCTTGCTGGAATGGCTTGGCCTTGAGCATCGAGCACTAGCCCGGGTGAGGGAATGCTCACAACCTCAAAAGCTTTTCCTTGAGCATCGGTAAACGATTTAAGCCGTGCTTTGATCGCGCCAAGCACCGAAGCGTTAGGGTCATCTTGCCCGGATGGGTCCATGCATAAAATCGTATTGGCATTGATAAAGCGCGCTAAGTTATCAATGTGTCCATCGGTGTGATCGCCAGCGAGGCCCTCATCGAGCCAAAGAATCTTACGAAAAGCTAAGGATTCTTTGAGTAAGCTTTCAACTTCCTTTTCGCTCATCCCCGCGTTGCGATTGGGATTCAATAAGCATTGACGGCTCGTAAGGCAGCAGTCTTCACCGTTGCTCTCGATTGAACCACCCTCAAGAACGAAGGGCACGGATATGGAATCAAGGCCGCTGAGTGATGAGATGTGTTGGGCAACAGCGGTATCTTGTCCGATGATGTACTTGCTGCCCCAACCATTAAAGGAAAAGCAGGCCGCGAGTTGTTTATTGGCATTGTTTCGGTGATCTAAAAACAACGCGCTTGTATCACGCAGCCAGATATCGCCAATCGGAAAAATCTCAAACTGAATGTTGTCTTTGAGGTGCTGCAGCGCGGCTTTGGCTTGCGTAAGCGAGCTTTCGTCGTGCACGAGCATGATGATCTTTTCGCCGCGCGCCTTGTGCGTACTCGGATCGCGATGGGTGATCGCTTCACAAAAGCGAATCAGTTCACGTTGGGCTCCGGCTAAGTATCTTCCCCACTCGTTTTCATTCCAAGGCCAGCCGAGCCAAACAGCTTTATGTTCTTCCCATTCAGCAGCGCGGCGATAGTCTCGAGCGATTTCACTAAAGAGCGTTGTGTCTATGGCCATGTGTAAATCTCTTGTCCAAATTTTTCTTCTAGTTCACTGACGTACTCTAAAATCGCCTTGCGACGAATCTCAAGGCCTTCAAGGTCATAGTCAGTAAGCACAGGTTTGAGTGGGTCTTGGTGAAGTCTTTTCTTGAAGGACTCTATATCGAATTTTTTTAAGGCATCAATTGTTTCTCTGCGAAAGCGCTGCACAGTATGGAGGCGGGTTTCCATAATACCGCCTTGATGTGCATAGCGCGGAAAGCCAGCCCCGTTGTCAAAGAAAAGCAATGGGCCGCCCTTGCCTAAGGTTCGCACGTTGGTATTGTCTCCGCCCCACCGATCAACGTTGCGAATCAGATAATCAAACACAATCAAGTCCGAGAGTTCTTTGGGACGTTCGCGAAAGTTTGGATCCTTTGCAATCTTGATATCGAGATCTTCAAAAGGATCTTGGCCGTCACGTTCTAACTCGATGGCTTCGCGATACACAGCAGGCCTGCGCATGGGTGAAACACGTTTCGGGGACCAAGGATCAATGCGTATCCAGCGCTCCCAACCAAAACCAAGTTCGAGCGGAGTGAGTTTTTCAGGAATCCACCATACAAAAGCGCCCTTGAGATAACCGTCTTCGCCAATCGTGAGCTCGTCAAGGCGCTCATCGCTTCCTGCAGCACGCTTCAGTAGGGACCAAGCGATTTGGCGACCGATCACCGGCGGGACCCGACCCAAACCAAGCTCTCGATCAAGATAATAAGCCGCCACTTCTGCATACCAGTGCGCCGCCGAAAAACTTTGCTCGGGCTTGAAGTAGCCTTCAGTGCCGTCTGCTAAGGTGATTTTAAAGGCGAGACTTCGACCCCCACGTCCGCGTTTGACTTCCTTAATAGCCCCGGAAGCCAAAGCCTCGCGCAAAGGAATTTCATCGACAGCGAAAAAGCTCGACTTGACAGGAGTGTCATTTTTTTCGGTGGTTTCATGACGTTTCTGTCTTGTTTTATGGTGTTTTTCTGCCAATTTTGGCTTATCGCGCTTGCAAGCCGCAGGCCCGATCACGAGCGAAAAAAGCACTAAAATCGAAGCAAAAGCCCTCTGCATAAGGCCCTTTTGCCCCGTAAACCCCCCCGCCGCAACCCTACCCGACAGGCTCCCCCAGACGGGGTCACTTTCCCCCATTTTTCAAGCCCTTTAAAAGGGCCTAAACTCACCCAGTTTGGAAAATTCCGGTCCATAAGAAGTTTCCAAACTGAGTGAGTTTAGGCCTGTTTTTGCGGGCCAAAATCGCTAGGAAAGTGACCCCAAAAATGTGAATTGTGCGGGCGTACCTTGCGGCGGAGCAGCTACAAACTCGACTTCAATCATCTGTACGGGTGATACGCGTGCTTTATACGGTGCGGACAAAGCTTGTTATGGCGATGGTGGATCGAATCTTGGTGACTGTGGCTGCGGTGCCGGTACGGATGCTTTTCAAAAAGATTGGATTTGCGAAGGCGGCTCGGATCCGTGTGTGATCAGTCCCGGTGCTGTGAATTCTTCTTTTTCGTGTATGGGAATCAACTCATGGCACTTTAGCCAGGCCTAGTCACAAAACCACGGCGATGTGCATGACACCCTGCAAGGCGAGTGTATCTATCGGAAAAACAACACTCCGGGTGTTTGCAAAGGCACAAACGATTGTACATAGCTAAGCGGGCTAAAAACCTCTAAAAAAGCACCGTGTATTGCTGGCTTTTGTTTAGGCTCAGGGCGTGGCAGCATGCGCGCCAGTCTATGCGTAGAATCAATCTTGCTTTTTTATACGCTTTTTGCCTTTGGAGTTACTGCTCTGTCGTACAGGCAGACGAGCGTGTATCGAACATAGTCGAAGAAGAATGGTTTGAGCCGAATCCAGGGCTGCGTTACTTGCGGCGCACAAACCGATCTGCCTGCGCACATTCACGTTCTATTTGTAAATCTTCGTTATCCGGGTGTGCGTGTTGTGACGACGCCCTATGATCAGCGTTGGCGCACCGTCAAAGAGTTTGCTGAAGAGAATCATCTCGCGGCAGCTACCAATGGCGGTTTTTGGGGCAAGATGATGCGTGCTTGGGGCGTGTCGGCCGGTTTTGGAAAGCGCTGGCCAGTTGGCGAAGACGATGATGAAATTGGTTTTTTTGCGATTTCCCCGGATGGCAAAGCCTTTACAAGTCGACCTTCCGAGGTGTTTTCTAAAGAAGAAGAGCCAGCGGTGAGCGAAGCTGTATCGGGCTGGCCGCAGTTAGTCCGCCACGGTAAAATCGATGAAGAAGCGCTCAAGGCTTGTGACTATTCGCGCTATCGGCACCCACGCACAGCGGTCGGCGTTGCCAAAGGTGGTGACGAAGTCATCTTGATAGTGGTTTCGGGTCGGCAGAGTCACAGCCGCGGCATTAATCTTTATGAGCTAGCCAGGCTTTTTATCGGCTTTGGTGCCGACTCAGCCATCAACCTTGATGGTGGTGGCTCAAGTACGATGTACGTGGCGGAGCAGGGTGGAGTGGTCAACTCGCCAAGTGGAGGGCGCTGGATTGCACGGCTTGGTTTTGGCGCTGAAAGCAAGACACGCAAAGTCTATAAAGTACGAACGGATGAAGCCGGAAAAGAAGAAGCCTTTGTACGTGGTGTTGAACGTGAAGTGATGAATCACATCGGCGTGATCGCACCGTCGAGCCAATCCGCGAACGAACCCCTTTCCAGTCTGGACGGCGGAATTAACGACAACCCATATCACAGCCAAATAAAAGAGAAGGGGCCAGAGCTTCATATCGAGACTCCACGTGAGCCACCACTTAGCTTTGGAAAATTCAGAGAATATCTCTTTCCGATTCTCTATGTCTGTATCGCTTGTGTGCCCTTTGTTTTACTGGGGGCGTTCGTGTGGTTGCGCAGGCGCCGTAAACGGAAATCCAAAGATAACCATTAACGCGATAGCCATGCTTCGATACGATGCAGCGCAATTTCGCTTTTTACGTCGCAAAGAACACCTTGGGCGAGTGCTTTTTTAGCTTCGGCGAATGTGACCCAACATATTTGCGCATGTTGCTCAACCGGCGATCCATCGCCTTCGGGATTGCCGATCGGGCAGCCTTCAACAAAGGCGTGAAGCCAGAAGACTTTCTCGGCGATAACACCAGGTGAAAGGTAAGAGGAGTTGCCCAACAACTCAAAGTCTTCTGCGGCAAGCCTAAGCCCGACCTCTTCTAGGCATTCCCGGGCGGCGCAATGGCGCAAACCGTCAAGGCCTCGCTCATCGGCCTCGATAAGGCCTGCTGGAATTTCCCATAAACTCGTGTGTGCATCGCTATCTTGCGGGTAGCAAAGTCGGGCATTCTTTCGCGTCAAGAGTGGCGGTCTAAGCGAAGAGCGTAGACACAAGGTAGGTTGTCCTTGTCGATTTTTACTGTGAAGGACGATGGCGACGGCATCCAAGTTCTCTCGCACTACAGAGTCATAGGTATAGGGCTCGCTCAACGTTCCATCCGCATAGTGATTTTGAAGATGCAAGCGTTTCAAGCTTAGGAACGCTTTGCCCCTGCTTGGTTCTGGAAGACTTTGAAGCCCTATAGTTTGAGGAAATTTCAGTTTAAAAGGTGGTGTTGGCATATATTTCTTTTTGTTATTCGATGGTTAGGCCGATTACATCGATCGATGTGCTTTTTTGTAAAGTTGCGCTAAAACAGGGCCATGAAGCAACATTGTTTTTGGGTCTCTTTTGCACTGGTTTTGTCGGTCGTGATGGTAGCAGGCATGGGTTGCTCCGATGAGGCGAGTGAAACAACACTTCCGCCGCTTACCGGCAAAGTGCAAGCCTTTAGCAACGCTTCAAAATCGTGGACTTACCCGGCACTTCAGATCCTAGTGCAGAACATGCAGAGCAATGAGCTTGAAGTGTACAGCGACGGTATGTGGCAAGCCGGAAATAGCACGCCTCTAAAAGTCACCCTTGGTGATAGTGTTGATTCCCGTGACGATCGTCTAGTTCGTACATGGACACTAAAGATTGATTGGGCTGAGCTTACGCCAAACAGCATCGAATTTAAATTCGAAGCCGGAAAAAGCGCATCAGATGCCCAGAGTGTGACTGTATCTACAAACCATGCACCGTCAGGACTGTGGTCGCTTTCGAACGCCAACAGCCAAACTACGCCTTGTCCTCAAGTGACCGTAACACCTGTGCAAGCACAGCTTACGGTGGATCTGACTGTTGAGACCGACGAAAGTGATGCCAGTGCATTCACAGCTAGTTTTTCGCCTAAAATCGTGATGGATGCTTTTCCTGTCCGTGGCGTTCTTGCTGAGGCATGTAAGCCAAGTAACCGTAAGGTGGTTCTTCGAATTAGTGATGTATCGTACATCTACAGTTCTTCAAATAGTAGTTCGCTTGATGGTGCAGATAGCTCGGATAGTGACGATGCCGATAGCACAGACACTAGCGATACCGCGAATACAACCGACGATGACAGTGCAACCGATAGCGGGGACAATAACGATTCAAATGCAGATCAAGGCACTGGCGCACCATCAGGCGATCCCTCGCCATGGAGCATTCCGCCATATCAGCCTTGGAACAATCCACACAAGCTTGCTCAAGCAAGCACGCTCAACAACGACAGTTGCACAGGGAAGCTTGGACAGTGGCGCGGCGCCTTCTTTGCAGGCGGCATTACGGCGCTGCCAGAGCCTTGTGACTTGAGCCAAGTTTGTCTGTTGGTGAATGGCCAGGAAAAATGGTTGAGTTACCGTGTTTGGCCTTACGACGCTGCTGCGTGTGGTCCAGCATGGTCCGTGGGTTGTGAACGTGACGTTGAACCGTAGTTCTGTTTTGTTCGATTGATTTTAGGCACTCGTCAAAAGCCAGATGGAGACCAGTGTCCAGCGCCATCGGCTTGTGGTGTTAAGTTGTTTCATCATGATCATACTCCTGATGAACATAGGTATAGCTAAAAGCGTGCCATATCTGACTTTGTTGAATTTGCTGTAGTTTTTTATAGGATAATGGTGCCGTTAGTACCCACACAGCCTGCCTCTTGTGTCATTTTGTACACAGCAGCTTTTTGTATCTGCTCAGCTACCTGCTTTCTTCCAGCGTTTCTTTAGGTTCTGGCCGCAAGGTCGTGATTTAGAGGATCGAGCGGTGATTTCACGCAAAGGGGGTAGTTGCCGAACGTACCTTTGGAGCTGTGCTCCTACAAAAAATTATAAAATTCAATTTCCAGAGCACTGTAAAGTTGCATTCTGAATGTAACAGTGGTAAGTTTAAAGTGGGTTTGGATATTGGGTTTTTATTATGGGTACATTTACAACATCGAGTTCGCAAGCAGTAAGTAAGTTAAGTTTTCGTTTTATTTTCAACACGCTTTTTTTGGGTATGAGCGTTTTGATGCTGTCAGCTGGTCTGCTTAATCCTGCACCAGCAGCTGCACAGTGCTCCGGAACAGCAACGTACAGTGCGTACGGTAGCAAAGAATATATGTACTGCACTGGTACAACGACTTGGAGTGCCGCCGATACGAACTGTCAATTAATTACCGGTTCGGACAGTAACCCTTGGCGCTTGGCGCGCATCGATGACTCCAGTGAAAACACCCACATCGACGGCATGATTGGCGGCACGACCTGGATTGGTGGAGATGACTCCAACGTTGAAGGCGAGTGGCGCTGGACGGACGATGTGCAGTTTTGGCAAGGCGGTAGCGGAGGAAGTTCTGTAGGCGGTTTGTATGAAAACTGGGCCAGTGGGGAGCCAAGCACCAGCAACTCGAATCGTGACTGCGCTTACATAAATACGGATTCACAATGGTATGCCAGAAGCTGTACCGGCAACCGACGTTTTGTGTGCGAAGGCGCTCCTGTTTGCGGCAACGGCGCAGTAGGCGCTACCGAAGAGTGTGATGACGGTAATACCACCGATGGTGATGGCTGTGATTCAAGCTGCAAAGCAGAGTTTGGCTTTACCTGCACAGGAGAGCCCTCTTCGTGCACAGGTGGCTGCGTCAATCAGATTACCTCGGGCTATGGTAGCTCGGAATATATCTACTGTCCCACCACTCAAAACTTTTCGGCAGCGCAAGCAGCATGCCAAGCCCTAGGCACAGGTTGGAACCTAGCGCTGGTTGACAACGTCAACGAAAACAGTCTTCTCTATAATCTCTACCTGCAAAATCCAACCAATTCGTCGGTATGGCTGGGCATGACCGACCAAGCAGGTGTTTTTAGTTCAACAGGCGAAGGCGACTGGCGTTTTCATGATGGTACGTTGGTGTTTAGTGCGAGCTATCAAAACTGGGGTAGTGGCGAGCCAAACGATAATGGCGGCCAAGACTGCGGTTCGTATTGGAATGGTACACCCTACCAGTGGGACGATATTGCATGCACCGCCAACCTTCCATCGTTGTGCGAAGGGCCGGCTAGCTGTGGTGATGGCATCCGTGCACCCAGCGTTGAAGAGTGCGATGACGGCAATACTGCCGATGGAGATGGTTGCTCGTCTACCTGCACGGTTGAAACGCCGCCGGTGTGTGGCGATAGTGTTATTGAGGGTGTTGAAGAGTGTGACGATGGCAATACCAGCAACTCCGATGGTTGTTCTTCAACCTGTACAATCGAATCGGGCTGGAGTTGTGTAGCAGAGCCCTCCGTATGCAGCTTCTTGTGTACAGGCGGAACTTGGCATTCCAACATTGCTGGCGGTGTCGTGGATACCGAGTATTTTTACTGTCCGGTAGCGGCAAACTGGGGAAATGCTCTTGGAGCCTGCGGATCACTTGGTGATGACTGGAGCTTAGTCACGATCAATAACAGCACCGAAAACACCTATGTCGATGGGCTAAGCGCAAGCGCTTTTTGGATTGGTTTTTTTGACACCAACACTGAAGGAACCTTTGTGTGGGCCAACGGAACGTCCAGCGAAATCGATTGGGCCAGTGGTCAGCCGGATAACGCGGGCAACTCCGATTGTGCACGCATGCAAAGTGGCGCAGTGGGAACCTGGACCGATGAAGTATGCACGAATACGGCTCAGTACTTATGCGAAGGTCCTCCACTGTGCGGCAATGGCGTCATTGGTTATCCTTCTGAGCAATGCGATGATGGTAACCAGACACCGGGAGACGGTTGCGATGCGAGCTGTGCAGTCGAAGCAGGTTATGAATGCACCGCGGCCAATCCAAGTGTGTGCTCTATTGCTACCCACGCGGTAGTGGACGCTATTGAGCTTGGCTGGCAAGACCGTCAGCTTTACTTGCAATGGCGTAGCATTTCGGAAGAAGGCAGCCTTGGCTACTGGCCCATGGTTTTAAACCAACGTAGCGGCGAGTGGGAGTTGCTTAGCGACGAACTCATCCCTTCATCACTGCTCGATATGACAAACACGATGTACCGTGTGAAGGTGCCGCAGGCTTTTGCTCGTTCCTCGCAGCACTTCCGTGTCTACGAGCTTGACATCACCGGCGCTCAGCTTCTGGTTGCAGAGAGTCAACTCAACGGAGCAAATGCACCCGAGGCCTGGAGCTTTAATGAGCAAGCACTTAGCAGGCCTGAGCACAGTCCAGCTCCGGCAGCTTTTGTCCATCAAGCACTAAGGAATAATGAAACGCCTCTTGCGGTGTTTGCAACGCTTGAGCGCGGCGGCATCTTTTCGTTGAATTTGTCCGACATCGCGGCATCCTTTGCACTACAAGACTCGGAGCTGCGTGCACGACTTGGCCAAGGCCAACTTTCGATCGCATCAGAGAGAGGTGAAGTATCTTGGCGCTTTGATGCTGAAACAAATGTTGTGCTTGGCTACGTGAAAGATACTCAAAGCATTTATAGCACCAAGACCATACTACGCTTGACGCTTGCAGATGGCCAAGAGCTGTCGGTACAAGAGACGCAGAGCGGCGCTAGCCAAGGTCTTATTCAGGGCCGGCAAACGATTGTGCTCGAGCAAAACAAGTTTGCTGCCACGGCCGTGTCGCCCGATCCAGAGACAGACTATTGGTTCTGGCAAGCCATGAGTGCAAACCTGAGTGGTTACAAAAGTTTTCAGACCAATGTTGTGCTGCCTCAGGCTCCACTTGGACAAGAAGTAGTGGTTGGTATTGATCTTTTCGGAGCGTGGGCGATTGATAGTGAACTTAGTCAAGATGTCGAGCTTTGGATCAATGGTGTCAAGAGCGGAACGCTAAGTCTTAGCAGGCTCGGGGCTCAGCACTATGACCTAGCCGTGCCATCGACACGCTTGAAGCGCGGGAGTAACCAGCTCCGTTTGGTTGCAAAGGCAAGCTCAACGCTCTCCGGCGGATTCTATCTTGATAAAATCAGTTTGCGGTATTCTTCTTTGCTTGATGCATTGGCTAGTTCCGCGGAGTTTGAAGCCGAGGACAGTGGTGTCTTTTCAGTTCAAATAGAGGGAGAGGGCGCTATCGCCATCGATCTAAGCGACGGTGTGTTGTTGCAGGTCGATGAACGGCCGATCTCCGATGAACTCAGCCAAATCACAGCCGAGTTTGTTGCAGGACACCGTTATGCACTAAGTAGTGTTGAAGGTCTGCTTGAATCAAGTAAGTGGGAATCTCTTTCAAAGAAAGTGATGAGCAATCTTGCAAAGGATGTTGATTACTTGATCCTGACAAACCGCAGTATGTATTCAGCCGCACAACGTTTAGCTGCCTACCGCAACGCGGACGGTTTACGTTCAGCTGTGGTGTTGGTCGAAGACGTCTATCTGGCTTATGGTTTTGCTTTGCCAAAACCGCAGGCCATTAAAGAGCTGCTTTCCTACCTGCAGCCCAAGTACGTGTTGCTCCTTGGTGATGGTAGCTACGACTACCGTTTCTTTGGCGGGCAAGGTCCGGGAGCCATTGCACCCAAAATGATACAGACTCGTTTTGGTTTGTACGCATCGGATGTGTGGTTTGCGGATATCACGGGCAACGACTTAGTGCCCGATCTTTCCATTGGTCGTCTGCCAGCAACCAATCTCGAAGCAGCCGAGCGCATGGTAGCGCGGATTATTGCATGGGAATCAACACGCAATGAAGCCTTTAGCTATGATGCGACCTTACTTACAGGTAGCAACAGAATCGGCGATTTTTCTAAGGACAGCGCTAAGCTCGAAGGTCTTGTGGGAGATTCACTCGCAACAAAGAGCATTGATGTCAACGCCCTTGGCCTAGAGGATGCTCGTGTCGATTTCTTCACTGCACTTAGCGAAGGAACTCTTTGGGTCAACTACTTCGGCCACGGAGGCATGGACCGTTTTGATGGCGTTGGTCTTCTACTAAGAGACGATGTGTCAACGCTTTCCAACAGCCGCTTGCCGATTGTAACGGCGATGACCTGCGCTGTGGGCCGTTACGAAAGTCCCAATGCGACTTCTTTGGCTGAAGCGCTTGTAAGCGCAGAGCAAGGCGGCGCGATTGCGGTATGGGCTCCTACAGGGCTTAGCATGTCCGCTTCCGCAACTGATTTGGCCATGAGCTTTGCAAACAGCTTCTGGTCTAGCAGCAGCGACGCACAACGTCTCGGCACGATATTCTCACAGCTCCATATTGGCGCACAGAGCGATGAACTAGCTAAAGAGATGTTGCCCCTGTACACCTTGTTTGGTGATCCAGCGCTAAACTTGCCTGTCAGGGAGTCACTAAGCATTGCTGGCGCAAGCGATACGACAGCCGAAGCTTCCAATGCGGATGCTTCAAGTCAAAATAGCGGGCAAGCTAAAGACTCTGGTCTGTTTGGGCTCTTGAGCCAAGGTTCATGTTCCGTGAGCTCCTCATCCTCGCAAGGATGGACTTGGCTATCGCTGATCGTGCTAGTCCTTTTCCGTCGCCGAAAGCGATAAGGCCTCGGTTCTCATTCCTAGGCATCCTCGTTGGTGAAAACACCATTTCAGACCGCTGGGGTCTCGGGGGATGCTGCCTCTGTATCCTTGAAAAGGGCCCAGACACAAAGTTGAAATCTTCTTTATGCTTCCTTCGTTTCAACGACATTGGGATCGTTCCGCTTGGGTCCTTGGGTCTGAGGCTCTGGGCTCAAGCGACCACACTCACGGAAAAACTGGCTCGCGATGGCGATCCAGAATCAGCTGGGCTTGGCCGGGTTTATCCATTTTCTCTATCCACACGGCTCTCATTGCAGCTGCCATTTGATTATTTAGTTGTACGGCAATGTCTTCCTATCGCTCCCGTTTTTTAGATAACTTTGGTGAGATCAGAGCCAAAGTAGTTGGCATAGAAACTGCATGGCAGAGATGCGGAGGCTATAGCAATGAGTTTGAAACATGCACTTACATTGTCAGTTATTGGGGTTTTGCTTTGCTCATGCGCGGTTCAAGGCGATGCAAATTTGCAAAGCGACAATGAAAATCAACTTGAGCCCTTTTACGAAGTGCTGCGCAGTACGGCAGGCAACCTAACACAGATTTGTGATCAAGTGATTAGACGCTGCGCTGGTTTTGAAGAAGGTAGCCGAAACCACGAAGTTGCTGTTCAGCAATGTAGGGATGAACTGGGTGTGGTTGGACAAATCGCTGAAGCGTTTAATATGTTTATCACCGGCTTGAAGGATACCGGGGCAAATTTCGAAATGTGTGGCGGTGCTTCGGTGTTCGCCTCTTCCTGGTCGCGGGCCGGTGATTCTTTTAGTTTTCAGTGTGGTGGCCCCTGCAATAGCAACCTGGTTCAAGCCTACATGCCGTCTTTAGAGCCTGAGCAACCCCAACCTAAAACTGTATCCGTAGGCACCGGCGAACTAAGCCCAGAAGATATTAAGGAACGAGTTAAAAATACCGGCGGTGATGACGGCGAGGAAGGAGGCTTTGATGATTTACCGGCTGTCGAAGAACTCGGCCAATTTGCGTCAGTACCCGAAGAGACTCTGAACATTGAAACCACAGAGCTCGATGTGGCAACAGCATGGCAACTGCTCAACAATGGAGAGCCTTTGGCCGTGCGCACCGTCGATGAAGAAGGAAACCCTGCTATTGTTGAATACACGGGCTGGCAGAAAACCGAAGTGATCTGGGCCTTGCTTGCGGATGGTGCAAAAGTTGTGAGTGTCGTTGGGGCGGTGGGAGGACTGGTAGCAGGCATTGCTCTCGTTGTTCTTGCTCCAGCGGTTAGCGCTGCCATTGCCGGCTTATCGTTAGGAGTCAAACTTACGGTTGGCGGGACAGCAGCAGTCGCATTGATATGGGCTTTGCTGTCCGGACAGGCTACCCCAGAAGAAAAAGCACAGATCTTTGATAGCGCAATGCAAATTGCCGGTGAACTCGACCTGGATAACTTTCTATAAAAGCCAAGAAAGCTGCCCCGGCGTTTTTGAGAGTGTCTTACGAAGCGCTCTTGGTATGTTCCAGGCGAAAGGCGCACGGGATCTGGTTCTGGTTTGGAGTAGTGTCCTCCGTCACTGTTCGTGAACCGCTATTGCACTATTGAGGATTGTCGCCGATTAACCGCTTGCTGGCCCATCATGTCTAAGCTGTCAGTGAGATACGGTCGTTGTCTTTTTGTTGGTATTGTTCGCGGTAGTAGCGGTAGTCGGTTTTTGTGTAGCGGTACCAGCGCTGTTTGAGATCAACACCGTTAATGATGCCAACAATGGAAGCACAATGCGCGTCTGAGAGTTGGCTTAGAGTCGCTTCCAGTGCATCTTTTGTCGTCTCGTGCGCACGCGTAACAACAACAGCACCGTCCGTTAGGTTACCAATAATAGCCGCATCGGCGACTGCTCCTAAGGGAGGACTGTCAAAGATAACGTAGTCGTATGATGTGCTGAGCTGCTCTTTGAGTGCTTTGAACCGTTTACTATGCAATAGTTCCGCCGGATTTGGGGGAATAGGACCGCTTGGCAAAACGAAGAGGTTTTCGATCGGTGTCGAGAGAACGACGTCTTCAACGTCTTTCTGATGACTTAGGACGGTTGTTGCGCCTTCGGTATTCTCTGCTCCAAAGATTCTATGGATACGTGGTTTTCTAAAGTCAGTGTCCACCACCAATACGCGATGGCCATTTTGAGCAAAAGAAATTGCCATGGTCAGTGACACCAAGGTCTTGCCTTCGCTTTGATCAGCGCTAGTTATGACCATGCTTCGAAGAGGTTGATCCGGAGACATGAAGGTCAAGTTCGTACGAACCGTGCGTGCGCATTCTGAAAAAGAAGACATGGGCTGGTTGAACATTGTCAGTTCTGCAAGTGCGGCTAGATCCTTGCCTGATTTGGCACGCAGGAGCTTTACGTTGCTGAATTCGTTCAGATGTTCAACAGCAGGCAAGATGCCCATGATGGTCAAACCAAGGCTCTGAGCGTCTTGTATGGTGTTGATGCGCCTATCGAAGCGTGACAGGACAAACGCAAGACAAAGTGCCAAGACAAAGCCAAACAGAGTGCCTTGAACCAAGTTATTTCGCACACTGGGTGATGTGGGTCGATAAGGCACAAGTGCCAAATCGACGATGCGTGCATGCGTCACTTTCAAAAGCCGAGTTAAGTTGGTTTCCGTGCTGCGCTCAAGCAAATGATTGTAAAGGCGCAGTTTGTTTTCGCGATCTCTTACCAAGCGTTGGTACTGAGCTTCATGCTCGTTTAGGTGAAGGCCCTCTTGGCTTTTTTCGCTCATGGCTTCTTGAATGCCAGCTTCAGTGCTCTGTGCTTGTTTTAGTTCAGCCTCGAGCCCTTGCAGAATGCTTTGAATCTCAGCACGCATTTCCATCGTAATGGATTGCAAACGGGCTTCGACGTCTTTGATAAGCGGATGGTTGCTGCTGTAACGCGTTGATAAGGCCTCCTTTTCGGCCTGTGTTGAGTGATATTGCTTACGCAAATGTTCGATAGACGCGCTGTCTTTGAAGAAGCTTGCGTGAATAGAAAAGGGGCGCTCAAGATCAAATTTCTTGAATTGCTGTAAACGAGCATTGAGTTGAATGCGTGAGGTCCGAGCCTCGGCAAGCGCGTTGTTGTATTGGTTTGTTGACGAAGAAATAAGCTGCTGACGGTCTTGCAGTGATACGGCCAAGATACCGTTGGATTTTTTAAACTCTTGAATAGTTGTTTCAGACTCATCAAGTTGGTGCTTTAAGTCATCAAGCTGATTTCCTAACCAGTTTAGCGCATCAACGGTGGTTTCAACACGATCATCTTTTGTCTTTTGAATATAAGCTTCGGCAACTGCGTTGGCTAGTCTGGCAGCCATTTCAGGGTTTGTGTCGGTAGCCGTGATGTATACAAGATGAGCTTCTTCATCGGGTTGAGCGATGCTTATCTTTTGCTGCAAAATTAGCGCGGCTCGTTGTACCGTTGATCCTTGCCAATGTTTTCGCTCTTCTTTGGAAATGCCCATGAACTCAGCGTTGTGGTGTAGGCCGAGGGTGGCTGCCGCATTCTCAGCGACAACCCGGCTGCCAATCACTTTGTTTTGCGTGTGAAAGAATTCTTTTGTCATCCAATACGAGTGCAACGAATCGGCAACGTCTTGAACTTCATCACCCAAAGGCCTCGGTGGATTAGGGTTGTACTCAATCGTGCAGCTTGTGGTGTAGATTTTAGGTTGACGGAAAGTCCACAAGGCTGTCGCGCCAAGCGAAGCAATGGTTAATCCAATAACCAGCCAACGGAAGCGGAGAAACGTCGCAATAAGTTCGCGAGGATTTAGTTCCTCGGAACTTGAAGTTACACCATCCGTAACTGGATCTTTATGTAGACCAGTCAAACCCATACCCATTAACTAGTATTTACCATTTTTTAATTAAATGAAAGTAAAAAGTTGCACTTTTAGTGTATATTAGTGTGGTAATTGTAGAGAAATAGGATCCTTCGTCGGACAACGAGCTTTTGCGATAGTTGCAGGAGAGTCTTGCGAACGAGCTTTGTTTACCGTGTGGCTTTTGCGGTGCAGATTCTTTGAAATGGAATGTACGCTGAGCCTATAAAGGTAGCCATGCCCAGAGCATTAGTAGAGAAGCCCAGTTCCTTTCAAGCCGTGGCCAATCCCCATGCACCATACCGTTATGTGAAGTTTCCAGTTCGCCTTCGATATAAAGGACACACAGCGGCTGGCATATGTAGGCGTTTTACTCCAGAGGCCTGTTTTGTAAGTTTCAAGGAAAGTGAACTTGCTCCCCAGCCGCTGCAAGCCGGCACGCAATGCACGCTTTGGATTGAACCCGCAGAGGAGAGTAGCCCTCGAATAGAACTCCGAGTCGAGCTTCGTTGGGTCTTGCGCAAAAGCAGTTCGGATGCCGCAGCGGAGCTCTTTTTGCAACTGCGGTGTTTGGAGCATGACAGCTTTGGCCTGAAGCAACTCAAGCAGCTGTATGACGACTTTCGCTTTACTATAATGGTAGTGGATGACGATCCAGCTACGCTGCGAGGCTACAAGCGTGTGCTAGGCAATCAATACAATGTCGTGACCTGTACGTCTGGAGAACAGGCATTGCATCAGATGCAACAGACGGAACCTGCCATATTGATTACGGACCAAAGCATGCCGATCATGACCGGCATCGAACTTTTAGATGAGTTTAGGCAGCGTTTTCCTGAAGCACATACGGTTCGCATCGTGCTATCTGCGCAAACGCGTTTTGATGATTTGGCTGATTTCGTCAATCGTTGTCACATTAGCCATTTTCTGCAAAAGCCGTTCAACGTCGAAACCTTAAGACAGATTGTCTCTAAAGGCACTGAGACCTATCTAAAGGCAATGGAGCAGGAGCGCGTCGCTCAAGAGCTCCAAGAATCCAATATTGTTCTCGCTCAAGAAAATAGTTATTTGAGAAACCGCCTTGTTTCAGGTCATACCTTTGACCGGATTATCGGCAAGAGCCGGGCTCTGCAGGCGATGCTTCAGCAACTCGAACAGGTTGTGCATTCCGAAGCCACGGTGCATCTACTGGGCGAAACGGGTACGGGTAAGGAGCTTGTGGCTCAGGCCTTGCATTATGGTGGCCCGCGCACCAATGCTCCTTTCGTGATCCAGAATTGTGCCGGTATCACAGATTCGCTCATGCAAAGCACTTTGTTTGGTTATAAGAAGGGCGCCTTTACTGGTGCAGATCAGGATCGGCCTGGCGTCTTTCAACAATCGCACGGCGGTACGCTTTTTTTAGATGAAGTCGCCGAACTAAGTCCCACAGCGCAAGGCGCGTTGTTGCGGGTCCTTCAAAACGGAGAGGCTGTTCCTGTGGGCAGTGAGCATCCCGTGCAAGTGAATGTTCGAATTATTTCAGCCACCCACAAAGATCTTCGCCACGAAGTAAAAAAGGGTCGTTTCAGGGAAGACTTGTATTTTAGGCTCATGGTGATCGCGCTTCGTTTGCCCAAACTTTCTGAACGACATGGTGATGTTCCTGTTTTGGCGCAACATTTTTTGCAGAAGAGCTGTTTGTTTTATGGAAAACAAATAAAAGGCTTTTCTCCCGAAGTGATGTCTGCGCTTGAACGCTACAGCTGGCCAGGCAATGTGCGTGAGCTAGCCAATGAAGTCGAACGATTGGTGGTGCTGACACCGCATGGGCACGAAATCTCCGTCAACTCACTTTCAGCCCAAATCGTGGGAAACTCTTCCGGTTCGTATTTAGCTATGTCCCCAGTACCGTCTGTTTCATCACCAGGACTCGTTGTTCCTAGCGGCCTTTCTTACGATCAGGCCATGCAGCACTTGTCTCGCAATCTCGTTAAGGGTGCACTTGATTCGTCTGGAGGCACCGTCAAAAAAGCCGCTGAGCTCTTGGATATGGAAAGTTCGCGTTTGGCCAAACTAAGGAAGCGTTTGGGGCTCTAGTTCTCTTATGATTGATCAAATTATCGCCTATGATTAGGGCGGTTTCCCGCACGGCTTCTGGAGCGGCTTGCCTCCTCGAAAAAGCTCCTCAAATACAAATGTATCATCGTCGCTTTTTCTGTGGGATCCTAAGTTAGATCCATATAGTGTTCGAGCAGGAAAAAATTCCTTTTCCCGATGAAAAGAGAGAAAAATTTCCTGATTAAGGAATTTTTTCCTTAGTGCTGTGCTGAGACGAAGACATTAAGTTATTGTTTTTATTTAGCATTCCTTCTTTTTGGCAGCTTGGCACGAGTATTGCTTCTATCGGAGCCTAAGATCTTCTTTTTCCCCGAAGTAACCACTCGTGCTCGATCTAAATACTCTCGTTATCCACCAAAAGACTTTTGAAATTGATGTTGAACGCTCTAGCATTCGCGGAGTCATTTCCGATGACCACGCACACCGGCTAAGTTGGTCCATCGACCTATTCTGTAAGCCGGAGCAGTTTCGGGGTGGACTTTGGGAGCCGCATGCCTATGCTCATAACGTTCCGTTGGCGCTGCCTCGGCAAATCGTTGGTGGCGCAACCCTCCTTTCGCAGGTTGATGATCCCTCTTTGGAAATTGGATTGCATGTCTCGCGTCGGTATCCTTCGGTAAACAATGAACTTATTATTCTTGCTCTAAATGGGGAGTATTTAGAACTCAATTGGGAAGCGACGGTGGACGTCAACTGGGATGAAATCTACAACTCTCGATTGTTGATGGCAGTGCATGCCCGAATTCCATGGGCCGGTATTCAAGTGGTGGTGGACCAAAATGCAGAGGACAAAAAAGCTTTTGCAGAAGGATGGCTTCAAAGGTATCTCGACCTTGATTTGTTCAAAGGGCCAAACATCCTGTCATCGATTACTGGTCAACAGGTCGCACTTTTTAAGCCTCGCGATTTAAAACTTGCTTGTCCTCCAGAGCAGGTGCTTTGTCCGCGAATCCCAGAGTTGTAAAGCCACTCACACTAGGCGGCATTCAACTGATGGTTTTCTAGTTTTGTGCGTAAACGAGAAAAGCTGTCGCTTAGGATCTGGCAGATACGGCTTTCGCTTACTCCAAGCATTTTGCCAATTTCAGCCTGCGTGCAACCGTCTTGATAGTAGAGTTTAAGAACGGTTTGCGAACGTTTTGATAGTTTTTCCGCAGCTTGAGCCACTTGATCCATAAGCTCGTCAGTGCTGACCTTGGTGTGGGGATCGTCCAGACCGCTATCAAGTTGGTCGGGATCCTTGCCTCCAGACCACATAAAGCGACGTGTTTGAGAAAATTGCTGGAGCATGGCGTAATAACTATCAATATCAACACCAAGTTCATTTGCGATCTCCGCTTCGTTCGCTGTCCGGCCAAGCTGGTTTTCTAGCTGCTGAATCGTTTTTGAGAAATCACTACAGCGCTTTCGTCCGTATCGAGTCATGCAGTCGAATTTTCTAAGCTCGTCTTGAATCGCTCCCCGAATGCGAATGGTGGCATAATCTTCGAAACGCCCTAGTGCTGGATCATGGCTATCAATGGCCTTGAGTAGCCCTTCTACGCCAGCGCTCGTAAGGTCGTCGGACTCAATACCGGCTGGCAAGCGCCTTTGAAAACTGCGGCAAAGGCGTTTGACGATCACCATGCCGGCGGCGATAAGCTCTTCTCTGGCGTGACCAGAGTCAGCGCTACATGAGAGGTGGTTTTGAATCGAATTGTGAAAAGTTGATACCTGCATATTTCAATACAGACGCAAGTATCGTGCCAGGCTGAATTAGCCAGGTATTACGGGATTTTTGGACAAATCAGACGTCAAAAATGTCAAGGTTTTGCCGCTTTAGGCTCTCCTTCGCCATATTTTTAACAGTCAGTTATCTTCCGGTGCTCAACACTATAGAACGGCCAAAAGAAAAAAGTCTTAATAATTTTAATTCGATTTCTTTATCAATTACTTGATTTTTTTTCAGTCGCCGCAATTTGCTTCGCTTCTTTTTTTGCGAGTTTGGCTTTGAGTATAGCCACAAGTGTCGTGCGATTGACATGAAGCAACTCGGCAGCGCGAGTTTTATTTCCACCTGTGCGACTCAGTGCTTGATCAATAAAGGTATCTTCAATTTGAGCTAGTACTTCGCAAAGGTCAATTCCTTCTACGGGAAGAATGTGATTTTCATCTTTTAGCAGTCCGGGTTGCTGAGTGATTCCAAGCAAACGTTCTGGTATGTCATCTGTGCTGAGTTGCCCTTTGGATCGCATGACCACCATGCGTTCAATTGTATTTTCAAGCTCTCGAACGTTGCCCGGCCATGCATAGCTTTGCAGGATCGCAAGAGCTTCGTCTGTTATTCCGGAAACATTGCGATTACGTTGGGTGTTTGATTTGTTGATAAAATGAGCGACCAGTTCGGGAATGTCCGCTTTGCGTTTACGTAGAGGGGGAAGGTCGATGGGAATAACGTTTAGGCGATAAAGTAAATCTTCTCGAAACAAACCGCGTTTTACCATGTCCTCTAAGTTTCGATTCGTAGCGGAGATGACGCGAACATCGACGTGATGGCTTTTGGTCTCTCCTACGGGAGTAATTCGCTGTCTTGCAGAACACGCAATAGTTTTGATTGCAATAGGATGGGGAGCTCGGCTATTTCATCGAGAAACAAGGTACCTGTGTCCGCGGCGGTAAAGCGGCCTGCTCGCGCATATAGCGCTCCCGTAAATGCTCCTCGCGCGTGACCAAAAAGCTCACTTTCAAGAAGTGCTTCTGGAATAGCCGCGCAATTGAGCGTTATAAAAGGCTTGTCTCGTCGAGCGCTTGCATCACGCAGCGCCCTAGCGATGAGCTCTTTGCCTGTCCCGCTCTCGCCCGTGATGAGCACGGAACAATCGGTGTCGGCAACGTGCTCCAAAATATCAAAGGTCTTTAGGAGGCTTGGATCGTTTCCAATAAACTGGTGCGCGTACTTTTTTTCCAGTTTCCCGATGTGTTGCCCCTCGTATCTGATGTAAGCGCCTTGGGATAGCTGGGTTTGACTTCCGCATTCGAGTGCGCGTTTGAAGAGCGCCAAATTGCTGTCACCAAATCATTTAGTTCGAAGGGCTTGATCAAAAAATCAATGGCGCCACGGCGCATAGCCATTAGGATTTCCTCGGTCGAGTTATGTCCTGTAATTACAACGACTGACGCATCAGGCTGATGTGTGCGTAAAGTATCCATGACATCAAACCCTGTGCCGTCGGCCAGGCCAATGTCGGTAATAACGAGATCCAATTTCTGCGCCTGGTTTTTTATGGTTTCGTTTGCAGCATCCAGACTATGAGCCTGCACAACATCTGCTTGCATTGTGTTAACCAAAAACCGGCGAATGGAGTTGTTTAGGCTTATGTCATCTTCAACGACGAGTAATTGCATCTTAAATCAGCCAGTAATTGAACATTGAACAACTCGCAATTGCGTATTCATCATACTTTTGCTTTTTGCTGTCCGTTTAGTTTCACTTTTAGAATTCGTTTTCAATAAAGGTGAACTGATAAAAGTGCGGAGCTAAGGAATTTGTGTAGCTATGTTGCCAACTTAAGTGGTCTGTCGTCAAGGTGAAAGTTGTCGTGCAGCGAAGCGCACAAAGCAATTTCCCTAAACAGTGTGTAGGGAGCACGCTGTTTTTGTTAAGGGGAGAGAAGCTAGCGCTTGGCTTTGGGGTGGCATGAATTTGTCGCCTTTAGCGATGGTGAAAAAAAATAAAAAATAAATCGGGTTCCCCTAAAGTTCTGCTTCGAGTAGTCGTTTATAAGTTGTGAGACCCGATAGATTATCGTTTTTTCGTTTTTCGGTTTTTAGCCCATACCCAAAACAGGCTGATTGTCCGTGTCCGAAAAAAACCCATATCCAAACCCACGGTAATCTATCGGGTTTACAACTATAACGAAGGTATTCTAGGATATCTTTGTTGTTTTATGTTAATTTGCATTGGCACGAGCCGGTGATTCCAAGTCACGTAAGATGTGCGTGCCGTGGTGCTCAGAAACCCATCACCAAGCTGCCCACGGCACCGTATTTGTGAGAAACACCCTTTTATCCAAACCCTAGACGGTTTCACTCTTACAATACAATTACAGCATATGGTAATTTATCGCAGTGTCAAGAGAATTTTACTGTGTGAATATATTTTTATCGTCTCTGTTTTCTCTAAGATTTCCAGCTCTCGTCCGCAAAATACCACTTTTGATAATTTCATTGTCCAAGGAGGTTGTTAGGCAAACGCCCAAGGTGGGTACTCCGTGATCGGTTTGTGTATGGCCTCCGACATCACTGCGTGCAAGCATCGTGTTTGTCTACCCCAACACCGGGGCTCATCGATAAGAATGTTGTTGCGTCTTGTTTGTGAGAAATCCCAATACGAATTTCTTAACGCATAACAGCCACGTGATTGTTAAATATAGGACTGTAACCGTCTTGTATGCTGTGCTTCGTCACTTGTAATTTCGTGGACAAAGATGTTTCGCGGATTTAGATTCCTTTCGCATCGACCAGCAGAGCTTTTATGTGTTTGTTGCATGCATGGTCTAATCGAAGCGTTGCGTCCGGCGGCTTTTTCGAAAAGATAAGCAGACGCAAGGCGCTATCATTGAAGGTCCGATGAAATTATTTGTTCAGATATGGGTCTTTTTCGTGGGTCTTATTGTTCTAGGGCTCATCGTTACTGTTGCATGGAAAAAGCATGCGACAGAAGATAGTTTCAACGCCTCATTCAAACGTAAAGACCGGGTTCATCTCGATCATAGTGCGTTCTTTGATAAGCCGTTTAAGTCGGGACATGATGTGACGCGTGCCTGTTTGAACTGCCACAATAAAGCAGCCAAAGAAGTCATGGCAACTGCACACTTTCGCTGGTTGAGTGATAAAGCTCAAAACAAACGCACTGGCAAATTCGAAGAGATTGGCAAGCGAAACCTTCTCAACAATTTTTGTATAGGCATTCGAGGAAACGAAGCAGGTTGCACAAAATGCCATGCAGGTTATGGATGGAAGGATGCCAGCTTTGATTTCTCGAAAGAGGAAAATGTCGATTGTTTGGTCTGCCACGATCGAAGCGGCGGGTATGTAAAAGGCATCGCTGGTTTGCCTGAAAAAGATGTCGATTTACTTGTCTCTGCGCAAAGCGTGGGATTTCCACTACGAGAAAATTGTGGAAGCTGTCATTCCTATGGTGGTGGAGGAAAAGGTGTCAAGCATGGTGACCTTGATCCTAGTCTTGATTATCCGGATCCGGCAGACGATGTGCACATGGGTCGCGCCGGCATGATTTGCATCGATTGTCACGGTGGGCATGGGCATCTCATTCGAGGCAAGGCTTTCTCGGTTAGCGTGGACCATGACAATGGAATTGGTTGTGTGGATTGCCATCAAGCGAAGCCACATCACGACAAGCGCTTGGATGAACACACCGATCGGGTTTCTTGCCAGGCTTGTCATATTCCAACCTATGCTAACAAATTACCTACGAAGACCTATTGGGATTGGTCAAAAGCTGGTGATGATAGTCGCGAAGAAGACGTGCATCATTATCTGAAGATTAAAGGAGAGTTTGAATACGGTGAAAGCCTTGTTCCAGAGTACTATTGGTTCGATCTAAGTGTCGATCGTTATCTCTTAGGTGATCCAATTGCAGAACATGGTCCAACCAACATTAACACGCCTAGAGGCACGCGAAAGCAACATGATGCTAAACTCTGGCCTTTCAGGGTGCACCGCGGCAAACAACCATACGATGCGAAATACAAATACATCATACCGCCGGTAACTTCTGGTGACGGGGGTTATTGGCATGAGTTTGATTGGGACAAAGCGCTTGCTCTCGGTGCCGATCGAGTCGGCCTAGAATACAGCGGGCAGTATGCTTTTGTAGACACGCAAATGTTTTGGCCATTGTCGCATTTGGTGGTTGGTGCGGACCGTGCACTTCAATGCAACGATTGCCATGGTGAGCGCGGGCGCTTGGACTGGCGGGCGCTCGGTTATGGTAACGATCCAATGCAGAGCGGGGCTCAGTAATGATCAAAACTTCCTTTTACATAGTTGTTCTTTTGGTTTTGTCTATTTCAGGCCGAACCTTGGCAAACCCGGAGTCTTCGATCGCCACGCCTAAAGGATTATTGCCGCCCGTGGAATCGGTTAAGAATGAAATGCATCCGCCTTTCATCTTGCGAGACACCGAAGGCAAAGCGATCCAAGCCCATCAAAAAGAAATCTCAGCAAATAAAAGTTGTGGAAACTGTCATGATGCGGATTTCATCAATGCAACAAGTACGCATGCCCCAGATAAAGTCGCTGTAGATTGCATCGGCTGTCATGTTGAAGGTGGTATGAGTGCGCTTCAGACTGCTCAGGTGGACAAGGAGGGCAAAGTTTCGGTTCTTGTTCGCTCTCCATCAAGTCAGACCTGTGGCAACTGTCATGGTGTAGCCAATACTGAAAAACAGACACTTGAGCTCGGAAATGGCTTGTTAGAAGCGCAGTGGCCAGGGCCTTACATTGCTTCACTTTTGCGTGGCGAGATTTTTTCTCCTCAACATATCTCGGATTCGTTTCTGAACTTGAAAGATAAGGAAAAACAGGATCGCCCGTGGGATGTGCATGCCGCGCGTTTGCTGCGTTGCACTTCGTGTCACTTCACTTCCAACAACCCACGCAAGATTGGCGTTTTAAAAAAGCATGAAAAAGCCTATCTTAGCAGCGATCCACGTGTGTTGGATACAGGCTAAGGAGCGCCATCTCAAGAGTCTTGCATGTCAAAGTTGCCACGTGCCCTTACTGAGTAGTCCGACTTTACAAGCAGTAGACTACTCGGTACTGACGCCGCAAGGTGGGCCCCGTATGCAATTTCGTCGGGTGCAGAGACTGAACCCATCTGCGCCAAGCAGTTGGTTTGTCGAAGGTTATCGACCTTTTCTTTTATGGGAAACGCGTCATGGTCAGAGTCGCTTCGCGCCGTATAATTTAGTTGCAGCTTGGAAGTGGGTCGATGGCAAAAGTGGTAAAGAAATTGCTCGCGATATTCTGGAGCGCGTTTGGCTTACGGCGCAAGGGAATTATCAACCCAGTTTAGTTGCGGTGTTCGACGCTAATCATGACGGGGCTTTGCAAGATCGAGAGCTTGTTGTTGACACGAAGCTAAAAGAGCAGTCGTTGCTTCGTCGGTTTGAAAGTCTAGGTATTGCACAAGCAAAAATAAAAGCAGATGTCGAGGCATACGCCGTAAGGCATGGTGTTACCACGGGGAAATGGGCCACGGCGTCTTGTGATAGTTGCCACGGCAAAAAATCTCGCTTTGCAGAAAGTATTGCGTTGGCAACCGGCCCCTTTTCTGGGGGCGTGATTCCAAAACCGAGCAAAGATGTGAATGCTCTTCTTGACGGCCGTCAGTTGGTTATGAACGGTATTGGTTTAGAAGTTGTTGGTGTCGGACATCATGCACAAGCCTACGTTCCGGGGCACGATACAAAAGATTGGAGCGAAAAGTATGGCTTCTTGCTTTTTGTGCTCGTAATGTTTGGGGTGATGGTGCATGCCGCCGCACGCGCGTGGATTTCGCACAAACGAAAGAAAGTGTTTCATGCGGTGTTGAGCACAAAACGTGTTTATATGTACGGTGCCTATGAACGGGTCTGGCACTGGACGATGGTGGTGAGTGTATTGTTTTTGCTGGTGACGGGCTTTCAGATTCACTATCCGCATAGCTTTAGAGTGTTTCGGTTTTCGACGGCGGTGTTTGTTCATAACTTCATGGCTGTTGTCATGATATTGAATGCCTTTTTGTCATTGTTCTTTCATTTAGCAAGCGGTGAGATCAAGCAATTCATACCTGAGCGATCCGGATTTATCCGTGGTATTGTGGCGCAACTAAGTTACTACGGAAAAGGCATGTTTATGGGAGCCAACCATCCGGTGACCAAAACACGCGAAAAGAAACTCAACCCATTACAGCGTGTTGCTTATGTTGGACTTCTCAATGTCTTGTTCCCTATACAGATTTTGTCCGGGGTTTGGCTATGGTTGGGAGGAGTCTACCCCGATCTGTTGTTGCGTGTTGGTGGCGTGCCCATGGTTGCGCCCCTTCACATTTTCAGCTTGGGCATTTGCAGCTTTCTTGGTGATGCATGTGTATCTAACAACTACCGGTCATACTCTGATGTCGAACCAGCGCGCGATGGTAAGTGGTTGGGAAGATGTGCCAGTCTCGGACGGCAAGGCGAGTTAGAACGAAGGAACAATAGCTATGAAGAGTGAAGCAAAACCGTATATCAATCCCTATGTGGGTGGAACGCTGCTTGGTGTGGTTCTGTTCTTAGCCTTCTTGTTGACGGGCAATGGCCTTGGCGCCTCGGGTGCGATCAACCGCGTGCAGCTTGCGGTTGTCGATGCAATAGCGCCTCATCATGTGGATAAGGTAGCTTATTTTGCTGAGACTGCAGGTGGCCATCGCAATCCTCTCTCGAACCCTTCTGTTCTGATGTTATTGGGAACGTTGTTGGGAGGTATGCTGTCGGGTTTTATCTTTAAGCGGTTTAAAGTTGAGTTGCGCAAGGGGCCTCATATTTCAAACGCTTTGCGTCTTGCTATGGCACTTAGTGGTGGAGTGATTATGGGCTATGGGGCGCGCCTCGCTCGAGGATGCACTTCCGGACAAGCGCTTAGCGGCGGAGCCGTTTTGTCGGTGGGCAGTTGGGCTTTCATGCTTGCGGTTTTTGCTGGTGGATATTTGTTAGCATATTTTGTGCGACGTCTATGGACCTGAATCTGAAAGAAGTGATGAGGAAATCCTATGGGACCCTATAATCTAACAGCCGATTGGGGCAGTTTGGTATCGATTTTGGTGCCGCTTTTGTTAGGCATTGGTTTCGGTGCGGCTTTGGAGATGTCCGGTTTCGGTGATTCTCGGAAACTTGCGGGGCAATTTTATTTGCGTGACATGACCGTTTTGAAAGTTATGTTTACAGCTATTATTGTAGCCGGAGTACTACTCGGCATTAGCTCCGCTGTTGGTCTGATCGATTTTTCACTAATCTTTGTTAACCCTACCTATCTGCTTCCCGGTGTGGTCGGTGGTCTGATAATGGGCGTGGGCTTTATTATCGGTGGCTTTTGTCCGGGTACTTCTCTTGTGGCTGCATCGACGCTCAAACTTGATGGTGTTGTCTTTGCTTTAGGTGTTGCCTTAGGGATCTTTGCCTTTGGAGAGACGGTTGGTCTTTTCAGTAATTTTTGGCATTCGAGCATGATGGGTCGCTTTACCTTACCAGAGCTTTTTAATGTCGACATGGGAGTGATGCTGGTGATCGTCGTTGCAGTTGCTCTGCTTGCCTTTATGGCTGCTGAAGTATCCGAGGCCTATTTTGGTCGTTGTGAGCCTTCAAATGAGCTTCGTTTTTTCCCACGTAGAAAGTTAGCCTACATCTTCGGTGGTAGTTTGCTTTTGATTGCACTGACGAGCGCCTATATCGGTGAGCCTGATGCGATCGAGCGCTGGGAGCGCGTGGCTGCGGTGCAAGGCAAGCGTTTGGAAAAACGCGAAGTGTACGTTCATCCGAAAGAAGTTGCCGAGCTTATGAACAACAATGCGGTGTATACGCGTGTGATTGATGTACGTGATGAAGCCGACTTTAATCTGTTCCATTTAAAGAATTCGAAGCGTTTGGATCTCTCACAACTTGAAGAAAAGCAAGTCGTCAAATCCGTTCAGAATAAAGCGGACAATACCGTCTATTTTGTTCTCTCCAACGGGGAGAAACTCGCCACAGAGGCCTGGAAGATTTTGATTGGACAGGGCATGCAAAATATCTACATTGTTGAGGGTGGTATGAATCGATGGCTTTCTATTTTTCCTTTACCGTCCTGCATTGCAGTCCCTGAAAAGCATAACGCATCGAGCGAGTCCTTAGCTTATCGTTTCTATCGTGCAGTGGGTGATAGTTTTACTACTGCGTATGTAGCGCCAAAAGGGAAAACCTTGCCCCAGGACTGCAAAATGCACGAATATGCGGCCATCTTAGCTGATGAGAAAAATACGAAGAGCGAAACCGAATTTGAGCACAAAGTAAAACTCCAAACAAAGAAATCTGCACCCAAGGGGTCTTGCGGATAGTAGTCTTAGTTAAAGCTGTGTGTTAGCTGTGTTGGCGTGTTGGATCGAGTCGATCTCGGAGCCAGTCGCCGAAGAGGTTGAAGCCTAGAACAGTAATGGCGATGGTGCTACCAGCATAAAGGGCGACGTGCGGAAAACGCAACAACACTGCACTGCCTTGGTCCAATAACGTTCCCCATGAACTTGTCGTGCCTGGTCCAAGGCCAAGAAAAGACAGTGTCGATTCAGCAACAATTGCGCTACCCATGCCTGTGGACGCTTGAATCAACATGGGAGCGGCGATGTTGGGCAGGATATGGCGAAGCAGGGTTCGTGGCGTGTTGTAGCCGAGAGCCTTGGCTGAACTTATGTAGTCTCGTTCTTTGATAGAGAGTGTTTCAGCTCGTGCGATGCGTGCATAAAGCACCCATCCTGTGGCAACCAATGCAAAGATCAGATGACTGAGTCCGGCATGCGCTACCAGGGCGACAATACCAATGTTCAACAAGATTGACGGGAAAGCTTGGACCATGTCAGCAAAGCCAGACACTATTTGATCGACGGTTTTTCCAAAGTACGCCGCTACCATGCCTAGTATTCCACCAATGAATGTACTTAGAAAAACGACGCAAAGAGATACGACGGCTGCAAGTCTTGCCCCATGAAGCAGTACGCTCAGGATATCAACTCCATTATCGGTCGTGCCCAAGAGGTGATTGGCGTTTGCTAAGATGTACTCATGATTAAGATTGATCGTATCGGGTGAGTAGGGCGCTATAGAGGGTCCTATCAACGCTAAGAAAAAGAACAACGAGACTATCACGAGTCCTATCATGTGAGCCTTACCCGCGGGTCTAAGCCCATGTAAAGCAAATCGATTGCAAGATTTACAAGGACGTAAAAAATCGCGACGATGAGAACGCAGCCTTGAATAACGGGAATATCGCGTGCAAAAAAAGCTTCGATGAAGAGCGAACCCAAACCGGGTCGCTCAAATATTTTCTCGGTAACCACTGTTCCAGAGAGTAGCGCGCCAAGTTGCGCAGCGCCGACCGTGGAGACGGGAAGCAAAGAATTGCGAAGGCAGTGTTTAAACAGAACCGTTGACGGCTTTAGTCCACGGGCTCGCGCTGCAAGGGTGTATTGTTGCGATAGACTTTCGAGCATGGCTGCGCGTGTTTGCCTGGTTAGAATCGCAGCAAGCGCGCTGCCAATTGTTATGGTTGGCAGAACAATGGCAGCCAAGGTGTTGGGGTCGTCCCCTGGCAAGGGAAGCCAGCGCAAATGCATGCCAAACAAAAGAATTAATAAGGGTCCAAGCCAGATGTTTGGGATAGCAAGGCCAGCAATTGCAAAGCCTGAAGCAATACTGTCCCAAAGCTTTCCGTGCTTGGCTGCGGCTAAGACGCCAAGCGGGATCGACAAAAGCCAGGCAAAGAGGAATGCGGCAAATGCTAAATATAAAGTTGATGGTAGTACCTCAAGAATTAGTTGACTGACGCTTGAGCTGCGTTTTCGAAATGAAAAGCCGAGGCTGCCGTTAGCGACGTCTTTTGTAAAACTCAGATATTGCTCGGCGACGGGCCTGTCGAGTTTGAGCGCCTCTCGCATGGCCTGTCTATCTTCTGGGGAAGCTTCGTCACCTAGAATGGCCTCGACTGGATCGCCCGGAATGAGGCGCACAAGCAAAAACACTAAAGTGACGACGCCGGCGACTGTCACAAGAGCTCGCAAGAAACGATGTATTAAATAGCTTGGCAATTTACTCAGCGGGAAGGTAGGCGCAAAAGCGACGATCGCTGCCTTCAAGCACAGTGGCGAAATTTTCTTCGCCAAGCTCCGAGTCTAGAACGCAACGAAAACCATCGTCTGTACGGCAGTCTCCGTTACTCCCACACGATGCCATACACCATGTGGTAGACAGGCGAGAGGGTTCGCTGCGAAATTTCACGCAAACGGCGCTGTCAGGACAGGTTTGTTCATCACATCCTGCGACTGTGCAATAGCCGCCGCTGCCTTGCACGCTACGGTCACACAAACGATCTCCGCTCACGGAGCAGTCGACTGATGAGCTGCAATTGTCACCGATTTCCGGGGTACAAGCGATGCACCCAAGCAAAAACAGGGCTACCATCCAGAGCTTAGCAAAAGGCATGCCGGGAGCATATGCCAAAGACCCATATCTTCAAGACCTCTTGCAGACAATCATCTGGCTGCCAGATTACTAATTTGATCGGACGATCATGCGCAATAGTGTTGACACCCATAGGCTAACGATGGGAAGCTTAATACTGGTTTTGCTTACGGTTTTTTCGCTCGCGCAAGGTGTTCCGGAGAGTCGATAGACATCGATGCAGGTTATAGCAGCAGGGCTGACTGACACCGGTCGTCAGCGAGAATACAACGAAGATAGTCTACTCCTGGTAGATGAACAGGGCTTGTATATCGTGGCTGACGGTATGGGAGGCCATCGCGCGGGCAATGTTGCCAGCAAAATGGCCACTGAAGCGGTCAAAACCTTTTTTGAAGAAATGAGTGCTGAGGAGTCTACGTGGCCCTTCAACTACGAGACACATCTTTCGGCTGAGGAGAACCGTCTCCTTACTAGTATTAAGCTTGCCAACAAACGCATTTTTGACACTTCGTGTTCCGATCGTGATCTTTACGGTATGGGAACCACAATCGTTGGTGCGCTTTTTTCGAAAAACCGCAGCAGGCTCTACGTTGCCCATGTTGGTGATAGCCGAGCTTATCGCATACGCAACAACGAAATTTTATTGATGACGCGAGATCATTCTCTGGTGAACGATTATCTGACCATCATGCCGCACTTAACCAAGGAGCAACAAGATGAGCTACCTAGGAACGTGATCACGCGTGCCTTAGGCATGCAAGAGAGCGTTTTGGTTGATATGCAGAGTGATACTCCGCAAGAAGGTGACTATTTTCTGCTGTGCACCGATGGCTTGAGCGGTATGTTAAGTGACGAGCAGATTTGCGACATTGTGCTCGCTGCGAAAGATCCAGAGGCTGCTGCCAAAGATCTGATTGATGGGGCCAACGATCGCGGAGGAGAAGACAACGTCACCGCTCTGGTTTTCGCTATCGAGCCGGACAAAAAATAGCAGAGTTTATCTTTGGTGTGACTATCTTCCTGCTGGGGCTCCACCTTTTCTTGGATCGCTAGCAGCTTCGATACGCGGGGATTCATCGCGAATGCGAATCATTTGAACCACGGCTGAATAGCTTAACTCGGAGAGTTCATGGCCGCGGGCTTTGAGTTCTTGCTTTGCAATAGGACTCAGCTTTTCATACTTGAGTGTGTCTGGATCGCCTTGATCATGTATGCGTGGGTGTTCCACAGCTTCACGCGGGGGCAAGTCTTGCACAAGTGCACGGTATGCGGATTGCGTCACCGCGGTGATGATGCGACTTCCGCCGCTTCCGCCGACACAAAGTACGGGCTCATCGCCTTCGAAAACGATCGTTGGTGTCATCGAGGAGATGGGACGTTTGTTTGGACCAGGAAGATTGGGGTGTCCGCCAGGCAAACCAAACGCATTTGGCATGTCTACACCGCTTGCAAAATCATCCATTTGATCGTTAAGCACAAGTCCTGCAGCAGTGATGCGTGCACCAAAAGGAAGGTTAACTGTGGTTGTCACAGACGCTACGTTTCCTTCCTTATCCACCACACAAAAATGAGACGTGCCTCCACCGGTGCGCTGCTTGCTACGTTTGGACTCAATGTTTTTCAATGGAAGGTCATAGCTTTCTTGAGGGCGAGCATGATTTGCATCGAAGAGCGAGGCACGTGCTTGCAATCGTTTAGGTGCTAACAGCTCTTGAACGGGTACCTTAACTTTGTCGGGATCACCAAAGTAGCGTACGCGATCGGCAAAAGGACCTTTAAATGCTTCGGAAAAAGCATGCAGTAGCCATGACTCCGAAGGCTTTGTCTCTTTGCTTTGCCATTGCTCAAGCAAGGCCATGCTTGCCAGCATTGTATAGCCTCCGGCGCTGGGAGGTGGGGCAGTGACCCAACGGTAACCAAAACGCTCGCCTTGCAATGGCTTGCGGTCTTTAATGGTGTAGCTCTCGAGATCTTTCAAAGTCATGACGCCACCGTTTTTTGTCACAGCTTCGACAATGGCTTTGCCAATCTCGCCTTGGTAATAAGCCTTGGGGCCTTGTTCTGCGTAAAGTTCAAGCGTTTTAGCAAGCTCCGGACGTTTGAGTTGCTCTCCAGCCTCGAACTTTTTCTTTCCTGAAAGGAGTGAAGCAAAACCTGGATCGCGAGCAAGGTCTTGTGGGAACCACTCAGAGTATTCAGCAATGCGTTCTGAAATCACGAAGCCGTCTTTGGCGAGACTGATCGCTGGTGCGGCGACTTCCTTTCGAGATAGGCTTCCAAAACGTGTAAGAATAGCCTCGATGCCAGCAGGCTCACCGGGCACACCAACGGCTAGACCGCCGTACTCCGAAGCGGAATTCATGCGCTCGGTTGAGACAGTTTTGCTCGTCTTTTGATACATGTCTTCGGTGGCCGCAGCGGGTGCGGTTTCGCGAAAGTCGATAAAGGTTACAGAGCGGTCTTTGGCGCGATAGTAGAGTGCAAAGCCCCCGCCGCCTAAACCACTCGAAGCAAAACTGGTGACTCCCAAGGCAAGCATGGTGGCTGCTGCGGCATCAGCTGCATTGCCTCCTTTGGCTAGAATGCTCGCGCCGGCCGCTGAAGCTTGAGGCTCATCCGCCGCAACAGCAAACTCTTCAAAATCACCAAAATGTTGGTACGATTTTTCTACCTGAGTTTGCGGCTGCTGGGGGGATTGTTTGGCGGTTGTCTTGCTTTGTGGCTGAGAGGCCGATCCACACGACAAAGAGATAGCCAAGGCCAAGTACAACCCTAGGCGTAAAAAAGCAGATGACGGCATGATTAAGTTCTCCTCAGGCAAGGAATGGGTAGTCCTTGTTGACCGGAAGCCTAGCCTAATGTCAGTGCCCTTGTGAATAGGCTTTGGCGGTGCAGATACAACATAGAGCGTCAAAAAAACTCGAGATATTGCCACGATTCCATCGACTTTTTCCTTGCATGTTGCACCGTTCCCTTGCGATCCTTGCCTAAACCCTATTCACAAGGACACAGGCCGTTAACCAATGGATATTGTGGTCATCATGGATCCTCCATCGACTGTCATTGTCGATGAAGACACAAGCTTTGCCCTCATGTATGAAGCACAAGAGCGCGGTCATCGTGTATACCACTGCTTGATTCATGAGTTGTTCTTAGAGGGCGACCGGCTTGGCGCGCATCTGCGATTGGCGACGCTGCATCGCGATCAAGCGAATCCAATGATTCTTGGCAAACAAGAACTGCGCTGGCTTGATGAGACCGATGTTGTGTTGATGCGCAAAGATCCGCCGTTCAATCCTGACTATTTATGGGCCACACTTTTATTGGAGCATCTGCGTGGCAAGACTTTGGTGATGAATGATCCGCGCGCGCTGCGTGATGCGAACGAAAAGATTTTCCCATCGCAGTTCTCACAGCTTATGCCGCGAACCTTGATTACCGCCGACAAGAAACAAATCCGAGAGTTTGTGGATCGCGTAGGCGGACAGGCTGTTATCAAACCGATTGACGGTGCCGGCGGAAGCGGAGTGTTGTTGCTGCGTGCGGGAGATATGAACTTTAATACGATTTTTGAAGTCTCCACACGCAATGGAAAACAAATGGCGGTGGTTCAGGAGTTTTTGCCAAAGGTGAGCGATGGCGACAAACGTATTTTACTGCTCGATGGAGAAGCGTTGGGCGCGATTTTACGCACGCCTCAAAAAGGTGATCTACGAAGCAACATTCATGTTGGCGGAAGTGTTTCGGGCGTTGCGCTTGATGCTCAAGATCAAAAGATCGTGGCCGAACTCAGAGAGCCCCTTAAACAAAACGGTCTGTATTTTGTAGGCATTGATGTGATAGCTGGCAAACTAACCGAAATCAACGTTACAAGTCCTACGGGTATTCAGCAAATGGCGCGGCTCAATCAAGAAAATTTGTCAGCTAGAGTCGTTGACTGGATCGAAGGGCATATTTACTAGATAATTGGCTCGCTGGGGACACCAATCCCCTATTGGCTATGCCACTATGCTAAATAACGCCGGAAATTATTCTGAAATTATCTGGCACGTCACCCGCATGATTGATGCTGAAGAATGTTTTTGGGTGTTTTAATCACATGCTAAGACGAAACGCCTACTGCCTCCTCTTGACGGCTTTTGGATGTGCCGCTCAAAGCAGTGATGGTATTGCCAGCGCAGAAGAAGCCATCATGTTGGCTAAAAATGGTGTGATTAGTCCCGCGTACCACAGTGCTCCAGCGGTAGGAGAGTTGCTAACGTGGAGGCTAGGACAACATATTTCCGGACGCGGTACCGCGACGCTTATTCGTGTACAGTTTTAAATCCGGTAGATGTTATCAATTATGAAGAGAGCTACCTAACAACCAAAGAGGTTTGCTTACAGCTACAAATGGAAATTTCTAGCTACTGCGAAAAAGTATTTAAGATACCTACGTTGAGTACGGCTATTTGCACATGGTATGAAGAGATTAAGCCATTGTTCTTCTTAGGCAATGTTCTTTGGTGATTGCTGTGCAGAACAACTGAGATGGCGATAAAAGCTATCCGCGTAGTGATGCGGTCTCTAGTTCTTGCTCACGCAATTCATTGAGAGCCTCGCGAGCCGCGTTGAGGGTCACGTTGCCTGCCGCGTGGATAGTGCCGGCAACCGCCTCGATTTCGCTATCGATGGCGCCAGCTGCGGCTGCGACACTTCGGGCGTGTAAGGCCATATGACCTTTTTGAATTCCAGTTGTCGCAAGGGCTTTAAGTGCAGCAAGGTTTGATGCCATGCCAACGCTTGCAGCTAGCATCGCGAGCTCTTGCGAGTCTTTAACCTGGCTAATGCGAAGCGCAAGCTTTGCGCCGGGGTGGATGCGGGTTGGTCCGCCCACTGTTCCCAGCGCAAGTGGTAGAGTCATTGCTGCACAAAGATTACCATGCGTGTCTTTGCTCCAAGTGCAAAGGGGCGCGTACTGACCGTTTCGTGCGGCATAAGCGTGAGCACCAGCTTCAACCGATCGCCAATCGTTGCCGGTGGCCATGATCACTGCATCGAGGCCATTCATAATGCCTTTGTTGTGTGTAGCGGCGCGGTACGGATCTTTTTCAGCAAACTTTGATGCATCAATAATCCCGTCACGCACTTGTTCTGCTGACCAATCTTCGTTCTTTAAAGCATGTGGCGGGATTTTACAGCTTACGTGCACGCAACGCCGATCTGCCAAGTTAGAAAGAATGCGCAGACCCACTCTGCCGCGACTAAGTTGCGCAAGTCGCGTGGCTAGTGCTTCAGCCACAGTGTTGACAAGGTTGGCGCCCATGGCGTTGCGGCAATCTACAATGATGTGGACTACGAGCATCCCATCGCCAAGGTCACGCACTTCAAGATCGGTGCATCCTCCTCCGCGGTTTACAAGGCCGGGAACGGCCTCGTTGCCTTGCCGGAGTAAAGCTGCCTTTTGGGCCTCGATTGCTTGGGTGGCTAAAAGCGGATTTGTGACTTCAAGCAACTGTACTTGAGCGATCATAAGTGGCTCGTCCGCGGACGCTTGAAAACCACCGCCAGCGCGTATGATCTTTGCGGCGTTGGATGATGCTGCAATGACAGAAGGTTCTTCGACGACCATCGGGGCCAAAAAATCCTTACCGTTGATATGAAAATTTAACCCGAGTGAGAAGGGCAAGGCATAGCGACCGATGACGTTTTCGGTCATGTTTTGGGCAGCTTGTGCGCTCAACCCATGGTCGAGTGCTTCGTCGAGAAGATAGCGATCGATGTCACTGCTTTGCGAAGTTAAGCTTCGGCGTTCATCCATGGAAAGTTTGTAGAATCCGGGTAATCGAGAGTTTGTCATAAGGTGTCCTACTAAGTTAGTTGCAGCGATCCTGTTCCAGGCGCGCGCCCGGCGCAGCTAAAGTGACGTCAAGTACGCTAAAGCCAGCGTTTGAGCAGGCTTTTTCAAATGATTGTTTGTCTTCGGGTGTTCTGAAAAACGCAAGACAGCAATCTCCGCCGCCTGCACCCGAAGCTTTGCAGGCTCCGTGGTGTGATTCTGCAAGCGAGACAATTGTGTTAATCGTCTCCGTTACAACGGCAAGTTGTGCCGCGCTGCCCAGTTGCGACATGGCCTTGTGATGCTCTGCATACGCAAGCAAACTTTCTTGAGCTTCGTTAGCTTCACTCGCTTGTATGAAAGTTTGAGCACAGTGTTTAATCTTGTTGATACAGGAATAGTAAAGATCAGGCTTATCTTGTTTCAATGCGTTGATTCCTGAAATAAAATCGCTTGTGCGCGCGCTTTGCTGGGTCCAAATGACGCTTGAGTGCAGCAATCCTGAAATTTGTGACGCTTGTGTGTTGATCGTCTCTGCGTCCTTTTTAAACCGCAGCACGCCACCAAATACCGAAGCGGCCACATCAGCGCCGCTGCCTTGAGCCGCTACAGCTCTATGGCCTTGGTACGCGAGATCAAAAACAGCCTCTTTGCTTTGGATTTGATTTAAGTCGTAGCCGTGTTCTGCAAAGACGGCACTCGTGGCTGCGGTTGCGGCTGCAGCAGAGGAGCCAAAACCAAGCTTTTGATGTCCAGAGTAAAAAGCAGAAGAGTCCATAGTAAGATGACCGGGTTCAGCACCCAGTTTTTCTCGAGCCAGGTCTCTACTTAGCATGGTTTCTGGGCCCAATTTTTCACTTTTTCCTGAAACGCTCCCTTCTGGGCCTGAACCGTTCCCAGCAAAGGGTGAATAGCTTGCGTAGAGTCTGCGGCTCACCGCGGCAACCAAAGCTTCGCCTCCTTCAAGGACACTGTATTCGCCGACAACCATGAGCTTTCCAGGAGCACTTACGCGAATCATGACTCTTCCAAAAACGATAAAGCGGGGCCCGGTCCGCAATGAAAAATAGTTTCCACTCCCGGAATCGCATGAAGGTGGTTTGCAACTGTTTCACTGTGCTGTGGCTCGCAAAGTATTTTAACATGCGGTCCAGCATCCATCGTGCACCATGCTGGGACCTGAGCCTGTTCCCTAAGTGCGCGAAGCGCATCAAGTACGGCGACGGTGGCTGGCTTCCAAAAAAGAACACGAGGAATTGAAGCCAACATGCATGCGTGCATAGCAAAAGTACTCTGTTCCATCGCTTCGCCAACTTGTTGAAGATCGTTTTTCAAGACGCCTTCGCGCACACGTTGATAGTATAGCGGAGCGTTTTCAATCCATGCACTGTAATACGGTGAGCTATGTTTACTGTGTTGCATAGCTTCGGTTGAGGAGAGGGCCTTGCGTTCGTATCCAAGACTTGCAACCAGCATGCATATCTTCCAAGGTTTTTGGTTTTGTAGAGGTTGCGCTGCGAGCTGGTAGTCGCCTGGGATGCCGACCGCAAGTTCTACAAAGGCTCCGTAGATGGAACGCGCAGCTGAAGCGCTGCTTTGTCTTGCCAGTGCACTAAGTGTTTCGAAATCACAAGGAAGGCCAGCAGCCTTGCTTGTTGCAGCGGCCAGTGCTGCAAAGCCAGATGCGCTGGAAGCCAAACCTGAAGCCGTTGGAAAGTTATTCTTACTTTTTATATGTGCAAAGCAAGGTTCTTTCATTTGAGTACGGACTCGATCGAGCAGATCTTGGATACGCGCTAGTTCACGGTCGCGAGCAGGCTCTCCATTGAGGAGGCAGCTATCCTGCGATAGCTTTGGATCAAAATGCACAGATGTTTCAGTCCAAAAGGCATCGAGTGTTAACGAGAGGCTAGGTACCGCTGGAAGATTTAGTTCTTTATCGGATTTTCCCCAATATTTTGCGAGAGCAATATTGGCGTGGGCTTTGGCTTTTGCGTAGCGAGGCATAGTGAGCGTTTGAGCTCGGCATACTGGATCGAAAACAACCGGCTGTCACGCCGAGTTGCTGGTAAAATCAGCCTCCAACAGATTCGATCACACAAAGCGCAGAGAGCTCCGAAAGTGCTTGTTTTACGGCATTTGCTTCGCCTTGAGCGCGGCAGAGTGCGAGCATGCAGCCTCCTCCGCCAGCGCCAGTCACCTTAGCGCCAAGCGCGCCTGCAGTTTTGGCGCGTTCACACATTTCATCCAGCTTAGGTGTGCATAGAAGCAAAGAACTTAAAAGAGCATGATTTAGCGACAGGTATGTTCCGACCTTTTCAAGGTCTCCTTGTTCTAGAGCACTCTTTGCGTTCAAAACAAGACTTTCAATTCCATCGATGACGACGCCAACACGACGGGGATCTTTTTCGTGCTGATGTTTCACTGAACTGACCATGTCTTTGGTCAGTGAACTTTGTCCACTGTGCGCAATGACAAGAAAAAAAGGAGATGTGGCTGATACCGTCTCAACATTTCTTTCAGGGGAAAAGTAAAGCAGACCGCCGTAAGTTGCTGCTGCGGTATCAACCCCAGACGGATTTCCGTGGAACACTTTTTCCCATTCGAGTGCACGTGCTTCTATGGCATGACTGTTTTCTTGGATACCAAGTTGCTTATTGATGGCTCGCACAAGGGCAACGCCTAAGGCAGCAGAGCAACCCAATCCAGCGCTTGGTTCGAGGTCTACCGTAACTGTGATGGCAACCGATGCCCTTGTTGGCCCATAGCTTTCGATAAGTTTGCAAAATGCTTCTGCAACTGAATGCTCACGACTGTCCTTGGTCGCGATTGATGTTCCATGCTCAATACGAAGCTGCCATGGCTGTATGTGCAGCGAGAAATTTGATGCATGGCTTGGCTCAGCGCGTACACCACGGCTAAGGCCACAGACCAGAGCCCCTTTGCCATAAACTACAGCGTGCTCACCAAGTAAAATAACTTTTCCAAAACCGTAAGCCATCTCGTTTGCTGCAGGCTGCCTTGATCAACGCCTTTGGGCAATAGAGTATGTTCTGCAGAAGCTATGGCAGGTGTTTTTTTTTCTGGGATGCGGTAAAAAGGGGTATTCTTTCGCCATGTCTATTGATCAAGACTATCGCACGGTAAAAAAGTTACTCGTAGTATCTGTGCTGTTGCTGCTATGCACCGTTGGACTTGTACTCGTGGGTGTTTGGACCGTGTTTGTTCAAGAGAGCCCCTCGCACTTGTTAGGCAGAGCTCCTAAAAAAGTTGTTCCCGCTGTGCTCGTTACCCCGCGTGGTGATTTAGCGATTTCTGAAAAAACTACGATTGAGATCTTTGAACGGGTGGCGCCGTCCGTGGTGTTCATAACCAAGCTAGCGGTAAGGCATGACCCTTTTAGAAGGAACTACACCACGATTCCCAAAGGCACAGGATCAGGCTTTATGTGGGATCGGGCTGGACACATCGTTACCAACTATCATGTGATTCAGGGCGGCAATGCTGCTCGCGTGACCCTTTCCGATCGAAGTGTGTGGGCAGCAGAGCTTGTGGGATACTACGATGACAAAGATCTTGCCGTCTTGCGCATCGATGCGCCTGTGGAGCAGCTGCATCCGCTTGCGATTGGAAGTTCCAATGATCTTGTAGTGGGTCAGCATGCTTTTGCGATTGGTAACCCTTTTGGTCTTGATCACACCCTTTCAACTGGAGTGGTGAGCGGTTTAGGCCGAGAGATTCCAGCCATCACTGGGCGTCCTATCCAAGGCGCTATTCAAACCGACGCCGCGATTAACCCTGGCAACTCGGGCGGACCTTTGCTTGATAGCGCTGGTCGTCTCATTGGCATCAATACTCAGATTTTTAGTCCGAGTGGTACTTCAGCAGGCGTTGGGTTTGCAGTACCCGTTGACACCGTCAAACGCATCGTGCCTCAGCTTATTGAGCACGGTCGCGTGATTCGTGCGGGCCTTGGTGTCAAAGTGGATGAGGGCGCCTGGTCCAAGCGCGCGGGCATCAAAGGAGCTTTGGTGCTTGATGTGATCCCAGGCTCGAGTGCTGAAAAGGTTGGAATCAAGCCTACGATGCTGGATCGATCGACTGGCCAGATTTTGTTAGGTGATCTCATCGTTAGCATTGATGATAAAGCGATCCATGAAGCCAACGATCTATTTCGAGTCTTGGATACCCACGAGGTCGGTCAAACTGTTTCGGTGGTTATTCTGCGCGGAGAAAAGCAAATCAAATTTTCCATTAAGCTAATGCCCATTGAAGAAAGATAGGCCCCGATGACGTCAACCCCAACCCGCACACCCGAAGCGACACGTGTTGAAATGACTCAGCTGGTCCTTCCAACTTTTGCAAACAACCTCGGAAATATTTTTGGTGGCCAAGTGCTAAGCTGGATTGACATGTGCGCTGCGATTTCGGCGTACCGTCATGCACGAAGTGCAGTGGTTACTGCTTCCATTGATGCGGTTGATTTTCTCTTGCCCATTAAGGTTGGTCATATAGTGATTTTAAAAAGCCAAATCAACGCGGTTTTTCGGACCAGCATGGAATGCGGCGTGGCCATTTGGAGTGAAGATCCAAACACGGGCGAGTACCTGAAAGCCATGAAAGCTTATACGACTTATGTAAGCCTTGATGTTGCGGGCAAACCGCAACCCGTACAGCCTTTGGTTTTAATGAGCGACGAAGATAAGCGTCGCGCGAGCGATGCACGGGCAAGACGTCAAAAACGCATCGGATAAGGTATTGAAAAGTTAATTAGCTTCGATTTTTATGTTGCGCGTGCTCGTCAATTGAAAATGTGTGTAAGCAAGCTTTGACGAGACAGTTTTTGTGGCTTGTTTGTGAACGGCAACCTCAAACTCTGAGGAGCCATTCCAGTCGAGCTCAAACAGGCCGTCGTCTGTTCGGTTGGCATAGGATTGCCTTCTACTCGTATCCAGGTTTTGAGCTTGAATAAGTACCGATGATACCCAAGGGTCACGAGCATCCCAGGAGACATTGACCATGCTTGTTGTCGGATCGACTTCGTATTGAAGTGCAAAGTCTTGAATCGGTGGAATAAAGAACCTTACTTCTTCTGAGTTCCACGTTGCAGTGAGCTCCCAATATGCTGGTGTCGCTACAGGGCTCGTGTTCGTGTCAAAAGTTGCGATATGGCGACCGGGGTAGCTTGTATTGTCAGAAAGCGTCGCGGCACGAGCTTGGCTATCACAGTAGACTGCAACAAAATGAACATTCAATCCTTCAGTAATCACTTGGCCATTTAAGTTGCGTGCGTGGAGGTCAACACCAATCATTGGGTCGGTATCTCCGTTGGAAAGATAGCCAGGCGTCGAGAATCGGTGATCGAAAATATAGACGTCATCAATGTAGAAACTCTCTGACGATTTATCTTGATTGATTTGGGTAGGAACCGTGCCTTCAAGTTTGTTTCCCGCACAATCTTCGGGAACGACTACTGTCTTTGTAACCACTGCCTGCTGTCCACCTTGCAGAGTCGCGTCATCTGCGGCGCATGCAGATAGGAGCACACATGTACCGATTGCGAGTTCAAGAGACGTCAACACACACTTCATAAAGTATCCTCCGTTACAAGAATGGCTAAAAATGCAACAATCATACCAATTTGTGACTCGAGCTTTGAGCAACAGCAAACGCTCCTTTTGCGAGCACATTTTGCAATATGTCTGGTGGCAAGGCAAAGACGGATGCGTAGAAGAGGCGACTTGATGTCCCAGAAGCGGGGTCAATGAGCCTCGCTTCAGTCCACGACACCCATGGCAAGGTTTCAAGTATGCACATGTGGGATTTAGAATAGCGACATGCGCCGATCGCATGCAGAACGTCCTCAATGCCACTGCTCATGACATTCAACATGTTTCTGGATTGCAGGACGCGCCAGGAGTGCAGCTGTTAATCGATGTGTTGCTACCGGTATGTTTTATTACTTGATAGCATATGCACTCGCATGCCGTATGTGGAGGCACGGTGTACTGCCGCTGTCGGTACGTGCAATAGCTTGAAGTTGTTAAAGCGATCACAGCAAGCAGCAGCACACCAAACACGATAATCCATGGACTCGGGGCGCTAAGCTCCGGATAGGGAGCATTAATTGGTATAAAGGAACCACCGAGTATGGTGGTTAACTCTTGTGCGCTTCGTTCGAGCGCAGCTCGGCTAACCCAGTTGAGTTCGATGCCTCGTTGAGTGAGCATTTCTTCAAGAGCAGGAAGGTAATCTGCCATAGGCATGTCAGGGCTAAAATATTGGACCTGCTCCAAAAGGCGATAGGCTTGGTCCGGAACGCGAAACCCCGCGACGCTTTGTTCAGGGCCGTAGTCGCATCGCAGCTGCTCCTCCAGGACGTCAAATTCCTCGCTCGATGAGCTTTCAAACATCCACCAACGCTTCTTGAGTTGCGTCCATAAATCCCCAACGGCTAAGCACCACTCGGCGGGAAGGTCTGCTGGAAGTTCTACAAAAATAGCGTTGCTATCGCGAAGGAAAAAACCAGTTTTGGATGAACCGAAGAGGGCAAAGCTTTCATCTGATGCCTCGAGAGTGTCAAGTTCGTACCACTGTCCATCGCGGTTTAGAGAAAAGTTTCTCGTTTCAAAAGGCGCGACAGCCGAAATCGGAGCTTGCATCAATTCGCGTACCACACTGTTGCTAAGCGATACACTTGGGAGATCTTCTCCTCGCATTAGAAACACTTCATGGATGTGACTACGATAGCCCGTACTCATTGCGAGTTCAGTCACGATGCTGCCATTGACAAGATACCAACCTTGATTCGTGCAGGGAATTTCTAAATCTTCCAAGGTGTCACATTGAGGGTCAGAAGGATTTGTGTGTGCAGCAAAGGCCTGGACGTCTACCTTCTTGCCTTCACTTATAGTGCCGATCAGGGAGGGGTGGGCCGTGAGCGAATTCGGCAAACTGTAGACCGGCGCATTGCTGCCACACAGTTGCAGGGCTGCATGACAAGAATAGTTTGCTGGTTTGGATCGGATTCATGATTGAGAAGCTTGAGGCTCCAGTGGAAACATTGGGTGAGGAGCACCCAAGGCCAGTCGTTAGCATATTGTTCCGCAAAAGCGGTTCTAGAAAAAAGTCAGTAATTTCAGTGGTATTGTAAATGGCTTTGCTGATTTTGTGTCCTACAGGGGCCGTTGGGCCCTAGGTGCTTATGTGAAAGTAGTGGCTGGCCAGTGACGGCTTCAAAGCTGATCGTAGCAGTTCGAAGGATGTTGTCTCGACATTGAGTGATCACCGATCAAAATATGTTTGTCTGGGCGCAATTGATCTCAGAAGCTGGAGTGCTCAGCAGTCTTGGTAATTGTTTGGAAAGTCAATACAGTGGGCTGCATGTCTGATCCGATGAACGCAGCCCAGGTTCAACAACAAATCGATGCACTTGAAAAGCGAATCCGTAAACTTGAGACGCAGCTTGGTATAGAGTCCGTTTCAAAATACGCAGCGCTGCATGAAGAGATTCAGCCTGCCCAGTCGCAAGTGCCAATTTCAACTCCAGAACCTTTCACACATGGCGGTATCGGTCCTTCCGAGAAGCATCAAAGCAAACTTAGCCTAACGACTCTGGCTTTTGCTGCACTTGGCAGCGTGCTGTTTTTGCTTGGAGCGAGTTTCTTTTTGCGTTGGGCGATTGAGCAGGGGCTGCTTTCGGCGCCGGTGCGTATTCTATTGGCGCTTGCAGCAGGTTTTGTGATGTTTGCTCTTTGCCTGCGATTGATTAAGAAGGAGCAGCAAAAACTAAGCGTTGCTTTTGCTGTGACGGGGCTCGGCGTAGTAGCTTATGCGCTTCATTACGGTGCGATTACGGTCTCTTTGATATCTTTGCCGATAGCCTTTGTAAGCTTTGTCGTATTCGTTGCGTTTACTGCTTATCTTGCGTGGCGTGCAAACTATGAGCTGCTATTAGCCTGGGCTCTCGTTGCGGCGTATATGGCGCCATTTTTGTTCAGTCAGGGGCAAAGCAAACCGGTGTTCACCACGGTTTATGCCGGCTCTGTCGTGTTGGCCATGACTATTTTTTCTCACGTCGTTCCGGCGAGTGCTAGCTGGTCCGGCAGTCGTATGTTGGCTATGCTTGGCAACGCATTTTGGCTCATAGCCGCGGCTTTTAGCGCGACACCGCACAATGCTCACGTCATATTGCTTTTGTTTTTGCTGAGCTACGGCATTTGGGCGCTCTTTTTGAGCTTGCCTCTATCAAAAGTAGTGCCAACTGCTTTTGCAGGTAGTTGGATTCTTGGAAACATGTTCTTTGTTACGGCGGTACGTGTTGTTTTCAAGGAACTCCACTGGCAAGATCATCGTCTAGCGTTGTGTTTTGTGTGCCTGTCGGGCTTGAGTTATGCGTGGAGCCCGTGGTTAGGCTCACGTTTCAAACGCCCCGCGCTTAGTTGGATTAGTTTTGCTATTGCTACAGCGTATCTCTATGCAGCGGTTGCACTTCTGCTTGATGGCGCTTGGGTAAGCTTGGCTTTTTCACTTCTTTCAGTAGCCATGGTTTTGGCAATGATTGGAACGGCTCCTCGGTTTGGAAGTTTCGATCCTTTAACGGGCCTTGCTACGGTTGCCACACTCTATCTACTGCTAAGCGTTTGGGCTTGGCTGGGATATAGTCGTGATGCGAGTTTGTTTGAGGCCATCGCTTCAGCATTTTTTGGCGACCGTTCATGGAGCCTTAGCCAGCAAGCCCTAAGTACGCCGTTGGCCGCTTTTGATGCTTTGTTTTTTTCGGGACTGCTACTGTCGTTCGGCTGCATTGCTCTTGCCAAAAAGTCCAAAGCAGTTGCGCCGCTTGCATTTGTGACTGCTGAGGGCGTGATCCATTTGTCCTTAGCGCTCTCATTTTATACTGCCATTTATTCTGCCTTTTCTCTAAGTGCGGCTGGCTATACGATTACTTTTTTTCTCGCGTTGTCTGGCACTTTGCAATGGCTGCTGAGCCTTAGAAGCAACGATCAAGCACGTTTAGGTTTTAGTCTATTCGGACACGGTCTTTTGTTTCTGTCAGCAGCAAAGCTGGTTCTGACAGATATGCAAGACGCTTCCCTTGGTGTGAGGGCCTTGATATCGCTTGTGCTTGGTGCTCTTTTATTGGGACTGGCCTGGATTAGCGTGAAGAACAAAACCAGCGAGGCGGCAGCATGAGAGAAAGGCTCTTTCTGTGTTTCATAGTAAGGTAATCAGCGCTTTTGATTATTCCTAAGCGACCGGACATAAACGACCCCGGACGGAATGATAGCTTAGGTACCTAAACCATAAGGTTGGAAAAACGTCACTTAGGAAGCAAAGCATTCTCTATTATTTCACATAGATATACGGGGGCGGATTGAAACTAATCTTAGCCGGCTTTGGTACGATGATTGCTTAGCCTACACCTTCAGGCAATGGAGGTTTTATGAAAAGAGTAATCCTTGAAGGGGTCGTGATGTTTGTGAGTTGCTTTAGCCTTGTCTCTTGCACAGCTGAGCTCGATGATGAATTGAGTGGGGGAGGAGATGCACAAACACTGCTTCCTATCCCCTTTACTGTAGATGAGCCAGTGCAGGTCTTTGCTCTCATCAGTCAAAACGGAAAAATCAATGGTGAAACTGGTGATAGCCCACAACTTACAGCCCCTAATGGTCAGCCCATTCGATTCCAGCTTGAACAGTCTGAGGAGGGGGTTTTTCTTAACCTCTTGAGTGCTTTGCAATTGAGTGGAGAAAGATTGGATACAACGTTTAGCACGCAACGGTTAGGGCCGTTTACTAAATCGACGAGTTGCACATTCGAAGCGAGTACCCCCATCTCGATCGACGATTTCTATTATTTAGCAGTTCGTATCTCTCCTGAGAATTGCAATAGTGAATGCAATTTTAACCTACTTGATACGAACACTATCAATATTTCATTTTTGATGTTGCGAAAAGAAGGGGAGCAGGATGTGCAGTACACCTCTGCTGGGTCACGGCTACCGCTGTTGGAGCGAGGTTGTCAGTATGCGGAGGCCGACTGGCAAGCGAGCGGTTGCATTGAACCTGGTACGGATCTAGGCGAGCTTGATGCGGGTGGGGAAGGTGAAGAAAAAACATTCTGCACTGTTTTTTCCGGTCCGGGTCAAGAACATTGTTTTGATTTTCGGTAAAGGATCTCGGTCCTGCACGTGGCCCGGAGGTCACTGCTACCTTCTCACCTCCGCCGAAGAATGGTGGTTTGACCGATGCCGATTTTGCTTTCTATCGCATGCAAGTCACCTTGGATGTAAGTTGTAAATCCACGCTCCTTTTAGATCCTACTTACACGTGCAGCGGCACTGTCGAAGATTCCAATGATTACGATCACAGTTGTGTGCACTGGCAGTCTGTTTATGGTGAGGTGACAACTCGATCTGCTGCCTACAGCTGTGGTTTGTGGCCCCCGGAAAATCTCGACGCGCGATTATGCGTTGGAGGTGGACCCGCCGGGAAATATACTGTTCAGCTAAAGGCAGATGTTTACTAGTCACGCTCGGCGTAACCGTTTTAACTCGAATAGCGCCCCGGCATAAGTATATGCCGGGGTTTGCTTTGTCTATCTAGGCAAAAGTCGTTTTAAAATTGCTCTTGCGAAGGTATCAGCAGCTTGCGGCGCAAGGTGAAAGAAAAGAGACGGTTCAATGAGCTCTACTTCCATGAGTTGGAATTCTTGCTTTCGCATGACACCATCGATGCGCGCATAAAGAGGAGTGCTAGCAAAAGAAGCAAGAATTTTTTCAGCCGACTGTCGTGACGTGCTAGGCGAAAAAGCTGCTGAGGCGATGCCGCCATATTCTTCTTGCACGCGAAAATCGTTCTGTTTTGGCTTTTTTAAAACACAGTGACTGAAGTGACCGTCGATGTAAATGAGCGACCACTCCCCGTCCCTTTGTATTTCATCGAGCATCGGTTGAAGGAGCCATGTTCCCGTAAGATTTTTGATGGCTTCAAGTTGGTTGCTATGGATGACCGTTGTCTGAAAAGCACCTGCTGACACCGCAGGCTTAAGAACAGCCGCCGACCAGTTTTGGTTTTCCAAAGCTGTTTGTATGGACGATGCAGTGGGATTTTCAAGCCATTCGGTTTCAATACACGCAATGCCCAGCTTCGAAAGGCTCCGCAGGTAGCGCTTGTTGGAGTTTGGTCGAACGAGACTTGGCTCGTTAAAGAGAGGTAGGGCTAGGGTCTCGATCGTCTCTAGCCATTGCATAAATTCGTCGTAGTGTAGGTAGTAATCCCAAGTCGATCGAAGAATCAACGCATCGTATTTTCCCCACTCTACCTTGGAATCGTTCCAAATCTCGGGAACAGCTTGCACGCCTAGCGCATCAAGCGCGCGAACGGCGAGCTGATCATCCGGCGTGAGTTCTGCGAGTTTATTGCAAGTCACAAAAGCAATAAGAGCTTTTGTCATGGCTTTAGAATGCTGAGCTTGTCGCGGTGCTTGCTTTGAATAGCGGTGTATTCATCTTGACTAAGACCAAGCTGCTCGGTGATACGTCTAAGGAGATTGGTTTCCGAAGTCTCAAGTTCGTTGTCACTGGCGGCCGTATCAATTAACACTTCTAAAACTTCCAAACGCTGTTCGCGATCAGTCAGCTCATAAAGAGCTCGAGCACAGTGATGTTGGGCAGTGTTTGCAATCTCTTTGAGCTGCTTACTAAGAGAATCAAGGGTTGCATCAATGGCCTGCTTCGAAAAAGCTCGGATACGGCCAAGCTCTTTGCGAAGGTGCGCCCTTTCTTCCTCGGAAAATTCGCCATCTGCGGCGGCTACGCAGGCTAGTAGCCCGGTTATTCCCGCGATAATTTGCACGAGCTCAGAAGGTAGTCCCTCGTTGTGTGATGCAATTAATTTAACAAGTTTTTGCCAAGCGCTGTTTTGTTGCTCGGCGGATGCACGAAATATCATCTAGAATCCTATATCAAATAAATCTAAAAGCTGAACGGTTAACAGTACAAATCCCGTGATCCCAAAGCTTTTCGCAAAGGTTGTGTAGCGTCTGCGTGTACTTTGCCAGACGACAATAAACACAAGCCATCCCAGTGCCACAATAATACCAGAGCCTTGAGGATATCCTTGTTCATTTCCGGTGACGGGCTCCGCTAAAGACAGCGCAAGAGCAGCGGTCCCCATAAAAACACCCACTGCTCCAGCAAGTCCAAGGATAATAGCTATAATGTGTCGATGCATAATATGTTCAACTTTCGATTAAAACACGGATTGCTGACAAGTTGATACCACTGAGATATCGCTTATTATAGGTTGTCTGTTTCTATAACTTATCTGCTTCAGTGTGCGCGTGCAATGAACTGCAAAGCGAGTTCTTTTAAGGTGTTTTTCCCGTCCTGCCTTAAGCCAGCTTGGTTCAAATGGCCAAGACTGTCGCTCTGCAAAGCTTCAATCTTATTTTCGACTATCTCAGCTACTCCCGTCTCTTTTAAATAGACGAGTAGGGCCTGAAGCAACTCGTCGGATAGCGCTGCATCTTGATGAAGCCTTTCAAAGAGTGCCTTTCCATCAGCGCTAAGCTTTGCTTCTGCAAGTTGCAGCACTGCCGTGCGTTTTTGACGGATGAGGTCGGTGCCAATGCCTTTGCCTGTGGTTTCGGAGTGACCGAAACAGCCAAGCAAGTCATCGCGCAGTTGGAACGCCATACCTAGTGGCTGTGCAAACTTTAGCAGTTGATCTTGGGTCTCTTTTTTTGCACCAGCAAGCAATGCGCCGAGCAGTACTGGCCCACTGCTTGTGTAACTTCCGGTTTTCAGTTGATAGATCAAGTCGATGTCATCGTGCGCAACAACGTCCAAGTACTGACCCAGGATGACTTGTTGTTGCATGTCCGAAAAAGCAGCAAGGACTGCAGCAGGCTCAGCGTGGTCTTTGCATGCCTGAAGCATCGCATCCCAAGCATAACTGCTGCACAAGTCTCCCGCTAAAATAGCAAGAGATGATGCTTGATGAGGGTCATGTCCCCGAGCTTCAAACATTGTGTGCACGCTTTTGTCGCCACGTCGCAATTCATCTTGATCCATCCAGTCATCGTGAATCAAAAAATAGCTTTGCAGCAGTTCCAGGGCAGCCCCCGCCTTGATGAGCGGCTCGATTTTGATTTTAGAGTCAACAGCAAGCGCTGTCGCATAAAGCAACAAAGGTCTGAGGCGTTTGCCGCCTCGCAATGTTAAGTCTTCAATAGCATCAATAAGTACTTTGTTCTTCAGGGCATAGGCTTGTCCGCTGGCATGCTTGTGCTCAAAAAAGTGCTTCAGCCAGCTATCGATTTGCTGGCGCACTTCGTCTTGCCAGTCTGAGGACAGTGTCGGATGCTCCATAGCATGCTACATACCTCATCAAGGAGAGGCTCAAAAGCCCATGGCCAGCGGAATTGAATCACGGAAAAAGGACCATCTTGATTTATGCAGCGATGATGCTGTGTCTTTTCGTAGACGCAGTACACTGCTCGATCAGGTCAGGTTAGTCCATCAAAGTCTGCCCGATCTCCATCTTGATGAAATCGACTTGAGCGTGCAAATGTTTGGCAAACAGTTGAAGGCTCCTTTGCTCATCGCTGCTATGACCGGTGGCACTGAAAAAGCAGCGGCCATCAACCGCGACCTTGCCAAGATCGCCGAAAACTATGGCTATGCTTTTGGTCTCGGTTCCCAGCGCGCTATGCATACGCAGCCTGAGCAAACATGGACCTATGAAGTCAGGAAGTGGGCACCAAGTACATTGATCTTTGGCAATGTCGGAGTGGTTCAAGCGCGTGACATGTCAGTGAGTGAACTAAACACGATGGTGCGTTTGGTGGGCGCCGATGCACTTTGCGCGCACATGAATCCGGCCATGGAGCTGATTCAAGGTGGCGGAGATCGTGATTTTCGTGGTGGTACAGACACTTTCAAACGACTTGCACGTGAACTCAGTGTTCCAGTCATCGCCAAAGAAACGGGTTGCGGCATCAGCAAGGAAACCGCCGATAAACTTTCGCGGGCGGGCGTGTTGCATGTGGATGTCTCCGGTGCTGGCGGCACATCCTGGGTAGGCGTTGAGACTTTGCGTGCCCAAGGCGAAAACAAAAAACTCGGTGAAGTGCTTTGGGATTGGGGTATCCCGACGGCAGTGTCGGTGCACTGGGCATCTTCCATGGGCCTTAGTACGATTGCCACCGGAGGCATTCGTCATGGCCTTGATGTAGCGGCGGCGCTTGCGATGGGCGCACACATGGCAGGCATCGCGCGTCCCGTTTTGCAAGCGTATCAGCAAGGTGGCATCGATGCCGTGGAGCAGTTTTTAGAGCAAGTACAAATGCAATTGCGTGCTACGATGCTCTTGTGTGGGGCTCGCACGATTGCAGAACTTCAGAGCGCACCCAAAGTGATTCTAGGAGAGCTACGTGATTGGATTGGACACAAAACTGAGTAACACAAATTGGCATGAAATTCCTACAAACATGCCAATTTTGGCATGTTTCATCGCTATTCTTGCCAGTTTTGGCATGTCCTGCAAAGCCGATCCAGATGCTCTAACGTGGAAACTCAAGGTCGATGACGCGCTTCTTGCGCGCGCTGCCAGCATCAACGCACGTATTTTAGCGGGCGGTTGTGATGGGGAGCAAAGCCTGTATTCCGAGTACGCTGCCGTTGGAACACGTTTTAGTGTGCGACCGCCGATTTTGCCTAGGGGCCGTTACGGTTTTTACGCCCAACTGATTAGCATGGATTGCTTTAGCATTGCTGAAGGCTGCACCGAAGCCAATTTACCCTCCGATGGCACCGTTGAAGTAACTCTCTTGGAGCGCGAGCCTTTTGAACTGTGCAACGAAGCGATTTGCAATCAAGGTGTGTGTCTTAGTTCTCCGCCTAAAGACGCAGGCTCTGGCGCACTCGATGACGCAAGCACGAGTTCAGCGATGGATTCAGGTGGCGACATTTGAGTTTAGTATCGTGCTAGCTTATTTGTTGCTTCTGAGCTGTATGAGCTCGCTACCTTTGCGGGGTGCAGCATGTTGAGGAGCTGTCCATTGATCAAAAGTCGAGGCCTGGTGCACGCAAGCAATGGTGCAGTACGGAGCACATTTTTTCTCGGTGATGTGTTCCCGCGCTAGATTTTCTTTTCCATACTGCTCAAGAGCAATAGCGGGATAGCCACGTTGCTGCGAGCAATAGTGAACCTTGCCGTCTTCACAAATGTAGAGATAGCGTGAGCCAGCACGGCACCGCCATTTGTTTGGGCGACCTTCGGCAAGATTCACTTGGAACTTCTTGTTAAAGCGAGCAAGTTTGAAACGATTGAGTCTTTGGAATTGATCAAAGATTGCTTTTTCGGATGGGCTAAGTGCTTCAAGATGACCGTTTCCATCGTGAATCACTCCCATGGTTGCGCTGAAGCCCAGCTCGTGCGCGCGTTTAGCAATGCTTAGTGCATCCTCAGGGCGCTCAACGCCTGCACCGACTACCGAGTTGATATTGATCTCAAAGCGCGCCAACTCAGCGAGATAAAGCAACTTGCGGTCAAGCACCTTTAGGCTCTTCCTTGAAATGGCATCGGGATTGACGTTATCAATGCTTATCTGCAAGCGGTCGAGGCCCGCACGGTTGAGTTTTTCGATGTTCTCTTCGATGAGCAGGTAGCCGTTGGTGATTAGGGTGGCGACCATGCCATGCTCCTTAATTCTCGCGATGATGCAATCCAGATCGGGATGCAATAAAGGCTCCCCACCGCTGATCGTTACCACTGCGACACCGAGTTTGGCTAAACGATCGATGCGCTCGAGCATGATTTCGGTGGGTACTGGATCAGAGAAATTGTCGTACTCGTTGCAGTATGTACATGCGAGGTTGCAGCGTCGGATGGGAACGATGTGCACTAAAAGCGGACGATGTCGAAAAGGAATCGTACTCGCGATCTTAGTGATTTCTGCCAATTTGCGCCCTAAAGATCGACGTCTTGGTTTTTTTGTCGGCCTGTGTTTTGCCAGAGGATAAGTCATGCCGCTCCCGCCTGGCCTGAATCGTTTGCAATACCTTCAATGCAAGTCATAAATCTCCCCTACGAGTTTGTTACTCGAGGGGAATGCAGTTTCTGTGCCAAACAAAAGTGAGACTTTTTTATGAAAGGATCGTATTGAGCTGTGCCTTTTAGTCACACTCGTAGCAAAAGATTCACATTTGGCGTTGCGCTACTTAAATTTGTGAACTTGTAATTAGCTTATCTGTTTCGCGTTTGAAGAAGAAAAGCGCGATCATGATGATTACCATGGGAATCAAGGACAGATAGAAAGCTGTTTGTCCGCCGAGCCATTCAAAGGCTGTACCGATAATGCGTGAGCCGATGGTGCCACCCAGTGCGGAAAAGATCACAATCAAACCTGTCATGGGCGAGTGCTGATGTTTAGGTAATGCGCTTAGCATCACGGAGTTGATGGCGGGATAGATGGGCGCCATGAATAGACCAATGACAGGAAAGATGAAGGCGGCAATGGGCGCATTGCGCCAGGTTAAGTGCTCGACGGGCTCGATGTTGTGAGTAAGCGGCATGCTAACTAACACAAGTCCTGCCATGGCAAGCAAGCAAACCATGACAACCGGATACCAACTCACCCGACTCATGACTGCGCCCGCGCTCAACCGACCAATGGCTAAACAAGCGGCGAAAATACTCGTTGCTTGCACACTGATGTCCGAAGGCAGCTTTAGAATCTCATTGTTAAAAGTGGGCAGCCAGGTGCCAATACCTTGCTCGATGAGCACGTAGAGAAAAGCCGAGATGACAAAGACATAAACCATAGGACGGGCCATGAGTTTGATCATGATGCTAAAGTCGTCTTTAAAACTTGCACCCTCGCTTTTGGCTTGTGATTCATCGTAGGGCGTTGCCAGGAGAGTAAGAATATTAATCAAGCAGATGCCTGCCATGAGCCAGTAGACATTAAGCCAACTCTGCGAATGGGGATCGGTGGAATCGATGAAGAAACTAAAAAGCCAGTAGCCTACGAGCACGCCGACCATGAAAATGCCTTCAATCGTGTTCATGAAGCTAGCGTGTTCTTTGGAATTGTTGGTGATGAGGCCTACGGTTGAATAGACCGACACTTTGACCAAGGCGAATGAGACGCCAACGCAAAGAAAAAGAACCTTGGTTGTGAAAAAAGAAGGCAGCAGAGGCATGCTGAGGGTGGCCACAGTTACGATGGCTAAGCCGCCTATCATGGCATTGCGAAATCCAAACCGTGCCAGGAACGACGCTACCAAAAAAGAGACAAAAGCTATCGGTAAATCTTTGTAGGCCTCAAGGACGCTGGCTGCCGGTTTGGAGACGCCATAATTGCTAATTATCTGAAGGATGACCGTCCCGACGCTGTTGAGGAGTATAGCGAAGACAAAATACGTCAAAAACAGGGAAAACTTTATGCGCCAAGCTTTGGATTCTTTCATCGAAATGACTCCATTTTGGGGTAGGGGAGTGGGATCAAGAAGAGTGGGCTGGCATGCCATGTATCATACTTCGCCATGGTTGCATTCGTTTCTTAGCGCAGTATGATGCGCATCTTCTCAAAACCCTTTCACGGGGAGTTTGCTGTGAGTCATAGCAGTTCAGATACCAAACACGAAGCTCTTTTTCCTATCGATCCTTGGGCGATACAGCAAAAAGAACTTAGTCTAAAACATGCCACCTTGGCCGAGACCGTTTTTGCTCAGGCCAATGGCTATATGGGTAGTCGAGGCACTTTCGAAGAAGGGATGGAGGGCAACCCGACCTCGACCGAGGGTACTTACCTGAACGGTGTTTTTTTTCGAGAAAAATACAGCTACCCGGAGATTGCCTACGCATTTGCCACGCATAACAACAAGATGATCCAAGTGCCCAATGGCAAGCTCATTGAGCTGAGCGTCGATGGTGAGCGTTTTGTGCCCGGCAAAAGTCAGCTGAGCAGCTTTCATCGTAGTCTTGATTTCCGGGACGGCGTCCTCGAGCGGAAGTTGCGGTGGAAAACAGAGTCAGGCAAGGAGCTGGAGCTTGCTTCACGTCGCTTGGTATCGCTTGAAAACCAGCATTTGTTGGCCTTGCAATACACGGTGACCGCGCTTGATTTTGATGGGAAAATAGAACTCAAAAGTGGTCTTGACGCCTCGTATGGTGTGGGTGATCTCGATCCCAGCGACCCGCGCGTGGGCCAGCTTTCGATTCGCGAGAGCCTTGAGCAATGCGATCAGGCTCTTGGCGAGAACAGCTTGGCTTTTTCGCACCGCGTCAAAGATGGTGATGTCGTTATTCGTAGCGCCTGCCGGCAGAGTCTGTCGGGCGCTGATGTGCAAACGCTTCCATCCAGCGAGGAGTCCAGCAAAATTAGCAATTGCTACGTGATTAATTTGAAGAAGGGTCAGTCCGTCACCCTCACCAAGTACTTGGCCTATCATCATGGCAAAGTGGGCTCTGAGTCCCAACTAAGCAAAGAGGCTGAGCAAAGTTTAGCGAAAGCTATTGAGCTCGGTTTTGATCACTATGTCGATGCCCAAAAAGAAAAACTGAAGTCTTTTTGGGATAGTGCAGAGGTGAATATAGACGGCGATCCGGCTCTTGCACAAGGCATGCATTTTAACCTGTTTCACATTTACCAATCGGTTGGCAAAGACGGTAGAAGCAATATCGCAGCGAAAGGTCTTACCGGGCCCGGCTACGATGGTCATTATTTCTGGGATACTGAAATCTATGTGATCCCATTTTTGGTCTACAGCTATCCAGAGATAGCCAGAAAGCTTCTTGAGTTTCGTTATTCAATTTTAGATAAAGCTCGCGAGCGGGCCCGGCAAATGTCCCATGACAAGGGCGCGTTGTTTGCTTGGCGCACCATTGGTGGTGAAGAGTGCTCAGCCTATTTCCCCGCAGGCACTGCGCAATACCATATCAACGCGGCAGTAGCGTACGCCACGCGACAGTACCTTGATGCTACCCAAGATTGGGATTTTATCAAGCAATGCGGTGCAGAGATGCTGTGGGAAACAGCGCGCATTTGGATGGGCATCGGCCATTTCAATCCACGTAAAGACGGTAAGTTTTGCATCTGCGAAGTCACTGGTCCGGATGAATACTCGGCGATGGTAGATAACAATTTTTACACCAACGCCATGGCTCGACAGCATTTGCGCACGGCCTGCGAAGTTGCGGACTATTTAAAGGCAAACGATCAAGACCGCTACAATGCCATAAAGGAGCAAATTGGCCTGGATGAATCCGAACTTGAGAGTTGGAAAAAAGCAGCCGATCGGATGTATCTGCCTTACGATGATAAGCTTGGCATCAATCCACAGGATGATACCTTTTTAGACAAGCCCAAGTGGGACCTTGCCAACACGCCTGATGAAAAACGTCCTTTACTCATTCATTTTCATCCGTTGGTTATTTATCGCCACCAAGTCCTCAAGCAAACCGACGTGGTGTTAGCGATGGTTTTGTTGGGTGAACAATTTGAAGAAGAACTCAAGCGCCGTAATTTTGAGTACTACGATCCGTTGACAACACATGACTCAACGCTTTCGACTTCAATGAATAGCGTGGCCTGCTCCGAGCTTGGTTTGTATGACAAGGCTTATAGCTATTTTACGGACACCGCTCGTATGGATCTCGATAATCGACATGGCAACACGGATTACGGTTTGCATGCAGCATGCATGGCGGGATCTTGGATGACAGTGGTCATGGGTTTTGGCGGCATGCGCATACGCGGCGAGAGGCCTGCTTTCGATCCTTACTTGCCGAAGCAATGGAAAGGCTATTCTTTTTCGGTATGCTATCGCGGTGGCCGCGTCAAAGTCGAAGTCGGTGCAGAGCAAGTACGCTACACGCTCCAGCAAGGCAGCGAAATGAGCATCACGCATCACGGAAAAGCAATTAACATCAAGGCGAATCAGCCTACTACCGAACCACTTCTCGCCAAACAACGGTAAGCATGAGTATCAAAGCTTTTATCTTCGACCTCGATGGGGTCATTACGGACACCGCAGTTTATCATTTTATGGCTTGGAAAAAGCTAGCCGACGAGTTGGGTATTGCGTTTGATGAAAAAGACAACGAGCGGCTAAAAGGCGTGAGCCGTATTCGATCTTTGGAAATCATTCTGGAAAAATCCGACAAGCAATACAGCGCAGCTGAGATAGATACACTGGCTGATATAAAGAACGAAGACTACAAAGCACTCATCCGCACCATCACGCCCAAAGATATTTTGCCCGGTGTAAAGCAAGCTTTTGCTTGGCTCAAGTCGCATGAGATTAAAATAGGCCTGGCTTCGGCAAGTAAAAATGCCGCCGTGGTTGTTGAAGCACTGGGTATGACAAAAGACTTTGATTACATTGCTGACGCAGCAAAGATCAAAAACAGCAAACCCGCTCCAGATGTTTTTCTGGATGTGGCCACGGCTCTAAAATTTTCACCCGGTCAATGCGTAGGCATTGAAGATGCCGCGGCCGGCATCGAAGCTATCAAAACAGCAGGCATGTTTGCTGTTGGAATTGGTGATGCAAAAATTCTCAACCAAGCTGATCTGATCTTTAGCGCGATGAGCCACTTTGATCCCGAAACAGTGCTAAAAAACGCGCGCTCGTAGGCAGCTAGGTACTTTCTTCGGGAAGCGGTAAAAAACCTCTTCGACCGAGGATGCTAAGAACCAAGCCCCAACCAACACAACAAAAGCTCACAATCCAAAACTCCACGATGAAATTGCGCTGGCTTTCAATCGTGGTTGCCAAGAGAGCTGAAATAAAAGCAATGGGAAGCGAAACGATAATAAACCCGCGCGCACCTTTTTGTGCGCGAACCGCGGCCTCCACAAGCTTCTCTTTGCTTGGCATAATTTCGTGCGGTGAGCTTGGCTTCTTGCGGTGCAACAGCCAGTTGAAAACAACACGCCACAAGCTTTTGGCAATGAGATCAAACGCTAAAGCCTTGAGGTATGTGACCCACAAGGCATACCCAACAAACATGATGATAAAGAATGGGATATAAAGAGCCTCTTGCGCTTTGCTTGAAATCCCACCAAGCAAACTGCCGCACAGCTTGGCCGCGGCAAAGTTCCCCACAAAAGCCAATAGAAGCAACCCGCCCTGAACCCAATGTCCACGCGGTGGATAAAGAATGCCATAAGGCGTTTGCATCCTCATCGGAGTTCGTTTGAAACGACCTTGCTCTTCATCTCCCATCAATCGAGAATTTAGAACCTTTAGGTAGACAGTTTCAACGGTTACTCGGAGGCTTTTGGATCTTCAGCAGGGGCTTCGGCAGTTGCCTCAGCTGCAGCTTCCTCAACCTTGGGCTCTTCCTTTTTCTTGGCAGGTGCAGCCTTAACAAGACCAGCTTTTACCAAAATCTCGACTTTAGGATCACCCGTTATCCAAGTGGCTTTGCCTTCTTTGATGGCGTAGCGTCCCGAGCGTTTCTTGTAGATGGTGTACTTTTCTTCTTTTTTAATAACTTCCATAACCTATTCCCGTTTGACTGAGTCCAGCGTCTATAACTCAACTCTAGCCCTGTATACAACTGCCCTTTTTGAAGATGACCGTTTATCAACAAAGCTTACCAGAGCGAAAGGCTTGATGATGAGGATTGTGTTTTTATCCCTCGGATGGGGCTTTAAGACCCAACTCACAACGAGTCGTGTACTGAAACCACATGTTTTTTCTGCAAAACGATTGGCATGTTTTGTGCACTAAAAAAGGGAATGAATCCACTTTGTCATCGTTTTACGATCATCGCGATCACGGGTTGCATGGTTGCCTGTTCGGTGGCGCTTGACGGTGAACCGATCGATACAGACACATCGAAGATTCGTTGGGGTGATAGTTCGAGTTTACATAGAGCATGCTATTTGCACAGTTATCCAGGTGGGGGTGAGTTGGACGCCTGTTCTTGTGTCGTGATATCGCCAACACAAATACTAACAGCTGGCCATTGTCTCAACGAAGGAGACCCTATTCGAGTGGGTTTTTACAACGAACGCGATTTGATATCCGTTGTATTTCAAAAAGAGTTCCACCGACTTAAGAATGTTGTCTATGGAGATGGTCTCGCCGTTGCTACGCTCGATGAAGAGTTTCATCGCGATTTTCAATCGGAAGTAATTTCAGAGCTTAAACAACTTTGGGAAGATAACCCGATGGTTCTTGCTGCCGCTCCGCCAGGGGACGATGGATTGCATCCCGAAAACGAGATGTTGTGGGCCGTAGGTCGAATGAATGGTGACGGAACCAATGTTCCTGACGATCTTGCTGAATTTGGATTCGGTGATTTTGGTCGTTATCAGACACAAACCTTTGTGGACGAGATCACGTCTTACATCCTCAAGAACAACTCTATTGATGTGACCGATAAGGGTGACTCGGGAGGACCTTTGGTGCAGTTTGCCATGCATCCAGACATGCCCACCACGTTGTACGGAATTCTCACGAGAGGAAATGGTGATTGCACAGGAGAAAGTTTCCCCAAAGAACCCTGTGGCTGGAACGAATGGATACGAGTCGACCAGCAATCCGATGGCGGGCTATGGCTACAAGAAAACGGTTTTTTTCAATAGAGACCGGCTAACTACTCTCAGGATTGATTGCGTTAATGTTTGTTCTACGATTCCTCTAACAAAGAAGTTATCTAATTGTTCGGGCACTCGCGAAAGACAGCAGTGAGCTCAAGATTATCCAAGCCGACAAATAGACTCCCTGTAGCGTCGTAGCTCAAAAATCCAAGGTGGAAAAATGGGGCACGACTCAACAAGGGGCTATCGATATTTTCTTCGCCAATTGAAATTTCAAACGGCTCCCAACCTTGGGTAAGATCTGTAATGCTAAGGCTGTGAAGCAGTTCACTCGTGGCATTGCAACCCTTTTCGATGTCGCAGAGATAAATCATCTAGCGATGAGATGTTTCCGGTGGATTCATTGGATTCAACAATCCATGCGCCTTTCAAGGTGATCTCTTTCCAGGGGACATGCTTCAGGAAAATAAGTAAAATAATATCAATGGTTTACAAACCCGACCGCGAAACCGTTATCTTTGTCGACGGTTTCGCGGTCGGGTTTGTAATTGCCTGTGATCGTTTGACTATTTAGGTCAAAGCATGTCCCCAAGAAAATACATTAGCAGCAGTTCCAGGCAGTTTCAGAGTCGCGTGAAAGCATAACTACTAATTTCTACTAAAATTAGTAGTTGATTAGTTGTAAATAGCAGCCTTTTGTACTAACTACTAATTTTAGTAATAATTAGTAATTAATTGGTTTTTGTTTTCCCTGAGGAAATTTAGGGCTGCAATGGCGAGCATGAAGATACCGCAAAGGCCTCCTAGGCTTCAGGACTTGTTTGAGCATCTGTCAAAACGACGCGAGCCCAGAGAGTTTGCCAATTGGGTCAAATCGATTGGAAGCTGCGTAACCACAACACAAGGCGAGCGCTACCTTCACTGGGATAAACTGAGATATCGACAGCCGCCGCCTGAGACTACATTAGACGAGTGGTGGTTTGCGTTGAAATTCAATCGCATGGCAAATCAACGTGAGATCCCGTTGATAGACAGCGCTCAGCGAAAATTTTCCTTCACGACCATCAACGCAATTGAAGAAGCTCAGTTTGAGATTACGAAGAGCGCTGCCGGGCGGATCAGAGTGCCCGAGCTCCTTGAGCAAGGTGATAGGGATTACTACGTGATGAAATCGCTTTTCACCGAAGCGATCACCTCAAGTCAACTCGAAGGCGCTGCCGTCACACGCGATATTGCGCAGGAGATGTTGCGCACCGAAAGGGCCCCAAAAGACAAACATGAGCAGATGATTCTCAACAACTATCTCACGATGCTACGCATCTTAGAGCTCAAAGATCAACCGCTGAGCAAAGAAGTGGTATTCGAGATTCATCGTCTTGTTACAGAAAAAACACTGGACAACGAAGGTGCAGCCGGACGTTTTCGAAAAGCAACTGAACATATCCAGGTCAAAGATGATTACGATAAAGTCTACCATCTGCCGCCACCTGCCTCGGAACTCGAAACACGCATGCAGGCCATGTGTGACTTCGCCAACAAAAAAGACACCCGATGCTTTTATCCATCCGGTGTTGCGGGCTATTATAATCCATTTTTGGCTTGCCTATGATCATCCTTTTGTGGATGGTAATGGACGCACGGCACGTGCGCTTTTTTATTGGTCGATGCTGAGATCTGAATACTGGTTGTTTGAGTACATCTCAATTTCCAACATGATTCTCGAAGCTCCGAAAAAATACTATCGCGCCTTTCTGTACACCGAAACCGACGATAACGACCTTACGTATTTTCTGCTGTATCATCTGGAGATCATCCAAAAAGCAATCAAAGCGCTTTATGCTTACATTGCTAGAAAATCTGAGGAGCGCAGAGACGTATGGAATAAGCTGGAACATGAACAAGACCTAAACGAGCGCCAAATTAACGTGCTTAGTAATGCTCTGAAAAACACTCACTATAGCCTAAGCATTAAGCACCATCAGCACACCTACAAGGTTGTGTATCAAACTGCGCGGGCGGATCTTTTGGAGCTCGAGGAAAAGGGTTTTTTGAAAAGCAAGAAGGTGGGCCGCAAGTTTGTCTTCTATCCAGCGCCTGATCTAAAGAGACGGTTAGAGCACTAACGATTCGAACGAAGCGCAGGACCGGTGGCGGGCGTGATGGTCGTGACTGGCAGCTAGATTGACTCAGCATCAAGCTGAGCTATCGTAGCGAGAAGCTTTGAAAGTGCCGGTGTTTGCTGGCCTTTTTTCTAATTGGAATCCATGATTTGTTATGCGTGCTAGTTTTCTTCCATGCCCGATCCGAAACCCACTGGTAAAGGCGTTCGTTACGAAGAGGTGCATGAGGCTTATTTTGAGGCGCGGGGGCTGAGGCGGCATGCGGGGGTTTGGTCGCTTTGGGCGCTTGGGGTTGGGGCGGTGATCTCGGGCGATTTTTTTGGCTGGAACTTTGGGCTTGGTTTTGGTGGTTTTGGCGGAATGATTTTTGCCACGGCGATTGTGGCCGTGATGTACGCGGGGCTTTGCTACAGCATTGCGGAGATGACTGCGGCGCTTCCGCATACGGGCGGCGCTTATTCTTTTGCGCGCACAGCGCTCGGACCTTGGGGTGGTTACGTCACGGGTTTGGCCGAGAACATGGAGTATGTGCTTACGCCGGCGGTCATCGTTGTGGGCATCGGTGGTTATCTTGGGGCGATTTTCGAGACGCCCGAGAGCTTGGAACCGCTTTGGTGGTTTTTAAGTTATGCGCTTTTTGTGATCATCAACATCATTGGTGTTGAGCTTGCATTCAAGATGACCGTGGTGATTACTTTTGCCGCGCTCGCAGTGTTGCTAGTATTTTTTGTTGGCGCGCTGCCGCACGTGGACATTGCACGCTACGGTTTTGGCGTGACTCAAGCGCAGAGCATTACCTGGCTTCCTCACGGTGTTTCAGGAATACTTCGGGCGCTACCCTTTGCGATTTGGTTTTTTTTGGCGATCGAGCAACTCCCCTTGGCTGCCGAAGAAGCGCACGCGCCGCAACGTGATTTGCCCAAAGGCCTTACCTGGGGTTTTTTGACTTTGACCGTGTGTGCCTTTGGCACTTTGTTTTTCAATAGTGTGATTCCGCCCGGTGCGCAGGTTATCGCAAGCTCTGAAGAGCCGCTCTTTGATGGTTTTCGCACCATCTTCGGCAGCGGTCTTGCATCAAAGCTGCTTGCGGCGGTGGCGCTCACAGGTCTTCTTGCAAGCTTTCATGCGATCATCTACGCAGGCGGCCGGCAGATTTATTCGCTTTCGCGCGCTGGCTACTTTCCGCGCTTTTTATCGCTCACTCACAAAAAACGTAAAACTCCGCACGTGGCTTTGTTTGTAGGCAGCGTACTTGGCTTTGCTGTGACGCTCGCGGTGCGCTGGCTTGGAAAGGAGCAAATGGTTGGGGCCGTGCTTTTAAGCATGGCCGTGTTTGGCGCAATGATCGCCTATTTGCTGCAAATGATTTCTTTCATTGTGTTGCGCTTACGCTTTGAATCAATTGAACGTCCTTACCGTAGTCCGTTTGGTATTGCAGGCGCGATGACTGCGTCAATTATCGCGCTCGTTACACTTATCGCACTTTTCATTGGTGAAGCGATGTTTGTGCAAGCGGTCATCGGTGCTGCGTTATGGTATGCGTGTGGTTTGGCTTACTTTGCGCTGCACGCACGCCATCGTCTTGTCTACTCGCCCGAAGAAGCTTTTGCTGAGAAGCATTTGAAACAATTGCTGTGATCAACAAGCGGTATTTACGACACAAGATTACCTAGTCGGGTGATCGAACAATCGAGCCACCACGGCGAATCGCTGTCTCGGCGTAGATCTCCGTGCTTTTTAGGGTGCGATAAAAACTTCGCAGGTGCCGCCGTATACTTGTTCCCCTGGGTCAGCCACGAGGGTGAACTCCAGTGTCTCAGACTGAGCGAACTCGTATTGCCATGAATAAATATAGTCTGGAGCTCCCCCACTCATTACGTTGACTGGAGCAATTGCCGTTGGCTGTCCCTGTCTTGTGACGCGAATTTCGAAGTTAGTGAGTGCCTGACCCGCAGCATAGTTCAAGATCCATGTTGAGATAGTATCGGGTGGATCAAAAAAGTATCCTTCAGAGCACGATGATATTGGTCCACTGTCAGCATCTGCATCGGTTGATGCATCAGCTGTAGTTCCCGTATCGGTGTTCTGAGAACGATCGTTGATGACATCTTGGCTTGCGTCGGCTGGTGGTTCGCTCGGATTTGTTACGCAAAGGTTGGTGGTTTTGTCGCAAAAATAGCCCTCAATACAAGGACAAAACTTGCCGTGGAGATCCAACCCCTCGCTGGAACAGGAAGCGAGCAGCAGCAGCCAAAAGCCAATCGAAGCACTCGTCCTTACGCTAAGCATACCATAGCAATTAGTGTAGTGCTTGATGGGCATAGCGTCGAGACATTTGGTCTTCTTTAGCAGCGGTTACAGGTAGGTATCCTGTATGTGGATTGTGCGTGGTAATCCCTGCGCAAGGGTCACGAATGTACTATTGAAATCATTACGCAATATCGCTTTGGTGTTGAAATAAAACGCCTTGCGTTGAGTTTATTTCGTACTCGGTTGTCGCTAGCAAAGGTATTCCTATGACTCGATCTGTTTTTCCGTCCTTCGTCCCCATTCCTATCGCCGTTATGATGGTTTTGTTCGCAGCAAGCTGCATCACCCCGGATAGCGAACTTGAAACTGCAAGCGACATGCAAACTGCTTGCACAATTCAAGTGGAGCTTCCCGCAGACCAAGCTTTTACAGACTTTGAGCATTTTGACTATCAATTGGTAGGTGAGGTAACTGAGGTTCATCCCGCAACGCCGTCGAAGATACCAGAGCCACTGTCGATTAGTTTTAACAAGAACAACGATGGTCAGTGGAATGCTGTTGTGCCCGGTTTTATCTTCGAGCATAGTCTGACTTATGGCCAGTATATAATGACCATGCAGCCTGGTGTTGATCCGCAAAACGATGCTGGGCCATCAATCGTTGCACCGTTTATATTCAACGACGACGAGAACGGTTGCCGATTAACTGCAGCGATGCCATTTTATACTTTCTATAGCGATAATGTTATTGGTCAAATGACAGTATTTGTTGAAGTTGTCGCTTCACCAGAAAGGTGTTCATCTGCTATTCAAGCAAGTGATTTCTTTACTGGACAGCGCACTTTCCGACTGTCAGTTCAAGATTCAAGTGCCCGTTGGCTTAGCCGCAGCGATGTGGTGATTGACTTTGATGAGCACTCAAGCTGTGCAAAGCAGCCGTCAGCCACTGGGGTCTCAGAAGAACATCTATGCACAGATCCCATTCCTGAGGTCGCGTCCGATAATGGGAGCAGTTTTTGCACCACGGTCAGAAAGGAAAGCGCCGCTGCGCAATGTTTTAGTTTGGATATCAACGACAGCCATGCTCTAGGTGCCGGGGGAAACCCTGTTGTTAATATTCACGTCCTACCCGAATCCTATTCCATGGACGATAAGGGCGGGCTTGCAGAGGTTTCTGCCTATGAAGTGTATATGAATTACACTTGTTTTAATGGAGTTGTAAGTTGGCGGGAGTGTGGTGGTATTAACGAAGGACTTTTTGTGGGTGGATGTACAGGTCGTCCTTTGTCTGAGCAACCTTTTGATGCAGGTTTGGTTTATCGTATCCAGAACTGTAAAGGCACAAGCGATGAATCCGGAACCGCAGAGATCTGTATTAAGGGTGCTGGTGTGGGAAGCTACAAGATAAGCGTTGATGTCGCCGCGGGTTATCTGCATTAAGGTTACGATTTAGCGACGAAACACTCTGAGCCAGTGTTTTGATGCAAGGTAGCCCCAGGCTGCGCCCATGAAGAGTCCTGCGCCGTGAACGACATTGGCTACATGACCGACAAGGCCCGTTAGGCACAAGACAAACCAGCCAAGCATGAACATGACAATCTGAGGGTTGAGACGAATACCGTAGCTTGGATCATATTTGCCTCGAATCCAGAGATAGCCAAGCAAACCGTAGACAATGCCAGACATGCCGCCAAACAGCGGGTTTTGTACAATCATAATTGCGCAACGTTGGATACCACCGCAATCACAAGAACCATGACCAACAAAAACAAAGAGCTTTGACGGTTTTCAATTACGCTGCCAAGGTCTTTAAGCCACCACATGTTGAAGAGCAGATGCAAAAAACCAAAATGCACAAAGATGGGCGTAACAAGTCGCCATAGCTGTCCTGATTGCAAATCGCGAGCAAGATTCCAACTGATGTATTCACCTTGCTGCTTGTAGTTTACAATAGTGAAGTGTCGCACGACATTGTGATCTTCACCGAGCTTTGTCATCACGGCGACAAGCACGCTAAACGCGATCAAAATTAACGTCACTCTACCCAAGCGAAGTGCTTGGCGTTGGGCCAGCTGTTTGCGTAAGTTGATGTGTTTCTTTAACTCTTCAGCTTGTGCTTTTTGCTCTTGTTTAAGTAAGATCTGAGCTTGATCCCAGGCTGCTTTGTATTTGGGATCGTTCGGCTCCTTTTCGTACTGCTCAAGCAGGTCATGGGCTTTTTCCAAGTCCGACTCCGCATGAATCCAGACCGCCCAAGGCTCCTCATTTAAAGGACGCACTTCATTGGTAATGCCCTGTGTGTAGAGGTATGCACCAAAGGTTTTTGCTGCTTTTTCGTTTTGGAATGTACTGAGCCTTCGCATGCTGGCTGCGTTACTTACGGTATATAAGGAAGGAGTACCAGCAAGCTTTGAAGAAAACTTCTGTTTTTTAGCGGTATTATGCGCGTTTTTGCCTCACTGTTGCTTTTGCAGTCGTGACACAATTTCGCTATAATGAAGTCTTCAAGGGTGTGCCTTGAGCTTCATGCCTAACTGCGTTAAGCCGCGAAGCCGAAAGGGAAATATAGTGGCAGTATCAGCTCGAAAACCACAGTGGCTAAGGGTTCGCATTCCGGGAGGGGAGCGTTACAACAAACTGCGCGAGATGTTTGGCAAACTCAAGCTGGCTACTGTGTGCGAAGAAGCACGCTGCCCAAATATTGGAGAGTGCTGGGGCGAAGGCACTGCGACGATCATGATCCTCGGCGATACCTGCACGCGCGGTTGTCGTTTTTGTGCGGTCACATCGGGCAATCCACGGGGCGTTGTCGATACGGATGAGCCACAAAAGGTGGCTGAGGCTTTGGCCGTGGTGGACCTTGCCTATGTGGTGTTAACCATGGTGGACCGTGATGATATCCATGACGGTGGTGCTTCGCATGTTGCTAAAACGGTACGCAATATTAAAGAGCGTAGTCCCGAGTTACTGGTTGAGACCTTGATCGGGGACTTTGCGGGCGTGCAAAAAGATGTAGTCACGGTGGTTGAGCAGGGCAGACCGGATGTCTTTGCACATAACGTTGAAGTGGTGCCGCGCTTGCAACGTTCAATGCGTGATGCACGTTGCTCATGGGAGCGTTCCAGCGATGTTCTCAAGTGGGCACGGGCTGCGGGCGCGAATATTACCAAATCCTCTCTTATGGTAGGATGCGGCGAGACCGAGGCTGAGATGCTTGAAGCCATGGAAATGCTCCGTGAAGCCGATGTCGATGTACTTACGATTGGACAGTATTTGCGCCCAACGCCTAAACACGCCCCGCTTATTCGTTACGTTGAGCCGGACGAGTTCGATCGCTACCGCGAAGCGGGCTTGCAAATGGGCTTTAAATTTGTGGCTTCAGGACCTTTGGTGCGATCAAGTTACCGAGCTGCTGAAGGATTCATTCAGGGCATCCTCAAAGGTGCCGATTCTCCTATTGAAAACCGCTACGGGAAAAAACGTCGACACTTGCAGGTGGTGAATTCATGGACATGAATGAAAGTGATAAAACAACGCATGACTCACTTCGTGTTCTATCGGAGCCGCCAAGTGGTGTTGTGAGTGTGCTTGATAACGAAGGCAAAGTTGTAAAACCTAAAAACGATCCGCATTTGGACGTCGAACTCGTCAAACAAATGTACATCGCGATGCGTCGTACACGGATTATTGATGAGCGTCTGGTAGCGCTGCAACGTCAAGGCCAATTGGTTTTCACATTGGCTCGGCTGGTGAAGAAGCTGCCATTGTGGCTTCGGCGGCAGCGATGCGTGAAGTGGATTGGATTTTTCCCTGCTACCGTGAGTTTGGTGCACTGCTTTGGCGAGGTATGCCGCTTCAAGGCTACATTGATAACATGTACGGCAATAGCAACGATTCGTGTAGAGGTCGTCAAATGCCGGATCACTACAGTGGGAAGCCTTATCGTTTCGCTTCAGTGAGCTCGCCTATTGGAACCCAGCTTCCCCAAGCAGTGGGCTTTTCGTGGGCGGCCAAACTAAAAGATGAGAAAATTGCTGTAGCTGTCTATCTTGGCGAAGGTGCTACAAGCTCGGCTGATTTTCATACGGCGATGAATTTCGCAGGTGTGTTTCAGACCCCAACCGTGTTTTTGATTCGCAACAATGGCTGGGCGATCAGTGTTCCTGCAAGTCATCAAACTGCAGCCAAAAGCTTTGCCGATAAAGGCGCAGCCTATGGTGTTCCCGCAGTGCGCGTCGATGGTAATGATGCGCTTGCTGTTTATAAAACAGTCAAAGCAGCTGCCGAAGAAGCTGCCGCGGGCGAGGGGTCAAAGCTGATTGAGATGCTCACCTATCGTATGAGTGGTCATTCGACCAGTGACGATCCACGGGCTTACCGCTCGGAGCAGGAAGTTGAAGCTTGGCAGCAAAAAGATCCCATTGTGCGTTTGCGCAAGTATCTAGAAAGCAATCAAGCTTGGAGCGAAAAAGACGAAAGCGATTGTGTTGAGCAACTTCGCACCGAACTCAAAGCCTGTATTAAGAAGGCTGAAGAATCCGAACGTCCTTCGATCGCATCGATGTTTGAAGATGTCTACCGAGAAAAACCCTGGCACCTTAAAGAACAACAGCGGCAAGCTGAACAAGGTCCACGTCACAAGGCCAATCATTAGCCGCCCAGGGGAGTAAACGTTTATGCCTGAGATGAATATGGTTCAAGCCCTTAACAGTGCCCTTCGGAGCGAAATGCACTCCGATGACCGGGTCGTTGTGATGGGAGAAGACGTTGGCCAAGTGGGTGGCGTGTTTCGAGTCACACAAGGTTTGTTCAAGGAGTTTGGTGAAAAGCGCGTGATTGACACACCGCTTGCTGAAGGCGGCATCATTGGTTCAGCCATCGGCATGGCGATGTACGGTATGCGTCCGGTGCCTGAAATCCAGTTTGCCGATTTTATATTTCCGGCTTTTGATCAAATCGTAAGTGAAGCTGCCAAGTACCGTTACCGCACGGGTGGAGAGTTTAGTTGCCCCATGGTGGTGCGTGCACCTGTGGGTGGTGGCATTCGCGGGGGGCACTATCACTCCCAATCACCCGAGTCACTCTTTATCCATAATGCAGGTCTCAAAGTGGTCTGTCCGTCAAACCCTTACGATGCAAAAGGCCTTTTGCTGGCCTCTATTCGTGATGATGACCCCGTTTTATTTTTTGAGCCCAAGCGCGTCTATCGTGCTGTTAAGACGGACGTACCTGAAGAGCCTTATTTGATTCCGCTCAGTGAAGCTAAAGTGGTACGTGAGGGTCGCCATGTCACAGTGATTGCTTGGGGCGCGATGTTGTTTGAAGCTTTGGAGTCGGCTGAGAATGCTGCACGTCATGGTATCGAAGCTGAAGTGATTGATTTACGAACACTGTGGCCGGTTGATATCGATACGATTCTTGAAAGCATCAAAAAGACAGGCCGTGTTGTGGTCGTACATGAAGCAGCAAAGAGTTGTGGATTTGGCGCAGAACTTGTATCGCTTATTGCTGAAAATGCGTTTTTGCATCTTGAGGCACCACCGGTGCGTGTTACGGGTTGGGATACGCCCTTTCCCTATACCTTAGAGAACGAATATTTACCGCTGGCGCATCGTATTACCCCGGCTCTTTTGCAGGCCGCTCGTTATTGAAAGGATCATTATGCGTTTCGAATTTCGCATGCCCGATATTGGTGAAGGAGTTTCTGAAGGCGAGATTGTCGAATGGCATGTCAAGCCAGGCGATAACGTCGAAGAAGAACAAGCTATGGTCGAAGTCACCACCGACAAAGCGTCGGTGACCATCGATATGCCAACCTCAGGCGTTGTCACCGAGCTTTGTGCCAAAGTAGGTGACATCGTTAACGTGGGTACGGTTATTGCTGTGATTGAAACCAAAGCTTCTGAGAAACCGTCATCAAGCCGGCGCCCGTCTGCACCGGCAACTCCTGCAGCAACAGCGGTGGGCGACATTAAAGATTCATTGCTGCCGGGTATGGCTGCTTTTCAAAAAAGTCGTCAGAAAAACAGCCCGACCACTCAAGGCAACGGGCATTCACAGCCACCACCTCCGTATTTTGCAGATAAACCAATGGCTACCCCGGCGACGCGTAAACTTGCGCGCGACCTTGGCGTCGATCTTCGGCAAGTCAAACCCAGCGGAGACAGTGCTCGAGTGACCAAGCCTGATGTTATGAATTTTGTAAACGGCGTGGAGCAGCACATGGCGGCTTCGAACTATATGCATTCGAGTCAAGGTGCGATGACACCTGCTCGGCGCGATTCGGTTCCGGCGCCTAAGAAAGCCGAACTTCTTAGTGAGCCGCCAACCCAAGTGCACGACATGGAAGAGCGAAGGCCATTCGTGGGCATCCGTAGGCGCATTGCTGAGCGCATGCAGCACGCAAAGAACACGGCTGCTCATTTTACCTTTGTTGAAGAGTGCGATGTAGGCCGTCTTCAGGATTTACGCGAAAGTCTCAAAGAAGAAGCCCAAGCCAACGATGTGAAGCTTGCCTATTTGCCTTTTATTGTTAAAGCAGTTGTTGCAGCTCTGAAGAAACATCCCGAGCTCAATACCATCCTTGATGAAGAAGCCAATGAGCTTGTCACGCGGAAGTACCATCACATCGGCATTGCAACGGCAACGGAACGAGGTTTGCTTGTGCCGGTGGTGCGCAACGCCGATCAACTTTCGGTCATGGAAGTCGCCAAAGAAATCGAACGCCTTGCTAAAGGTGCTCGCGAGGGTTCTCTTTCGACCTCCGAGTTGCACGGCTCAACTTTTACTGTGACGTCTCTTGGAAAGCACGGAGGCTTGTTCGCTACGCCTGTCCTTAACTTTCCTGAAGTAGGCATCCTTGCCGTGCATCGTATGAGGCAACGTGCGATTGTCAAAGATGGACAAATCACCATCGGCAACGTGATGCTTTTGTCGTTTTCCTTTGACCATCGTTTGATTGATGGTCACGTAGGCGCAGCCTTTGCTTACGAGATCATTCATTATCTAGAGAATCCCGGTCGGCTCTTTTTAGAGATGCGTTGATCCAAAGATTCACCCAACGCATTCTAGGCGAACATGCCTTTTTGTGCGCAGGGCTCGATGTGCTTGATAAGATAGTCTTTGAACAAACGCACGCGTTCCGGGAGATACCGACTGGCTGGTTGTACTACGTGCACCGCGCCTGCTTTGGCTAGCCAAGAAGGCAGAACCCGCTCCAATGCTCCTGCGTTAATACTTTTGGCTGCAAGAAACGATGGGATGAGGGCAATGCCGCTACCGGCTTCAACCAGTGCCGCGCTAATACTGTATGCGGTTGTGTTAATGGTGCCTTGGACTTCAACGCTTTGGCTTTGCCCGCTTTTATTGAGTGTCCACTGTTGCTGATTGTCCTTAGCGCGAAATAACACGGCTGGATGTTTGCTAAGCGAAGCGATGTTTCGCGGTTTGCCATGTTCTTTGAGATACGCCGGTGCTGCGACAAGCCATAGCTCGGTGCTCATGACCTTGCGTGCCACTAGCGCCGAGTCGTGCAACTCGCCTGCTCGTATTGCCAAATCAAATCCTTCCCGCACCAAATCAACGATGCGATTGCTTAGCTCGACGTAGATGCGTATGCCTGGATGGATATTGCAAAAGCGATGAATGATCGCTGCAAGCATATGACTAAAATCTTCCGGAGCCGTGATTCGTATTTCTCCGATGGGCTCGGCTCCAACGTCGCGAACAATCTCAGTTGCATCGATCAGTCGATCGATGGCAGAGACAACCTGCCCGAAAAAAGTTTCCCCGGCTTGCGTAAGACGAATCTGACGTGAGCTTCGCCTTAGCAGTTGTACGCCAAGTTCTTCTTCCAAACGACTCAAGCGCCGGGAGACAGTGGATTTGGGTACCGCTAAGAAACGGGCTGCGGGGCTAATGCCTCCTTTTTCAACCACACGCACAAAGGTCGTAATACCATCTAAATCAATGCCATCCATAAATCACTGTTCCGTTTTTGCAACGATTTGTTTAAAAATAGCGTTATTGTTCAAAAACGCAACCTGTCACTGTAATCCAAGAAGCGCTGCAGGGTCCTGAATTCGCGGTATAGACAGAGCTTCTGCAGGTACTGGCTACTCCTATTGAGCTGGTCTATTCTAAAGACGTTCATGGTCGGAGCGGGGCTCGCCAGAACGTACAAGGAGAGTCATCATGGCCAGAGGTCAAGAGAAACCCAAAAAGAACAACAAACCAAAAGTATCTATCGAAGACAAGAAAAAGAAAAAAAGAGAAAAAGAACTCAAGGCAAAACAGATATAGTTTGTGTTTGAAAAGTAATTGACGTTTTACAAGATAGGGCTGCTGCCAGAGTTAGAAGATTATTTTCTTCTCTGATTGCAGCCCGATTCTTTTTAACGCCAACTTGAATTGTTTTGTGTACTTTCTTTTTCGTCGAAGCCCAGTCTCTTTATTTCATCGGCTTCTATGGCGTCTTGTAGTGTGTTGCAGCAAGTGTAAGTTTTGTGCAACAAGATAGTTTATGAAAGACATGGCTGGGCAGCGTTTATTTAGTGAGGCGGCGGAGCGTAACCGTGGGCCGATTCTTGAAGTGCTGAGAACTCTGCTTGCTAAAGATGCGAGGGTGTTTGAAATCGCCAGTGGTACGGGTCAACATGGCTTTTACGTTGCGCACAACTTGCCGTCGATTCAATGGTTTCCAAGTGATGCGAGTCCGGAGGCCTTGACGAGTATTTCGGTGTGGCGGAACGAAGCACAAGCTGCCAATCTTCATGCGCCGCGCCATTTGGATGTCTGCGAAAAACCATGGCAGCTTGAATCCAAGTTTGATGCTATTTTTTGTGCCAACATGGTTCACATTGCTCCCTGGGAGGCTAGCGAGGCTTTGTTTGATGGCGCTGCACAAAACCTTGAGAAGGGTGGTTTGCTGATCTTGTACGGGCCGTATCGTTTTGGCGGAAAGTTTAAAGCTGAGAGCAATCGAGCCTTTGATCAATCGTTGCGGGCCCGTAACCCAGAGTGGGGCGTGCGTGATTTTGAGAAGCTAGACGCCTTAGCAGTCGAGCATGATCTCGAGCATCAGCAGAGCATCACCATGCCGTCCAACAATCATGTCTTGGTGTGGCGCGCTAATTAAGTCCGTAGGCGGCGTTGAGGCCGAAGAAGATGCCGGAGATGGATAGGCCAGCATCTGCGCGCATGAGACTGCAGACTCTTGACTTTAAGGTGTCAGTGATGCGCCACCTTTGTATAGCAAGGCTGCGTGCAGGGCTTCGGCAAGGTCGTACAGCTGAGTGCGTTGGAGCTGAAGCATGCCTACCTCGCGGGCTCCGGCTTGCGCCCCTTCAAGAGCTGCTGAGGAGAACGCCGCCGAAAGGCCCAGCGCGCTATCGTGCATTTGCCAGAGATAAATTTCATCAAATTGGGAAGCCAAATCCTTTACTAATGTTGGTCCAATGGCTTCTCGTGCTAAACGAAACACTGCAAAATCAAAACGCGTAGGTTCATCGACACTTTGCAAAATATAACTTTTCAAGCCCCGCAATCGGTCACCAAGAGCAATCGGACCCCCGTTTTCTCGAAGAATTGCCATAACATCGGTGATTGCCTCATCAAACCAACTAGCCTCTAAGTATTCCGCTGAAAGACCGTATAGGCCGTTCTGAATCATGCTTTGTGGTACGAAATTTCCAGACTGAGCAATGTAGTCGTCCAATACTGGGATTAACACATCTAGGCGGTCGGACTCGGATGCCATGAGTCGAAAGGCTTCCTGTGCTTCATCACCCGCGATGCCCCACATTTCAAACTGAGTGTGTGCAATTTGATAATAAAGCTCGTGTGCAGAAGTTCGAATGCGTCGCAAGAGTTCCGTTTGTGTTGCGAGGCTTCCGGAATGTCCAGGGATATCCAACGTTCGAACGAGGGCTGAGCGCAGTTGCTTTTCGTTCGAAGCCCCCATCAACTCAATCAGCACTTCGTCAATTTGGTCGTCAAGAACGTTGCGAGCATTAAGGTTGGCGCCTGTCCAAAACGACTCCAAAATGGCGGCAACTGATTCGTTGAGCTGCCCGTTGCGGTGAAAAGCTTGCCTCAAAAAAGCCACCATATCATCGCTAACCGTTCCAGCCTCTCGAATTTGAACGAAAAGATCGTACACGTTTCGTGAAGCTAGCGTGCGCGTATAGCTATCGATTGCATTGACAATCTCATTTGAATATTTACGGGCTGACGCTGTTAGTGCGTGCAAGGTTCCATCCATACCAGAAGCAATGCGTGCCACGTTGATCCTTGGCCATTGTGCTTTTGGCAAGTCATTCAGGTATTCTGAAATTCTCATTAGGTACTGCCCGAGCGGCGAACGTACTTCGGCGAGCTCTGGCATGAGCTTGGCAAAGCCAAAGGCTGTGGTGATGGCCTCGAATGCAAACCATGCGCCCGTAGCAATAACGCCTTGACGCTGTGCCATATAGGCAGCCCGATTAGCCAAGGATGGTTCAAGTCCAGACTGGTAGGCGTCTTCGAGGAGCAACATGCGGTCTATTTTTTGGTAAAGGTAGGTGCCGGTCACCGTTGCAGATGCTAGACCTGTGATCTCGACAAGGAGTTGTCCAATGGGAGATAGCGGTGGGGCAAAGATGGCCAACGCTCCCCAGATGCCGAGCGATACGCCCGTTGATATCCCAAGAACAGTCTCGATGCGCTTTTGTTCGTATGTCCGCTCGTCGACTAAGGTTTGTACAAAGGCATCGATGTTATAAAAATCTGGATGTTCTACTAGAACCGCTGTCCGGACTTCGGTAAATAGGCTGAGCAACACGACCTCTTCACTGCTCGCATTGCCAATGCGTGTGCCCGACTCATCGAATTCAAAGAGCTCAGCCTCCACTTTTCCCAAGTTTTCTTCGAGCACGGTGAGGCCTTGTTCCATGGTTGTGGCTGCCGCCGCATCGCCGGGCGCATCTTGAAGCAAATACTCTCCGACTTCTTTGCTCTGTCCAGCAAGTTTTATGCTGGACAATGGTTCTGCACCGTAGATGACTTGAAAAGCAGCTTGGTTTTTTGCGAACTCAATTTGAGCTAGACGCAAAACATGCATGAGTCGGCTATCCTTGAGAGTTTCACGTGTGTAGTCACGATTGTTGCTGCTCGCGAATCGGGCCACCGTTTGCCTTATTTCATCAATTAGGATGTAGCGCTGGCTGTAGTTATCGAGCTCGCCGAATTCACAATAGAGCAATCCGTCCGGATTGAGTGATGTCACCACCTCGCCCTCTCCAGGGCTACATGGCGAATTGGCGCTGTATGGTACGGCGTGAACACGATGAAATCGTCCTCGAGGACTGACATTGATTTGCTCACTTGGAAAAGTTGGTGCAACCACGTAGATATTGAGTTCCGGCCCTAGATAACTATCGAAATCTTCAACTATTCGACGCACGGCCTGCGCTTCATCCAGAAATCCGGTACCGACCGAAGTTAGAACACTTTCGATATGTTGTTGGGTGACGGTAGCTTGGTCACGAATGGCTGGATCCATATGAGGGAACATTGTGATGGCGTTCGTGTTCTGTTCGATGCCACTGCGCAGACTATAGTAAAAGTCCCAGCTCTCTGGAGTGCTTTGGTAGGGGGTGCCAGATTTTACGTGGTTGAGGTAACTTTTCGCCAGCTGAAGTTCTTGCCGTGAAGTATCGATGCGTTTGGCTGCTTCTGTTTTTAGCACGTAGGCATATTCGGCCATTTGATGAGACATGGCACAAGCTGTTTTGTTGCCTTGATCATCTGAAGATAGCTCGTCACAGTGTTCTTGGGCATTGACGCTGGAAGCAGAAAAAAGCTTGTTAGCGCGAGCGTACTAAGCAAGAAAATGTTTTTGATGTGAGATACAGAACCTATCGACATCTGTGCTCTCCTGTGGCTGCATTGATTTCTTTGCATTCCAAACCGAACACGCAATCGAAACTGGTCTCGCAGACACCATCTTCAGCAGTAAAAGCGCCATTGTCAGAGGCTATTGAATGGCTTTCAGTTGTTGGTGTGCATGCTGTGATCGATACAAGCAACAAGATGATAGTGGTTAGCCCTTGATTAGTACGACGCGGTAAAAGCGCTAAGTTAAGTTTCATTTAATGTACTCCGTTGCAACTAGAGTAAAGCAAACTCCATGCCAGCTCTGTACCCCCTTCACAATAGATTAGGATTGACTCCTATCTATTGGGACAACTCAATAAGCAGCTTTGCGCAGCGTTGTCTTGAAGCGAAAACGCATAGGCGTTTTCACTACAGTGTAGTCGCTTGCGCTGAGGGTTAGTGTTCCCCACTATGCCATGGCGATCAGACTTAGCAGGAATTGCTCTCCCTAATTAAGTCCGTAGGCGGCGTTGAGGCCGAAGAAGATGCCGGAGATGGATAGGCCTGCATCAGCGCGCATTTGGAATTGTTTGATGGGTTTATAGCGAAAACTGAATTGGGGGATGGAAAGCCATGGAAAAATAAATGGCTTTGCGCCTCCATGTGCCCAACTTGGCTCGCTGTAGCCGGGGTAGTGGTTGTTGTCAGCGCCGCACCATGGGGCGCCGTCGCTAGTGGTGGTTGCTGGGTTGCCTGCAGAGGTGCAGTCGCGCCACGCAGAAGGATTATCTGGATTGGGATTGCTCGGATCGTTGGGATAGACCTGAGTGCGATGAAGGTTATCGAACACAGCACCTAGACCCACTCCTCCTCCGATCAAGAATGCATACCTGCTGCGTTTTCCGGTCCACACTTCGAACAAAAGGTCGATCGTTCCGTAGATGGCTTTGAGATCACTTGAGACCCGCTCCCAGCTTTCTTCGCCGTCTCCTTTGCCCTTAAATAGAAAAGGATCCATGGAGTAGTCCGCGTACGATAACGCGATATTGAGCTCTGTGCCGCCCTTGCGCGTGGTGAACTCAGGGCCAAAGGTAAAGACGTTAACGGTTGATCCGCCTTTGGCAAAAAGGTTCAGAACAAATTTAGGAATAATCAGGTCCCGAAAACGCATACCGATAAAGGAGTAACGTTCGCTCGAAAGTTCTTTCGGGTCATTGGGATTGGGTTTTGCATCTTGAGCCCATGCTTCAGTTGAAATAAAGCAGCTCATCATCAAGACCAACATGATTCCAACTAACGCTCTCATGGCTTTACAACTTTCATCTGCACGAAATACCTAGTGTATTTCTAGGATCGCTTTGCGTTTAAGCAAAGGTTTCAATTGCCTAAAAAACTATCGCGAAAACCGTTTTCGAATGAATTTTCGCGGTGCGGTATTTAAATTATTGTTTTTATTGCGCTTTAAAGGTGGGATCCTGGATCGGGGATGTGTAGGTGTGGGTGTGGGCGCAGCTTTGGAGGAGGGCACGGTATTGGCTAGCCCTGAGCGGGGCGCAGGGCTGGCATGCGCATTGGTGATTGGCGTAGCTGGGAGGGCGAAGTTCAGCGCCTGGGGCGAGGGCGAAGCATTCCGACGGCTTGGCGGGCGATAAGCAGTCTAGGCGCAGAGGAATTTCAAAATTGCTTTTCCATTTGCCTTGATGTTTGGATTGTAGAATGGCGGCTGGCGCAAGGTGAACGGCAGCACTGTCATGGTTTTGGATACTAAGTTGCAGGCTGCCTGTTTGGTCTTTCTCAAGATCAACAATGACGTGGGGCTTGGTTTTGGGATCGATGTTTTTTTCCGGTTTTTCGGACTCGGCTCTTGAATTTGTGTGGGTTTCGTTTTTGTCTTTGGTGTGGCTTCCGCCGCATGCAAGCAGTGCCCATGCCCCAAACATCATCCAAATTAAGTATTTCACAGCCACTAGCCCTAACGGATTCTTTTGAGCATCGCAAGATACGAAGAGCGCTACTTACTTGGTATCAGAAAAATAAACGCGATTTGCCATGGCGCACGAGCAGTGATCCTTATGCGATTTGGGTCTCGGAAATCATGCTGCAGCAGACGCAGGTGAGTACGGTGATTCCTTACTATGAGCGTTTTATGAAGCGTTTTCCGAGCTTGAAAAGCTTGGCATCGGCAGATGAAGACGAAGTGCTCAAGCATTGGAGTGGTCTTGGCTACTATCGCCGAGCGAGGTTTCTGCATCGCGGTGTACGAGAGGTCCAAGCACGTTACGGAGGCGAGCTGCCAAAAGATGCTAAAGAACGACAAAGCATTTCGGGGATAGGGCGCTATACCGCGGGCGCGATTGGTAGCATTGCCTTTGATCAGCCGGAGGCCATTGTCGATGGTAACGTGGCGCGGGTACTCAGTCGTTTGCTTGGGATTACTGCGCCGCTTGGGAGCAAAGAAAGCGAGCAGCTGCTTTGGGAGCTTGCTTCTTTATTGGCGAAGGGCAGGCAACCGGGTGATTTGAATCAAGCATTGATGGAACTTGGCGCAACGCTTTGTACGCCGAAGCAAGCAAGCTGTGGGCTTTGTCCGTTGAAGGCTAAGTGTTTTGCGTACAAACATGAGCAGGTAGCAGCACTACCCGTCGCTCGAGTGCGCAAGGCGCCAAGGGAGGAGCATTGGGTGACGGTGATGGCGCTTGCAAGTGCCAAGAGTGGTGCGCAAGAGAAGCGTGTCTGGATGGTGAAGCAAGATGGTAGCCGTTTTGCCGGTTTGTGGGGGCTGCCTTCGATGCAAGGCAAAGGCGCAGGAGATGCCCGGCGGATTCTTGGTGAATCTTGTATCGATGCGGTGCTAGAGCGCAAAGCTCGAGGGCATATCGAGCATGTGCTGAGTCATCGTAAGATGAAAGTTGAGCTTTGGTTGGCCAGTGGCGCAAAGGCTCGAAAAAGCTCGACGCGACAGCTTGTGCCCGTTGGAGATATTAAGGGGATGGGAGTATCGACGCTCACGAGAAAATTGCTGGATTTACGAGTTTGCCGGCCATGAGATCTTGCAGCTATAGCTTGCTGATCTCTTGAGTGTGCCGGCAAGCCGCGGTACACCGGCGGCATGTTGGATTTAAAGTATGTGACTGAGCATTTGGATGAAGTGACCGCTTCTTTAAAGAAGCGTGGCGCCTTACCGGACGGACTTGGCAAAATCGCTGATTTGGCCGAGCAACGTCGAAGCTCCATTGTAAAAACAGAGACTCTTCGTTCCTTGCGTAACGATGCAAGTACGGCCATGGCCAAAGAAAAAGATAAAAGTAGTGCTGCCTTTGCCGAGAAGCGTACCGAGCTGAAAGAGCTTGGCGATCAAATCAAAGAACTTGAAGCACAAGCTTCATGGGTTGAATCGGCCATCGAGGAGATTGTTCTTGGCATTCCCAATCTTCCTTCCGAGGGAAGTCCTGTTGGCAAAAGTGAAGCTGACAATCGCTTGTGCCGTCAGTGGGGGCAAAAGCCAGAGATGCACTTTAAGCCCAAAGATCATGTGGATCTGGGTCAAAGTCTCGGTCTATTTGACTTTGAACGTGCTGCGAAGCTTAGCGGTGCCCGATTTAATGTGTTGAAAGGCCATGGGGCTAGGCTTGAGCGCGCGTTGATCAGTTTTATGCTGGACTTGCATAGTGCGGAGCACGGTTATCAAGAGCTTTGGCTGCCCTTGCTAGTCAAAGACAGTGCTTTGCGGGGCACGGGTCAATTGCCTAAGTTTGAGAAAGATTTGTTTAAGATTTCTGAAGATTGGCGGGCTGCGCAAGATGAAGACGCCTCGAAGCTTTATCTTATTCCAACCGCCGAAGTTCCGATTACTAATTTTAGAGCGGATGAGATCTTGGAAGCAAAAGAGCTGCCGCTTGCTTACACGGCGTATACGGCTTGCTTTCGAAGCGAGGCGGGAAGCTATGGCAAAGACACCCGTGGGATGATTCGTCAGCATCAGTTCGATAAAGTAGAACTTGTGCGTTTTGTTAAGCCAGAAGATGGGGAACGGGAGCTGGAGCTGCTTACGCATCATGCTGAAGAAGTGCTTCAACGTTTGGGTTTGCACTATCAAGTTGTCGAGCTTTGTACGGGCGATTTGGGCTTTTCGGCCAAGAAGACCTACGACCTTGAGGTGTGGTTGCCTGGGCAGCAGGCTTATCGGGAGATTTCGAGCTGTTCGTGGTTTGGTGATTTTCAAGCGCGGCGCGCGAAGATCCGCTACCGTCCCGAAGCAAAAGGAAAGCCGCAGCTTGTCCATACATTGAACGGCTCCGGTTTGGCCATCGGACGAACCATGGTAGCTTTGCTCGAGCAAGGTCAACAAGCCGACGGAAGTGTAGTGCTTCCCGAAGTTTTGCATTCTTATATGGGTGGCGTTCAAAAACTCACACCGTGATGAACGAGGTGAAGCGAATTTATGAATCAACGCGTTAAGCCACCGGAGGGTGTTCAATGCAAGGTATCTCTTGCCCAACGAACGACCTTGCAGGTGGGCGGCGCAGCAGAGTTTTACGCTGACGTAAAGAATGAGACACAGCTGCGGTCCTTGTTGAGCTGGTCGGCTGAGCAAAAATTGCCTGTGCATTTGTTGGGCGACGGATCAAACATTGTTGTTGCGGACGAAGGCGTGCCTGGCTTGGTTTTGCATATGGCTTTGCAAGGCCGGAAAGTTGAGCGCAAAGGTAGTCAAGTACTGATCGATGTTGCGGCCGGGGTGTCGTGGGACTACTTGGTTGCGTATAGCGTTACGCAAGGCTGGGCTGGAATGGAGTGTCTGTCAGGCATTCCAGGAACAGTGGGAGCTACGCCGATTCAGAATGTGGGGGCTTACGGACAAGAGGTATCGGAGCTCATTACGAAAGTGAAAGTATTCGACGTTTCAACACAGAAGAGTTTCGATCTTTTAGCAAAAGACTGCGATTTTTCGTATCGAAACAGTTTGTTTAAGAAAAACGATACGGGATTAATTGTCTTGGCTGTGGAGTTCAAATTAGAAGACAATGGTCCTGCAGAAATTCGCTATGCCGAGCTCAAAGAAGCACTGACAGAGCCGAAAGCGGTCACACTTAGGCAGGTGCGACAGACGGTGCTTGAACTTCGTGCGAACAAAGGTATGTACATCGATGCGGACGACTATGTACCTAGCGCAGGCTCGTTTTTCATGAACCCCGTGTTAGATGAGAAGAGCTTTGCTGCGTTTGAGAAACGTTGCCAAAGCAAAGCCCCTTCTTTTGAGATGAACGCTAGCCACCGAAAAATTCCCGCGGCGTGGCTAATTGAAGCTGCCGGCTTCAAAAAAGGTCAGAGCTTTGGACCGGTGAGGATCTCAGAGAGGCACGCGCTTTCGCTAGTCAATCTCAGCGGCGCGACAAGTCGCGATCTTTTGCTTGCTGCTACCGAGATTCAAGACAAGGTCGAAAAAATATTCGGTGTGAGGCTTCAGTTAGAGCCGTGTGTCTGGCCTTAATTAGCCCCTGTCGATCTTGAAGATCTTGAAACCCATACAGTTTTCGCTGCTCCTCAAAATATCGCCGATACTTCAAGATATTCGGACGCCGCAATGCACGCAGATTTGCGGCAAGATGGCTCAACCTTTTTGACTCGCAGCATTCGTTAAGAAGTCTCAGAAGGATTTTCTTCTGTTTCACTTGGCTCTTGCGCCTCTTCGGCTGGTACTTCTTCAGGAGCGTTGTACATGGCTTCGGCGATGCTGAAGGCGCTCATTTCAAGTTCTTGGATAGCTGCACGAATGGCTTCTGCTTCCGGTTCAACGAGAGTTTCTTTGAGCGCCGCTATGTCTTCTTGCACTTTATCGAGAATTGAAGCGTCAACAAATTCGGCATACTCTTTGACGGCGCGTTCTGAAGTGTAAAGCAATGCTTCAGCGCCGTTTTTTAGTTCTGCAAGTTTCCTGCGCATGGCATCTGTTTCTCGATGCTCGTCGGATTCTCGAATGATCTGATCGATTTCTTTTTCATCCAAGCCACTGGATGCAACTACTTTAACTTGCTGTTCGCGTCCGCTTCCTAGGTCCTTGGCGGTGACGTGCACAATACCGTTAGCGTCGATGTCAAATGCAACTTCGATTTGAGGCACGCCTCGTGGTGCTGGAGGAATTGGCGAGAGTTCAAACTGAGCGAGACTTTTATTGTCGGCCGCCATCTGACGCTCGCCCTGCAGTACGTGAATCGGCACGAAAGATTGATTATCAAGGCTAGTCGTAAAGACTTCGGTCAAATGAGTTGGAATCGTGGTGTTTCGAGGAATAATTGCAAAGAAAACACCGCCACCAGTTTCAACACCCAAAGAAAGCGGGGTCACATCCAGGAGTAGAACTTCTTCCATGTCGCCTGAGAGTGCGGCACCTTGGATTGCCGCGCCCATGGCAACGACTTCGTCTGGATTGACACCTTTACTCGGCTCTTTCTCGAAAAACTCTGCGACACGCTTTTGCACCATGGGCATGCGAGTCATTCCGCCGACGAGAATGACTTCGTCGATGTCAGAGACACTTAAGTTAGCATCTTCAAGGACGTTTTTGCAGGGGATCAATGTTCGATCAACTAGTTCGGAGCAAAGGATTTCTAGTTCACTGCGCTTAAAGGTTTGAACAAGATGTTTTGGTCCGGTTGCATCGGCAGCGATAAAAGGAAGGTTGATTTCAGTTTCGTGCGAGCTTGATAGTTCGTGTCGTGCTTTTTGAGCTTGCTCTTTGAGACGTGATAATGCTGCACGATCTTTGCGTATATCGATTCCCGTTGAGCTTTCAAAGTCTTCCGCGAGTTTGACCATAAGGGCTTGGTCAAAATCTTCGCCGCCAAGGTAGCTGTCGCCGTTGGTTGAAAGAACTTTAAATACCCCGTCCGCGATTTCCAAGATAGAAATATCGAAGGTGCCGCCACCTAAATCATAAACAGCCACTTTGCGGACTTCTTTTTTGTCGAGGCCATAGGCAAGTGCCGCTGCGGTCGGCTCATTGATAATGCGTTTGACTTCGAGTCCAGCAATTTTTCCAGCATCTTTGGTGGCTTGTCGTTGTGCGTCGTTAAAGTAAGCAGGAACCGTAACAACCGCTTCAGTGACTTCTTCCCCCAGATAAGCTTCAGCAATTTCCTTCATATGCACGAGAATCATTGCCGAGATTTCAGGAGGTGAGTATTGCTTCCCTTCAATTTCGACCCATGCATCACCATTGGCAGATTTAACAATCGAGTAACTTACGTTATTGGCTTGGGCTTGCGCTGATTTTGTATTGAACGACGTGCCCATTAGACGCTTGATTGCAAACACTGTGGACTCGGGATTGGTTCCGGCGTGTCGTTTAGCTGCCTGACCAATGCGTCGCTCGTTTTCGGCTATAAAAGCCACTACGGATGGTGTTGTTCGCGCTCCTTCAGCATTTGGAATGACTGTCTTGTTGTTGTGTTCGATGACTGCGACACAAGAGTTGGTGGTACCTAAATCGATGCCAATGATTTTTCCCACTTAGTCCTCGTTTGCTTGTACAGCGTCGTCTTCACTTGTAACTGCTTTAGGAGGTTGGGTCTCAGCATCGTCGCTGTATCCCCCATTGGCTTCAACGCTCTTTTGTTTGGGTTTGGCGACAACTACTAACGCAGCTCTCAAGACGCGGCTTCCGATGAGGTATCCTGGTTGGATTTCGGAAAGGATTGTGCCAGGTGCTGCTTCATCGCTTTCTTGTTGTTGAAGGGCTTCGTGAACGGTCGGATCAAATGCTTTACCGACGGTACCAATGCGTTCAATGCCTAGACGCCGGGCTCCATCTTCAAACAATCGCAAAACCATCTGAACGCCTTCGATGAGCGATTTTGCATCCGAGGTGTCGCTGGCGGCTTGTACCGCACGCTCAAGGTTATCAACCACAGGCAACAGTTCTTGAAGTGCTTCTTCTTTTCCTTTGATTTCGGCTGCTTGCAAGTCTCGGCGGGTTCGTTTGCGAAAATTGTCAAAGTCGGCTGCCGTGCGCAAGTAGGTTTCTTTAAGTTTAGTGTGCTCTTTTGCAAGCTTTTCGAGCAAAAGACTTCTCTGCTCGTCTTCGTTTAGCTCTTGGACTTCTTGTTCCTGCGCATCATCTTGCTCGGTCGTTGTCGACTCTACTGGGAGCTCTTGGGTCTCAACGCTTGGACGTTCGTTTATTTCAGCTGGAGGTGCTTCTTTGCTTGTCATGTCGTGATCTGTCATTGATTATTTTCAAGTATTTCACTCATTACTTTAGCTGTATACCCCACAAGTGGCACGATTTTGCCATAATCGATGCGACGAGGTGTGATAACACCTACTGTACCCTCTGTGCTCCCTTGAACTCCATAATTTGCGTAGATCACGCTCAAGTCCTTGGAGCTATCAACGTGCATTTCGGTACCGATGGCGACCTGAACATCTTGAGCAGCGATGGTGTGATTCAGTAATTCAAGTAGCTGTGTTTTGCCCTCTAAGGTACGTAAAATAGCCCGAAGCGTTTCGGCGTCCTTGAATTCAGGGTGCTGAAAAAGGGCTTCCTGCCCTTCGATGAGCAGTTCCGGTTCAGGCTCCTCAGCAGTGGCGGCGCTGACGACAGCAGCCATTTTTTCGAGTAGCACACGGTAAGCCCCGTGCTCAGCGACAATTTCCTCACGCAGCTTTTGCTGCAATTTACGGAGGCTTTGCCCCGAAACGCAAGCATCAAGGTAATTGTGCAGTTGTTCAAGCTCCGGAGTCAGACAGTGGAGTCTGCGGCGCGACAATCCGGTTTTTGACGATGCCCGAGCGACTTACGAGCACAACGAGTAGTTGTTTTGAATCGAGCGGAACGAAACGAATTTGCCTCAGCGTCTCAACCTCGAGTTGAGGTGGAGTAAGGATCGCAGCCGTGCCGGTCATCGATGCGAGCAAGCGTCCTGATTCGCGCAGAAAATCTTGCCGCTGTGAGAATGTGTTGTTGAGATGCGCGGCTACATTGTAGCGGTCCTGGCGAGGTAGCTCTTTGATCTGCACAAGAGCGTCAACAAACACGCGAAACCCGTAGTCGGTGGGAATTCGACCCGCGCTTGGGTGGGGCTGAACGAGGCATCCAAGATCCTCCAGCTCCGCAAGAACGTTACGAATTGTTGCTGAAGAAAGCTTTAGCCCATAACGACGCGCAAGATTCCCAGAGCTAACAGCTTGACCTGTAGCGATGTACTCCGTTAAGGCAGCATAGAGGATTTGCCGTTGTCGATAACTAAGTTGTTTCGTTTCCATGAAGCATGATAGGTGAGAGCCGTGCTCGGAGCTTAAGGCAATAATTGTAACTGGTCAGTCTGTGGTGGCAGCAACGACTTTTTTCCGAGGTTGTCGTATATTCGGCTTAGGTCCTCGGACTTCGTCGTCAGGTACTGATATACCATCCTCCTCAGTCCTGTGGGCGCGCTCGAATCTACGAAAACCTCGAAAAAAGACTTGTCTTCCAGCTTTGCCATCGTGTTCGTATACTTTTTTGTTAACTGCGGACTTTTGTCATCGACTGACCGAGTACCAATAATTTCAGCTTGCGTGTCTAATTTTGGCAAAATTTTGAGAAAAATTGCAAGATGTCCAGTACCTTGAATAATACGATTGCATGGATGTTGCCATTTTTATTGCTAGGTACGGCTGTAGTGGGCGTGCCAATGCTGATGTTTGATTCAAAAGGATTGCCACGATATCAAGCGCTTAGCAGCGAACTGCATCGGGTCGAGAACGTTAATGACAAGCTTGAGCGTGATGTTCAGCGCCTGGAGCATCAGGTCAAAGCGCTTAAAACCGATCGGTCGGCTATAGAGGCTATTGCGCGTGATGAGCTGGGAATGATCTACGAGGGTGAGATAGTTTTTCAGTTTAATCGTTAGGGATTTTTGCAGCGCTCTTTTTTGCGCTCAGAAGATGCGGTAGCGTCTAGGTGCCTGTTGTGACCTCGTTTGCCCTGAATCTCGTTGCTAAAATTGTTTTTCGTGTGCGAAGCACTGCGTCGACATGGTTGGGCTATATCGCCGTTGGCTTATTGGGCGCTCCTGTGGGGCTTGGGGCGTTTCTTCCGCGTCATCGTCCCTATGGCTTTTGGCATTTGGTGTACGTTGTGGCGTGGGTTGCTGTGTTCCTAGCTCGTGTTATGGGCCGGTTTCGCACTTCTTCCTCTGTACGGTATTCTGCAACAACGAGCTCGATGGCGAAGTTTCGCCAGTTGTTTATCGGAAGCATTGGCGCCGATCTTGAGATTGGTTTGCTCTTGCTCGTGGCCGTACAAGCCATGGTGCAGGCGAGTGGAGGTCTGGGAAGTCCCCTTCATCCTTTGGTGTATGTGCTTTTAGCCTTTATGGCTGCTTTTGCCGACCGTTGGGTCGGCATGTCGCTCGTGCTTAGTGCGTTTTTTCTGGAGCTTGTGCTCTACTTTTTCACTGAAAATCAAACCGCACTTCGTCCTTTTCTATTGTATGCCTCTTTTCGGCTCTTTTTCGGTTTGACCAACTGGTTGTTTACGAGTGTTGAAATAAGGCGCGTTCGTCAGCGTTCAAAGCAGGAGTTGGCGACGGCCCAAGCTAAAGTACTTGAAGATGCACGTTTATTTCGTTTGGTGACAGCGCCTGCAGGGCATGAACAACGCGATGACGAGAGACTTTTTCGTTCGAGTGTGGATGAAGTTAAGCAAGCGTTGTTTCATATGCTTGAGCTCCTGCAAGCAACGCTCAACTTACACACTTGTATTTTGCTAATGCTCGATGATTTTGAACACAATCTTCGTATTGTTGAGCTTTCAACCAAGAGCGATGACATTGTTCCGAGTCCAATTCTTAAAGCACACGGGGTTGTCGCTGCGGTTATGGAAAAGCGCGAGCCTGTGGTGTTGTCCAACCTTAGGCTTGGCTACCGAGGCCTTTGCTATTATCGAGGTCCCGCAGAAGTAACCGATTTTGTTGGTATTCCGGTGTTTGAAGGAGAGCAGCTACGAGGCGTGCTATGTGCCGACCGAAAAAATGGTGCGGCATTTTCCCAGGATGAAATTACGATTTTTGCACATTCTGTTCATCAAATACTTCGCGTACTTCAAAATGAACGTGTGTTTGTTCAGCTTGAACAATCAAAGTACGAGCAAACGATGCTCTATCGCGCATCGCAATCGCTCAGTGCGGCGCTTAGTGTAAATGACGTGGTTGACGCTGCAATTGAAGCGACGGCTCAGATCTCTGCTTATGATTTTTGTGCTGTAAGTACCTACGATCGTCACAAACGAAAACACTTGATTCAGCGTGCCGTAGGACGCGGCTCCGAGGCGCTTCAAGGCTTTTCGTTTTCGGACAATACTTCTCTGACAGCCATGGTGGTGAAAACAGGGCATTACCTTCCCTACAGAGGGAGTTTTGATGACAAACAGCAGACTCTCTACACGAAACGCAAAGAGCTTCCCAACATGCGCTCGTTGCTTGTTTTGCCGCTTACGGCACAGGACAAAACCATAGGCACGATTGCCGTGGCTGCCGCGCAGAAAAATGCTTTTTCTTCTGCGATTCGTACCACCTTGCAGGTGTTGTCTACGCAGATTGCAACAGCATTGGCAAACGCTCAAGCCGTCAAACGTCTGGAAGAGCTTGCCACCACAGATGGTCTAACGGGTTGCCTGAATAAGCGAACCCTTCTAGGCGAGATGGAACAGAAAGTTCGTTCAGCGGAGCGTTTCGATCGTAAGCTTTCTTTAGTGATTGCGGACCTCGATCACTTTAAAGCTATCAATGATACTTATGGTCATGCTGCAGGGGACCGTGTCATCCAAGCTTTGGGTACTGTTCTGCAACGTGTCAAACGAGAGACTGATTTGGTGGCTCGTTTTGGTGGAGAAGAATTTTGCCTGCTCTGCGAAGAAACCGATACGGCCGGAGCGGTTTTACTTGCAGAACGCGTTCGTGAAGAGATTGCTGCCAGTGTATTCAATACGGAGCAAGGCGTGATTAACGTGACCTGTTCACTCGGCGTCGCCACCTATCCACGCGATGCACGTGACAAAGAAGGTTTGTTTGAAGCGGCCGATAAAGCGCTATATATGGCCAAACATCAAGGACGTAACCGTGTTTGTGCTTCAACGTAACAGTACCTGGTCAGTCTCTGCCGACTTCGAGCACTTTTTCCGAGGTTTCCGTATATCCGGCTTACCTCCTCGCTCCTCGTCGGCAAGTACCGGCGTACGTGCCTCCTCGTCGCTGCGGGGGCGCTCGAATCTACGAAAACCTCGAAAAAAGAGTTGTCTTCTAGCTTTGTTCTTGTGTTCGCAGTACTTTTTATTAACTGCTGGCTTTTGTCGCGGACTGACCGTGTACTAGCACACCGCAATTTTTGCGATATTGGCCCGTTGGGGTAACGTTAGCCAAGTGTTTTTCTTGAAGAGGCGATGAACACAGATGAGATGGCTATTTATTTTATTGTTAAGTGGGTGCTTTTTTCAAAACGCGAGCGCCCAAGAGCGATTGAAAGATGCGGTGACTGAACTCAACGATCATGCACGTTGGGGACGCTCCTATGCGGCGCTGCAAATCGTACATCCAAAATACCGAGGCAGGTTTAGCGAACGTCGCGAAACGTGGGGCAAGGATGTGCAGATCGCTGATGTGGATATTCAGCAGGTTAAAATGGATGACGATAAACAGGAAGCAACCTCTTCCATACTGGTGAGTTGGTATTCTTTTAAAGACATGCAACTCCAAAACACGATTATCGAGCAGAACTGGGAACGAGCAGATAGTGGTTATCAGCTCGTTAAAGAAAGAGTCGTAGAAGGCAACAAGCACCTCCTCGAGCACTAGGGGGCTTATGATTGATTGCTTTTTTGCCTATGATTAGACGGTTTCCCACGCGGGCCCTGGAGCGGCTTTCCTCCTCGAAAAAACTCCTCAAGTACCAACGTATATTCGTCGCTTTTTCTGCGGGGGCGCTCGCTCCAGAACCCGCGTGAAAAACCGAGTGCTAGATAACCTTGTTTTACCGGAGTTTTTTAGGAACCTAAGCTAGGGGGTGTTTCGCCTGACGCTGTGGTTTTGAAACCGAGATTAAGTAATACCGACGGCTTTTCGCACGCGCTGCATTGTTTTATCAGCAATGGCGCAGGCTCGTTTTGCACCTTTTTTAAGGGTTTCTTCGAGCTCCTTTTCATTCTTACGAATTGATAAAAAGTGCTCCCGCTTGGGGCCCAGCTCAGCTTCAAGGGCTAGGTGAAGGTCTTGTTTTGCGTGTCCCCATCCGTATCCGCCAGCGTTGAGCTTGTCTTTCATGATCTGTTGCTGCTCGCTTGAGGCCACTGCGCGGTAGAGCTCAAAGACAGTACTGCCTTCAGCGACTTTGGCGTCCTCCAAGGATTCTGAGCCCGTCTTGATCTTCATGATGACTTGCTTGAGTTCCTTTGCCGGGGAAAACAAGGGGACAGTATTACCGTAGCTCTTGCTCATTTTTTGGCCATCGGTACCCGGCACAAGCAGAGAATCGTTGATGAGTGCTTCAGGAACAACAAGCGTATTTTCTCCAAACAAATGGTTAAAACGTGTAGCAACATCACGACTTAGCTCGATATGCTGTTTCTGATCTTTTCCTACCGGGACAACATCGGTATCAAAAAGAAGGATGTCTGCGGCCATAAGCACTGGATAATAGAAAACGCCAGCATTTGGGCTTTCGTTTTGCGTCAGAGCGTCTTTGTAGGCATGACCTCGTTCAAGTTGTCCCGTAGCAAGCAAGCAGCTTAGAACCCAACTCAATTCGAAGACTTGCGGCACATCCGACTGTCGATACAAAAGTGTTTTTTCAGGATCGAGCCCACAAGCAAGCCACGTAGCCGCAACATCGTAAACGTAGCTCTTGAGCTTTTCTGATTCACGGAGCGTTGTGAGCGCATGGTAGTCTGCAATGAAAAAGTAAGTGCTGTACTCCTGGCACAGTTGCAGCGCAGGCTTGATCGCACCAAGGTAGTTGCCAAGGTGAGGAGTTGCTGTGGGTTTGATGCCTGTAAGTGCGGTTTTCACGGTGTGCTGTCGTCTGCTGTCTATGCCAGTTAGTTTTTGTTTAGGAGTACAATAAATAACGAGAGTTAGGATAGCTTGTTTTAGTCCTATTTAACTTTATCTGTAGTGGAATGCTTTTCGAGAGCTTTTTTGCCCCAAGGGATCTCGAAGATGTCTTTCGTGCTGCAGTAGTTGAGTCCACCCATACGGCCCACCGCAGCCAACTTTTTCTGATCCACGTGAAACCTTTCGTTAATAAGATCATCATCGGCATGAATCCAAACGACGCGTCCAATAACAATATTTCCGCCGGCAACAGCTCCGGGATTAAGTTCGATAACCTGCTCTAGTTTGCATTCAAAGGCCATTTTGCAGCGAGCAACCCGCGGACACTTTACTTTGATGCTTGGTGAAGCTTCAAGACCCGATAGCTTGAACTCGCTTTCGCCTCTGGGTAGCTCTTCTGCACAAGCTGCCATTTCATATTGAAATTCTTCAGAAACAATGTTTACGACAAATTCTCTGGTGGTTTCGACGTTGAGTAGGGTGTCTTTTTTGCTGCCATCTTTTTTGTTCGCCGGACAAAAAAGCAGGGTAAGAGGATTGCTGCTTACACCCGTAAAAAAAGAATAGGGGGCAAGATTGCTTTCGCCTGAAGCAGATTGGCTCGACACGAAAGCTATGGGCCGAGGCACGACCGATCCAATACATAGTTTGTAACGGTCAGGCTGAGAAATTTTTTCAGGATCAATTTGCATGACGCAACCACCTCCACATCCAAAATAGTCCACCGACGCTCAGAACTAGCGTGGTTGTTGTTAAGGCCAATGATCCTTCAGCGAACATAGCCACGCGCCCGATCGACAGAGCAGCGAGCCCAGCTAGGAAGATTCCCATTAGCGCTTCGCCGGCAATCATTCCGGAAGACATAAGTACTCCTTTATGCTGAGAGTGTTTGCTGTGATCCGCAACGTGCGAAAGAAAAGCACCTGCAAGCATAGGGACAGTTACACCAAAAGGTAAATAAATTCCAACAGCAATTGGCATGAGATGCAAACGAAATACAATATTCTTTTTCGTTGCAAAAGAGTATCTAAAAGCAAAATGATAAGGCCAGAACCCACCCCCTAGACCAGACCATGTCCCATGGCAGACGTTGATCTGAAAAGAAGCCTCTAGCCAAGTTGGCAAACAAGGTGGCCTGTGGGGCGGCAAGCTCGCGTCCGCCAATGCCACCAGGTGTATTTTCATGAAGGAGTTTTAGGACCGGAGCCATCACCACGGCGCCTACGATGACACCAGCAATCTGCATACGTTGCTGCAACTTGGGTGATGCGCCCACAAGATGGCCCGTTTTTAAATCGTTGCAGACGTCTCCCGACGTACACGCGACGCAGCATACGATGCCAGCGACACCAAGCATGGCCGCCATGGCTTCTATTCCTTTAACTCCGGTAAAAGCTGTTGTTGCTAAAATGAAAAGACCGGAGATCAGTACAGCTGTGATCGTCATCCCAGACACTGGACTGTTGCTACTTCCAACCAGGCCCACGATATAGCTGGCCACGGCGGTAAAAAAGAAGGAAAGCACAAACATCAACACGGTAGCGAGAAGGGTTACAGCAAGGTTGTGGGTGAACTCGAAATAGATTCTCGCGATGACAATCACAATTAGTGTGGCAAGCACTGCGATACTTCTGCTGGAGATGTCTTCATCGTCTCCTTCATTGTGATTGTTCCCGTAGAGACGGTCTTTGACATGCAAAAATGCTGACCTGAGGCCGCTTCGTACGCGTATAATGGAATCAAAACCTGCCACGAGCATGGCGCCAACACCGATGTACCGTATGCGGCTATCCCAAATGTGCCAGGCGCTATCGACAGCAGATAGTTCGGATGTCCCTGTGCTGCCGAGCAACGGAATACAAAAGAGCCAAGCAAAAGTCCCACCGATAAAAATCAATAGAGCGATTCGCCATTTTACGATGAAGCCGACGCCAAGCAATGCTGGTGAAATATCGGCGCCAAAATAGAACACACGCTGGTTTCCAAAGAAAAATGCACTTTGAAGGCTATGCGCGATGATTTCAAAGAATCCGGCAAAGATTTTAAACAAGGCTCCGACAGAAGCGCCAATGAATATTGGCAAGGCATTTTGTGTGTGATCGGAGCCCGCTTCAGCGGCCCGCAGTACTTCCGCGCATGCAACGCCTTCAGGGAAAGCAAGGTCTTTGTTATCAACCACGAACACTCGGCGCATTGGGATCATAAACAGCACTCCGAGCAGACCCCCGCTCACGGCTATTCCTGTTGTGAGCCACCAGTTGAAGTCTTCCCATGCTCCTACGAGCACCAGTGCGGGCAGGGTAAAAATGACACCTGCCGCAAGAGACTCCCCTGCTGAAGCTGCAGTTTGAATTTGATTGGCCTCTAGGATAGTGCCGCCTCGAAAGACGACCCGAAGCAATAAGATTCCAACAACGGCAGCGGGAATCGATGCGGAGACCGTCATTCCAACGCGTAGACCAAGATAGACATTGGCAGCGCCCATAATGGCCGAAAGGAGAAGTCCAAGTAGTATCGCGCGTACGGTGAGTTCTTGATGCATAGCGGTCCTTTAATATCGCGATCGGCTGCTTGAGTGTTCTCGTGAGAAGCTGTCTCGTATAGGTTGAGCGAGAATTTCGTAGTTTCCATGAAGAAAATAGCGCATGATGCCCAATGAGACCAAATCTTCGTGCTATGTCACTGTGTAGGCAGCTGCAATGTCTTTGTTATCTGATCTTCTAAGCCAAACCGGTCCGATCGCACGTAGTGTTTCTGGTTACGATCACAGGCCTTCGCAATTGGAGATGGCCGAAACCGTGGCACAAGTTCTCCAATATGGTGGCGTGTCGTTGATTGAAGCCGGAACGGGAACCGGCAAAACGCTGGCTTATCTTCTACCAGCCTTCTTGTCTGAAAAACGCGTGGTTGTATCCACTGCAACGAAAGTTTTGCAGGATCAAATCATCAACAAAGACATTCCTTTACTGGAGCAAGCATTGGGGAGCGACCTGAGAGCGCTTCCTATTAAAGGTTTATCAAATTATGTATGCAAACGCCGTTATCGGAACTTTATACAAAGCTCTGAATTTTTCGATTCTCGCTACGCTCAAGACACTGAACTTGTTCAGCGTTGGATGGACGCCGCAGTATACGGAGAAATCAGTGAGCTTAAACAGCTAAAAGAAAACTCGCTTCTTTGGCCTAAGATCAATAGTGGAACCGATACGCGAATTGGTGCTCGTTGCTCATTTTTTGAGGAATGCTTTGTCACTCAGCTTCGACGCTCTGCAGAGCATGCTCAAGTTTTGGTCGTGAATCACCATTTGTTTTTTGCGGATTTAGCGTCGAAGGGCCCCAACAACAATGGCATTCTTCCTCCCTATGATGCCGTTATTTTTGATGAAGCGCATCAAATCGAAGACGTCGCAACAGAGTTTTTTGGTGTGCGTGTTTCGAGCCATCATTTAGAAACATTGATACGAGATTTGGTGCAAAGCCAGTTTTACCTTGATGAACGAGGCGCATTCGAATTGCTTTTTCGTCAAGTCGAACGTTGTTTTTCAGAGTGTTTCTCGTTGCTTCCAAAAAACCGTGAGATTGATTCACAGCGTTTTGAAATCAGCGTGGAGCATTTCTCTGATGCAGTTCAAAAAAAAATGTTCGAGTTGGATGATGCCTTAGACGCTTTGCAGTCAAGGTGTGACAACTACTCAAAAAAGCACGCGATAGCGGCTCAATTCGTAAAAAGAATACGGAATCTTCGAGATGATATTTCACTTATTTCTGAGGGAGGAAATCGGGACCATGTGATATGGGCAGAGCAGAAGAGTCGCTCTTTGGCAATTGGTGCTAGTCCGATAGATATCTCTTATGTGTTTCGTTCGCAGGTGCTTGAGCGAAATGAAGCTGTGGTTTGTACAAGTGCAACTTTGTCATCCTCATCGTCTTTCAAGTTCATTAGGCAACGTTTAGGTATCGAAGAGGAAGTAGATGAGAAAATCATCGAATCGCCCTTTAATTTCCAAGAACAAGTAATTCTTTATGTAAATGAAAATATGGAGCTGCCTAATACCGCTACCTACAATCAAAGTATTGCCGAAGAGATTATTTCATTGATCGAGCTGAGCAAAGGTGGCGCATTTGTATTGTGTACTTCACTAAAATCCATGCACGAGCTTCATACGCTATGCGCAAAGAGACTTGGGTTCAAGTGCTTGATGCAGGGTCAGGCTTCCAAAAATGAGTTGCTTAGTGAATTTAAGAAAGATGCTAATGCTGTGCTCTTTGGTTCTGGGAGCTTTTGGGAAGGAGTTGATGTGCCAGGCGCTGCACTGCGCTTAGTTATCATCGACAAGTTGCCTTTTGCGGTCCCGACAGATCCTCTTTTGGTCGCACGAGCGAAAGCTATTGAAGAACGCGGCGCATCGCCGTTTATGGATTATCAAGTTCCTTCGGCGGCGCTCGCTCTAAAGCAGGGTTTTGGACGGTTGATTCGTAGCAAGTCAGATAAAGGCATTGTCGCGGTGCTGGATTCGCGGCTTGTAAAAAAGGGTTACGGAAAAGTGCTACTACGCGGGCTCCCTTCATGTCCTATCATCAAAAATTTTGATGAATTAAAAATACGCTATAAAGATCTTTGCCCGAGTGTTGTAACGTTAAAAAGTGAAAACGAATTAGAAGTGCGTGTGTTTTAGAGCTACACGGCGGAGGTGAAAAGTTTTTTCTTTTTATGTTTGCTCGCTCTTCATGTCGTGTTTGAGTAAGTTTTTGGTAAGCATGGTTACGGCCTCTTTTTGTTTTGAACTAGGCGTGTTTGCTCGTGTTGCCGAGATTTGTTCGAAGCGAATGGAGGTGCTTCCGACAACGATAACGTCTCCTGGTTTGAGAACTGCTTGGCTTTGTTTAATGCCATTTACAAAAGTGCCGTTCTTGCTGTGCAGGTCTTCGATCCTAACTTTCCCTTCATCAACAGAAATCACAAAATGCTCGCGTGAAGCATCTAGATCGTCCAAGGTCCAGTGGACATCTCGACCACGCCCGACGATCCAGCGGCTTTGGTTCTGGCTGATGCGAAATTCTTCGCCTTTTTGCGAAGCTGTTTCGATGACGAGCCTGGCTTCGTTTGGGGCAAGCTTGCTTACAGCTGGGCTTTTCGCTCGATGCGTATGAATAGTCATCTCTTCGGGCATGATGGCGTTGATCAGTGCAGCAATTTGCGCGGAGTCGATGCGTAGCGATTCAGGTATCGCATGGTAGAGCATGCTTCGTAGTTCTTGGGCTGTTTGAGGGCGGTATTCGGGATCTTGAGCCAAAGTTTTCATTACCAGGTCATCTAATTTTTCCGGTATCTGTTCGTTAATTAGGCTTGGCTGTGGGATGGGGGCTCCGCGCAAACGATCCATGAGTTCATCCGTACTACTCACGTCAAACAGTGTTTCCATGGTCAATAGCTCCCAAAGCACCACGCCAAGAGCAAATATATCTGTGCGTCTATCGATAATTCTTCCCAAGGCCTGTTCTGGTGCCATGTACTGATATTTGCCTTTGACAATTCCAGAGGCTGTTTTTTCTTGGTGGTTAGCGGCTTTTGCAACTCCGAAATCGATGAGTTTTACGTAGCCCACATTCGCGATCAGGACGTTAGTGGGGCTTACATCACGATGAACAATATTTAGGAATTGGCCATTGTCGTCTCGTGTTTCATGTGCTGCATGAAGACCATCCGCAATGCGCATGGTAATGGCGCAAGCCAGTTCTGTGGACATACGTCTGCCCTGTCTTCGCAAAGCGCGCGTCAGTTCACTTAAAGAGCATCCTGGAACGTATTCCATGACTAGAAAGTGTGTACCTTCCCATTCGCCGAACTCTTCGACTTGCACCACGTTTGGGTGTTGAATGCGTGAGCAGAGCATCGCTTCATCCACAAACATTCGGACGAAGGTTTGATGGCTCTCTAGCCGTGGGTGAATTACTTTAATAGCAACTCGCCTGGAAAAACCTGCTGCTCCCCTGCGGCGGGCAAGGTAGAGTGTTGCCATACCACCTGTTTTCAGATGGGCAAGTATCTCATAGTCACCAATGATATCGCCTGGACGCCACATGTTTCACTTCATTTTGCCTGAAGTGCGTCGTTTTTTGAAATAAGCGACTTTTGGGCGTTTCTCCGTGGAATTATTCCTTGGAAAGACAGTCGTAGTTTAGCTCAAAGCCTGTAAGGGTGGGTGTGACCGTTTGATCACTGGAGGCCTTTAGGACTGCTTTGACCTGTAGGTACGGCAGGTGATCAAACTGCCCATCCGCTTCTAAAGCTGCGCCGATATCCACGGGTCCTGTTTCGGGCGGTGTTGTAAAGACTAGCGGTGTTGCTGTATCAAGCCCCGCTACCGTTTCCGAAGTTGAAATTTCCCAGCGCACAGCACTATTGGATGGAGTCGATACTGTCCACGATAAATCTCCCCAGTCTGGACGTTCCGTGTTGTGGCACTGACCAGAGCTATCGTAGTTACGCCAATACGTGCCTGTAGCTGGGTAGGTTCCGGTGGATGCGCCAGGGACAACGATCGTTACATTTACTGTGTCTAGCACGTAACTCCCATCTCCTAAGAGGTCAATTGTAAAGGTATAAGTGCCCGGTGCGGTGATGGTTGTGTTTTCAAAGCCAACCGAGAACTGCACGTTCGTTCCAGGCAAGCATCCATCAGTAGGATTAGGCCCGCCGTACCATGTGGCGTGCGTTACGCCGCAACGAGCGGCCGACTCGGCTGTAGGTACGGTGGCGATAGAGGTAACGAATTCCGTTTCATCTACAGCGGCAGTGGCGAGATTGTCATTTACACGCAAGGTGATATTCATGCGTGAATAGTTGGCAAGCTCGCTAATAGCTCTGACCACGATGCTGCTCAGACCGGAGCCGTCTTCGCTGATATGGTAGACAAGTGGATCGCCGTCTGCATTAACTGAACCGGTATCGTAAGCAAGCTGTCGCATGACTGATTCGCTTTCTGAGTAATCTTGGGCGCATTCGACAGGACCGTAACTGTCGCACACATCCGTGTTTCCGCAAGTAGTGCCATAGCTATCACATACAGACCAGCATGCGTAATACGAGCTACAACCACCTTGGTCGCAGTACGAGCCACTGCCGCATTCTTGATGGGAACTAGTGCACGCAGGGATGTCGCAACGATATTCGCTATGGCTTGCCAAACAAGGTTGATCGCAACTATAGCGCGGCGGATCTCCAGAGTTGATACTGATCACTTTGGCCCCAATGGCGTTTAGTTGTGACACCGTATCGGAATAACCAGGCGCAGGCACATCGTATTCTTCGGCAAGTGCTGGACCGTTATGGGATTTTGCGTCCGAGAACATGACAACGATGGGTATGGCACCTTCTCTAAAACAAGGGTATCCAAATTCACCTGCTGCACAACCGGTCTGGGGCGGCGTATAGTAGCCATAACCTGAGGGCCATGAGCCGATGCCGAGGTTAAATACACTTGCAGAGTTGATAACACCTTCTACCAGCACATAGTAAGTTCCTGGATCGAGTTCCCGGTGAATCGTTGAGTTCGGTGAGCTTGAATAAGCCGCTGCACATGTTTGTAGATTACCTTCATCGACGCTGTCTTGATACAGCCTTAGCATGGTGTACATATGGCTTTTGTTTGTGGTAATGAGCACTTCTGATCGTTCACTCAATGTGAACTTAAAGACTGTGTCGTTTCCGGTGCCAGTATTTCCGTAACAATCTAAGCCGGTGTAATCATCGCTGTAATACCAGTTGTATGAAGCTGTTTGGTAAGTTGTCCATGTGCCACCGATATCGCCCAAGTCGTAGGCATTGCTTTCGTTGTCGCCCAGTGAGGGGCCGATAGTGAACTGGAATGTTCCGGGGTCTGTCTGATGGTTTACACAGGAATCCAGGACGACGTAATAGGTTCCCGGAGTGATAGTATCGACTCCAACTTCGCCACCTTGACTTCCAGCATAGGCTGAAGTCCAAGACCAAATCTCGTTGAATCCACTATCATAAATCATTACTGTGGCGTCGTAGTCTGTACCATAGGTCGACCATGTGTAGGATTTTTCTTCGGTTACCGTAAAGGTAAAAACAGCGTCTTTGCCCGAATTGCCTGAAGCGCACCATATGTTGGCGTTGTAGCTGAGATCTTGCAATTCGCCGGTAACAGAGCTCGCCGCGTTCGTAATATCACCCAGATCGTAAGGCGCTCCTGCTCCGGCAATACCCGAAGAGATTTCAAGTGAGAAGTTGCCCCTTTTCTGGGAAGCGTTTAAGTTTCCGTCGATAACGACATAGTAAGTTCCTGCTGTTAACCCTACATTTAGATAGGATGCATCATCGCAGTCCACGTCGTTCCATCCAGCATCCATGATATTGATTGTGGGAGGAAATGCTGAGGCCGTGGCATCAAATATCACAGAGGCATCGCTTGTTAGATAGAACTGGATGACTACGTCTTGGGAGTTGATATCGGCGTCACAATAGCCAGCGGTGGTCCAGTGACCGTATTCGCTTGTGAAATTGGTGGTTGTGCCGGTAACAGTTATTCTATCGGAACTGGGGTCGAAGTTGCCGATGTTGTAAGGCCTGAGTTGCTGCTCTCCCTCAGCAAGTGGAGCGACGTTGAGCTTGAAGTTACCGGTGCCGTAGCCGTCAACAATGGCGTAGTAGGTATGCCCTGGTATCGCTGTAAATTCGATCTTTGAGTCAAGATCACTCCCGTCGATGTCGTCGTTGCAAGCGATTTCAGTGGTGGCACCATCTCGAATGCTTAGGGTGGTATCAAAAGCTGTAGTTCCGGAGGTTGATATGACCAAGGGCGTTGTTGTTGATACGCTAAAGGAAACCACAGCATCTTTATTTGAGCCCCCACAGCTGTCAGTATAGTCATTGGAGAAGCCAGAACTGTTTTTGCCAGTGAGCAGATGACGCGTCGATGAAACATCCCCGAGTGAATAAGCTGTAGCAATCGTATTGTTGCCTGAGCTACGAATGTCAACATTGGAGGGAGCTGCGGGAGGTGCTGGTAAAGCAAAACTCGAACTTCCAGAAGGTACGGAAAGTGTAGTGGGCGTTTGACTAAGGTCTACTTGATAGAGGTACTCATCGGCTGTGGTTGAATACGATTCTGTATATGGAAGGCCAAGGCCTGAGGCGACGCTCCAGAGCGCTGGACTTTGTGATTCGGGGTAGTCATCGCCGCATTTAGCAACAAGCTTGTCCACTGCGCTTTGCACAGCGGGACGATCATTATAGATGATGTTTTGAAGGTTGAAGTACGGAACGTCGTGTGTTGTACCCGTTGCTCCGTCATCGCACGAGCCGCTTCCATCGCCGTGTGGAGCAAGAGGATAGTCATCGAAATAGCCCACACCAAAGGCTGCGTCTGCGATGTCACAAGAGATCGCGCCCATCAAACCTTCATATGCGGCTGGAACACTGTCGGGATAAAGATCCAATCGCACAAAGGTGTCCGTCCAGTCGCCACCCCCCTCGGTGTATTCAAATACAATCGTATGCGAACCTACGGTGAAGGCATGCGTGTAGGTTCCTGAAGTGACAGTTGATGGAACCACTTCAACACCGTCAATGACAAGGCGTGCCGTGTCTGTATCCCAATTGCCAACATCATCCGGGATCGTATAATTAAAAACATAGCTAGCAGTACTCGAAATATCGAGTGTCGCGGACCAGCGCGCAGACATTAGGCTTTCATCGAAATCCGTGCCGTCAAGATAAAATAGTCCGGGGTTAGGCCAATCCCAGTTAAAATCGATGTATGAATCTGTTCTAGACAATGATGGCGAACCGCTGAAGGTATCATTTTCGTAATAATCCCCGGACCAATCAGAAAGCGTTCCGCCATTCAATCCGCAAAGAGTCGGGTTTGTGACATAGGTACCAGTGGTAAGAGATGCTTTTAGGTTGTCGATCTCATCTTGCATGGATGCAGTCGTATCCATCAAGAAGTAAACATCGGCGTAGCGTACTTGGGTGGAGATATCCAAGGGGTCGTAGACTGCCGGATCACCTACGGCAAGCACGTGAAAGATATCACCGTTTTCAGTAAAACCGTCGCATCCTGGATCGGATACACAGGCGCCTGGCTCGTAAGCATCTGGAACGCCGTCGCCGTCTGTGTCAGTTAAGCCACCACCGCCGCCACCGCCACTGCCATCTAGAATAATACCGCCACTTCCCGAATCGTACGTGACATCTGAGGAATTGGATGCGTTGAGATCGGTTCCCACAGGATAGTCTGTTGAGATATTGCAAGTGGGATTGCATGGGTTGCAAGATACGGGTCCTGTAATGGCGCCTGAAAATGCACCAGGGCGAGGCAAGGTGTAGTGCTTGTCCATGTTGCAGATGCCCCAGCTTCCATCAACACATGTCCGAGTGCCGCTTTCACATTGCAGAGTCGTATCTTCGATTTTGCTTAGTGCGTAGCAAGGTTCGGTATCGCCGTCGGTGCATGGTCCGCCTGCGTAAGGTGCACCACATTCGGTGGCGCGACTCGGATCATGATCGTCACAGTCTCCGCCCTTGTCGCAACCACGTCCGTATTTATCTCCATCGATATCGACACAACTGTTTGGATCGGTCGGCGTCTTTGTATCGTCGGTGGAATCAACTGGTGCGGATTGCTGTCCGCAGGATAAAAGAAAACCCAACATTAAAAAGATGGGAGCAAGTTTGTGTTGCGAGTTTGCGTTGCGTGTAAGAATCGACGTACCCTCCAGAGCGCCTAGAGCACTTCCGAACTGCAATTAAAGCAATACTCGTTCCATCCGGCCAATTCGTGGTTGTCTATGAAATTATGCTTTTATTTTGACACCAGATGCAAAGTAAACATCGCAAATTATTGTTTGAATACGCAAACTTTGCGTGTGTTGTCGAAAAAGCTAACAGGTACGCTTATTCCACACACCAAGCTGCGATCGCATTTATTTTAGTGGCTTGTGCAGAGGCATCGGTGAAGGCAAGCGCGAGCTGTGTCAGATCTTGGCTTGTTTGAATGCTTAGATCATCAATCTCAGTCGTTGCTTCTATTTCAAGAGCTGTTCTGTCTGTAAGCTGATTTCCGAAGGGATAGAAGGTTTGCAGATTGAGCGTTTTGACCCCGTTTTGGACGCCTTCAAAAGCAACGACGACAAACGATAAAAGCGGGACCATTGCAACATGGTTGGTGCTTGATGCCGAGGTATAAAGTTGTCTGAGGATGTCTTGATCTGCAGGATCTGCTTCATCATGAATGTTACGCAGTCGTGCGCGTGGCGATGAGCCGTTTGCCAATTCAGTCCACCCTACCATTGTGCTTGTGTTTGATGTGCGTACTGCAGCGAGCTCTCCCGTAAGAGGGTCAGAACTTTCGCGAGGTACTTCTGTGGTGGTGCTCGATAGAGCTCCAGAAGAACCACTAATCGTGCGAATATTAATGACGTGACTTGTATCCGCCTTGACCGTGGAGACCACCAATGCGCTATGCTCGCCTTTTGCGAGTGTATATGCGAGTAGATCGCCATCGAGCACTACTTCCGTTGGTCCGTGTTTTGGACTTCCATCCGAGCTCACGGTGGCGAAGAAAAGCTTCTTTTTTTGGACTTGCGGACTTGTCACTTGAGAAGACCATGCGAGTGAAAAACTGCCGTTTTTCAGGGATACTGCTTCTATAGAGAGTGCTGGTCCAGTGTCACTTCCGAGGACTTCAGAAGTGCTCCAGGAACTACCGTTGAAATACCGAGTGTAAACTCGCTTAGAGGAAAAATATGTCCCTATAAAGGCAAACAGTTGAGTGTCATTGAGCCCGGTAACGGACTGTGGCTGATCAAGCGAAGAGAAACCTCGTTGGATTTCGGACTCGCTTCCAAGCACTCCCTCGGCATCGAAGTCTTTTTGGAGAACTACTGGAACGTTTTGTCTTTTGCTTGTGTAGGTAACCGACAGGCTGCTGTCGCGTGTTTTTAGTGAAACCGTCCCAGCAGAAATACTGTTTTCAACGATCTGCATGGGCTCATGCCATTGGCAGGGGACGAGCGCCAGATTTGGCCGAACCCCTCCGTCTGGATAACTATTGATGTCCGAATCCGATAGGTCGCCGTCGGTTCGTCCGTCGGTAGAAGCATCAAAGCTTGAAGAACGTCTTTTGTCTGAGCTACAGGAAGTCAGCAAAAAACATCCTACGGTGACTAAGATGCGAAACAAAAGAGAATGACCAAGCCGTTGCATGCTAAGCGCTCCTATTGTCTCATCATGCCTCGGCTTGAAGGTCAAAGCAAAGCATCGGTACATTGGCATCGTTTAGTGATGCGTAAGGTGTTTCCCTACATAAGTTCTAGCATGGTAGTTTGCAACGCTTAGTTTTTCACCTATTCTATGCCTTGTGATCATGCGTCCATACGTGTGCCTGTTTTTTAGATGCTTCGTGTTAAGTGCTTTGTTGGCTTGTGGCAGCGATTCGACGGGCTCATCTACGCCCACCGTTCTCGATAGCGATGGTGATGGCATTTCAGATGAAGACGAAGGTAGCGGAGATTTAGACGGCGATGGCATTCCTAACTATCTTGACGATGATTCAGACGGAGATGGCATCCCCGATAGCCAAGATAAAACAACGTACTGCGCCGATGGGCGGAAAAATGTTTTCGAAACCGATGTCGATTGTGGCGGAGCGTTTTGCGATGCTTGTGTGGAAGGGAAGAGTTGCACTCAGGCAGCAGACTGCACAACCGATACCTGTAGCTTCTTAGTATGTGTGCCTGCTCTGTGTGCAGACGGGCAGTTGAGCGAAGGCGAGACTGATATCGACTGCGGTGGGATTTGTGGCGCCAGTTGTGTCAGTGGCAGAAATTGCACGAGCAACGATGATTGCCAAAGCAGTCATTGCGGTGCTGATCAGGTATGTGCTGCATCAAGTTGTGATGACGGTATTTTGAACGGGGAAGAGGAGGACGTTGATTGCGGTGGGCCGGATTGTGTATTGTGTGAGAAAGCCTTTGAACTCCGTTTTATAGCCCCGACCTTGTTTGATCCTGTTCTTACACTAAAGGCACAAGCGCCCGCTGTCGAATGGGAATTTTCATCTGGCCTGATGCTTAGCGGATCGAGCATTAGTCAAAACATAGACGGCAGTGGAGATATTTCTGTTGCAATCAAACCATTTAGCCTCCGCAATTACCTTACAGGCCTGGTGGCTCCAAGCGATATGTTAACGGGTGGTATTCCGGCCAGTTTCGTCACATTAATCGAGCTTGAAACTCTGGATCTTAGCAACAATATATTAAGTGGTGCTTTGCCCACCGATTTAGGCAACCTTAGTAAATTAAAACTTTTGCGGTTCCAGGGCAATCAACTAAACGGCACGCTTCCTAGCTCGATTACATCACTTGCGGCCCTTGAGATTTTGGATCTCGGCGGAAACTTCTTATCCGGTAGTCTGCCTTCTGGTCTTGGTTCACTTGGCAATCTTCAGGAACTGCGTCTTTACCAAAACAACTTCAGCGGCAGCATTCCAAGCACATTGGGATCGCTTAGTCATTTGACGCGTTTGTATTTGTATTCAAATCTTTTTGAAAATGCCATTCCAAGTACGCTTGGCAGTTTATCGAATCTTACGCATCTCTATTTGCACAACAACAGTCTAAGTTCCAGCATTCCTACTGAATTGGGATCGTTAGCAAGTTTAAAGATATTAAACCTAAGTAACAATCAACTCAGTGGAAGTATACCGTCTTCGTTTTCAGGACTGAGCAGCATCGAGCAGCTTATTCTAAACAGCAATAGCTTTTCAGGAACGATACCGTCTCAGCTCAATAGCCTAAGTACGCTTCACAGCTTGATTTTGAATAATAACCAAATTACGGGGGCGAGTAGTAACAGTTTAGGGGGTCTCGTTAACATTCAAATCATCAATCTTAGAGACAATAATCTTGATCAGAGCGCTTTGGATGACGTGATTTCCCAGATTTATGCCGCACGGGCTACTTACAACACCCCCGCGCCGATATTGGCTATTCAAGGCAATTCGGGGACTCCTTCTGGCAACCATGCAGCGCCGCCGGCCTCTGGCCTAAGCGATTCGGATTGGAGCTGGAATGGCAGTGGTCACGATCCGCTGACTGCGCTGGCCAAGGTCTATGATCTTGAAAATGACGTGCGCTCAGAGAGCTTTAATACCTGGACCGTGCAGTGGGATTAAAAATCGTTTCTAGCGAATAGGCATGGGAATGAGCTTGGGACGAGAGTGTTTGATTTTGCGGCGCTTGCGTACCTTTCGTTCAAAGCTCTGCTCAAAAGTATAGATGGCATCTGTTGCGCTAACTTCCAGTGTTTTTGTCGGATTTTGAGGCTGTAATAGCGAATCGCTCTGCGTGTCGATGAGTAGCGTGAGTCTCTCATCGGGTTTGCTTTCAACTACCAGATGGGCGACACCATTTTTATTGGTTCGTGCAATTGTTCTTCCCTCAATCAGTATCGGAAGGTTTTCCTTTCCAGAGGCACTGACCAGCACGGCTACTTTCACTTTTTCCGGGGCACAGACAAAAGAGTGGCGAAGAGAACGAATCTCCTGCTTGTCTCCAATCGGCGAAAACTCTCGCAGTCGAAAACGAGCTGTATCGTTTTCGGATCGAAATCCTTTCGGACATACGATAGCAAGAGTGTTTGTATCCCCCACTTTTCCGTGTAATTCAAAAGCAATCTGACCTCGCGCATTTGTCGTTCCAATGAGCTTGTCATTTACAAGAAGCGAAACAGACTCGAGCTTCACTTGATCAGGGGTCTCAACGAATACTTCAATTGGAAACGATTGGATGTCCTGGGATTTCTTACAGCTATTTGTGGATATGACAAGAAAGGTAAATAACAAAATAGATACTAGTCGGTGCATGGCTTTCCTCCTTGGCCGAACCCCTTCGAGCATGAGCGATTGTTTTCACGTTCAAGAATCTCGACAAAGGTGCTAATGTTTTTATCGTGATTTAACAGTTTGTTTAGCCTTTGGTATTGCGCGAGCGCATCTGTTGTTTGTCCAGATATGAGGGCCTCGACAGCGAACTTCTCCGTTGACAAGATTTTTTCTTCAAGAGCGGCACGTTGCTTTTCAAGATCTTGCTCGGAGATTTCGTCTTTAGGCTGCTCTTGAATGCGAACCGTCTTTTTCTCAGGAATTGTTTCCTGATCATGAGGCGATGGTTTTGTAGGTGTCGGGGTGTCAGGTATAGTAATACGTTGCTTTTTGCTGAGAGTAACTTCTTCGGTGTTGCCGTGATTTTCCGCTGGATGCGCTAGCCAGCCGAGAGCAACGGCTGCTGCGAAAAGCAAAGCAGCCACAAGAACGCGAAGCGAGTTTGGCAGTGTTTGGATTTGCTTTTTTCCTAGACTAAGTGCTTTTTGAAAACGGGTGTGTGTGCCGTCTGCCTCAGGTGGCATTGCGAATCGCGCTTTTTGGAGGTCTCGCTTTTCTATGTCTCGAGGCACAACTTTATTTGCTTCTCCTATGACGGTGGAAGTCAGCACTTTTTGTGCTGGTTGTTTGTGCCCAGACTTTGCCTTAGGCCGTGAAGATGGTGTTCGTAGGGGAGCAAGCTGATCAAGCAGATCTGGGGTGCCTTTTTCTTTTCCTTTGTCTTCGGATTTGTTTTTTTCGCTATGAAGCTCTTTCAAACGCTTAGGTAGATCCGGATCAAAGGTTGTTTTTGGTTCCTGTGTTGCTGCATAACTGGGAAAGGCTTGAAGAAGGCGCTCGGCAAGGTGTGGATCGATTGCGGTTGGCAAAGCATCTTGTGATTGTTTCGAGCTCTTCTGATTTGGATCCTGCATATCGTCCTCGTCGTTCTTATGCTTTGACATACATGCTCCCGGGCAGTTCTAAGCCGTGCGCTTGAATCTCTTCTAGACATTCAGGAAGTGATCCTGTCGGGACTAGACCCGATTCGCTGTTGTCATCTTTATTGAATGAGCGACGAAACATGTCCGTGAGCACGTAGCCCCTTTCTCGATTAAAACCGCTTACTTCGGTGATGTGGGTGATGCCGCGGGATCCATCTGAGAAACGAGAAGTCTGTACAATGAAGTTAATAGCTGAGGCAATCTGAGCTTGTAGTGCTGATAGAGGAAGCTCCACGTCGCTCATCAAGGCCATCGTTTCCAGTCGGTTCAAAGTGTCTTTAGGATAGGTGGCATGCACTGTCGATAAACATCCACCGTGACCTGAGGTCATGGCTTGAATGAGTTCAAGAGCCTCTCCACTACGAATTTCGCCAACAACGATACGATCCGGTCTCATCCGAAGCGTTGCTTTAAAAAGATCCCGTATGCTAACTTTACCGCGACCTTTGGGATCGGGCGCAACCGCCTCGAGCTGGACGACATGCGTTCGCTGAAGTTGAAGTTCTCGAGAGTCTTCAATGACAACAACACGATCGTCGATGGGTATGAAAGAAGACAACGCGTTGAGTAGCGAGGTCTTGCCGGAGCCGGTACCGCCAGCAACAATAATGTTTTGTTTTAGTTCTACAATGGTTTTAAAAAATCTGCTGAGTCGTTCCCTAAAGCGCCAAAGGAAATCAGTTTGTCGATGTCTAGTTTTTCTTTTGAAAATCGGCGAATAGCAACGTGTGGGCCGTCGGGCGCTGCGGGTGGGAGAATGGCTTCAACTCTGGATCCATCCGGTAATCTGGCTTCAAGTATCGGGTGATGTGCATCAACCTGTCGTCCAACAAACTGCCCGAGGTTGCGTAGCGCCGATTCCAATGCTTCTCGCGTAGAGAAGGTCACTTCACTTGTATGAATCTTTCCTTTCTTTTCATAAAAAATCTGCTCAGGCCCATTGATCATGATTTCGGTAATGTTTGGGTCGTCAAGATAGCTTTTAATCGGCTCAAGAAAACTCAATAGCGTTTGTTCAAATACTTCTCGGGGAATCATCCTCTGTCCTCCGCGCTTGTGTCGTTTTGCAGTGCGAGCGTGAGAAGGGTAATGGAGTTTTGCGCTTCCTCCGCGTGGTTGCCACTGGGTTCAAGCTCGAGATAAGCTGTAAAATGAGAGATGGCTTCGCTATCGGACTGAAAGTGGTCTCGTAGAAGCGATGCCAAAATAAAATGACAGAATGCGGCATTTGGAGCATCTCGAAGCACATGGTCGAGTTCTTGTTTTGCTTTTTCATGCTCTCCAGTCGCAATGAGAATTAGAGCAACGAGTTGTCTAAGCTTCCATTCTTTAGGATGAGCGTTTAGATAGGGGGTCGCATGTTGCAACGCTGCGTTGTAGTGCGAGCCAGCAATGCAAACTTTTACAAGCCGTGGAATCAACTTGGCCTTGGAGTATCCTTGTTTTAAGGCAGCTCAATAGTACTGCTCGGCACGCAAATACATCGCTCGCGATGCAAATACATCGCCTTTTTTTACTAACTCGGTAGTGTTGTCGTACTCAGAACTGGTTGATTCTGCGCGCTGTGGACTGACTGTGCTTTGCGTCGTTGCGCATGCTGTTAAGCCATGAGTACCCAGTACGATCATAAAAATTATTATTGTCTTGTTCATTTTCCTTCTCCTCACTAGTTCACGGCCCGTAGACGCAGTGATCGCTCTAGTCGATCAAGCCAATCGGTATAGTCGTTTGTTTGTTGCGCAAGCATCTGCTTGAGACGGGACACTTCACGAAGTGCTTCGAGAGCTTCGTTTTCTTTTAGATGATGCTCTAAACGTGCGCGGCTTGATGCGTAGTCTTCGATGAGCCGTTTTTCAAACGACTGTCGTTTATGGCGCACGAGATTAGCTGCTTCGTTGATGCGAATCTCTTCTAAGCAGTTCTCTGCATTTTGATAGAGGCTGACGGCCTCGACGCCGTCACTTGGATCGAAGCTGTAACGTAACGCCTTGGAATCGGCTTCTGCGCTGAGCTCGCTTATGCGCGCTAGAGTTTTTTCTCCGCGCAACTGACAGGTAGTAATAGTCTTAAAAAGGGGTGGTGCGTTCGGTGTGTGAGGTCCGCTGGAAATCGCTCCCGAACGAAGGAACTGCGCTCCAGCAAAAAACAGAAGCAATAGAGCTGCCGCTACGAAAATTAGCGGATGAACTGAACTGGTTTTTGATTTTTTAGTTTGACCTAGCGTTATTTTGATTCGTCCAATGCTGATTATTGTTCCCCAGCGAAGTAGGCCTGTATCAAAGGTCTGGCCGTTTACAATCACTGGGGTGGGCGCATCTTCCGATACGGATAACCAACAGCCGTTTGCTTTTGGAACCAACAGCAGATGCTGAGCAGCGAGCTCGCTTGCTGCGACGATAAGTTGTGCACCGGGACCGCGACCGAGAATCATTTTTTTCTGACTAAGTCGGTAACGTTCGACGGTGCCGTCGGGTAGAGTGATATCGATTTGTTCTAGGGTGTTCATAGGCCAGATTGCATGGTGTTGATAACTAGAGGTCCGAGCAGAATGATCATGATGGATGCAAAGAGCATCATGAGTGGGATCATCATCATGACTTCTGCGCGAGCAGCAGCTTCTTCGGCTAATACCGATCTGCGCATGCGCAGCATGGTGGCTTGGATTTGCAGGACTTCAGCAAGTGGGTTGCCTTTTTCTTCGGCTTGCCGGACGGCGCTTACAAAATCTTTAACCGCCTCAGTTGGAACGCGCTCGGCGAAGGCTTCGAGTGCTTGTTTGCGTGTATGACCGAGTTCGAGTTCTTGTAAGATGCGATCGAGCTCTTCGTGGATTGCATCTTCTTCGACTGGCGTGTGTCGAACGATTTGGCGAAGTGCGCCCACAAAATCCATGCCGGCGCTCATGCACAAAGCCGCCAGATCAATGGCTGGAGGTAAGCCACGACCAATTGCTTTGAAACGTTTTTTAGTTGATTCGGCGAGCATGGAGCTTGGCAGCCATGCGCCAATCGCTATGCCAATCAATACGACGTAGGGCGGAAAGTAGCCGAGCAGTGTAAGGAAAGCGCCTGCGGAGCCGAAAACCGTCCCTGCAAAAATCATGAGCGCGATGTATTCATCTGCGCTTAGACCAAGATACTCACCACTTATTTTGATTTGCTTTTGTAGTGAATCTCGATGGCTTTGGATGCTAAAACGGCTAACCCAGCTTGCGAGGTAGCGCATGGCTGGCTCAACCAAGGAGAACAAGGCGCTTTGTTCTAAGGCGCGCTGACGCTTTAAGCCGCTCAGGCCTCGTGTGGGTCTGGGGCTAAGCGGTTGTCTCAGAACGGCAAAGAATAGGATCCCAAGGGCGATGCCGATGAGGACGATTCCAGCGTGCGATATGAGCCAATCAATGTTCATACCCTTTCATCGGTCAAGGGCTGGCTCGGTTGCGTTATTGCAGTCTTTTTAGATATCGACGCTCAGAATTTTTCGAGCTACGATGACTGAGGAAGCCCACAAAATGACGGCAATTGTAGCGACAACATTGCCAATGAAGGTGTCAATTAGGGGTCTAAGGAGCATCGGGTCGATTTTGTGGATGGCCAGAATCAGTATCCCGGGGATGGCCCCAAGCACCCAGGCTTGTGATTTGCCCGAAGCCGTTTTGGTGCGGATTACTCCCTCAAGACGTGCCATTTCACGTAGGGCTGAAGCGGTTTCTTCCAAAGTCTCAGGGAGATTACCCCCGCTTTGTCTGGCGACAAGCAACGTTACAACGGCGCTAGAAATGGCCCTAGAACCAATTCGGTTGGCCATGCTGTGAATCGCCATATCGAGAGGGGTGCCAAGTTTGTTTTCTTTCAGGAGAAGATCAACCTCCTGAGCCATCGGCGCATGCAGCATGCTTTGGGTTGATGCGATGGCATCTCCTAGCGATGCACTGGCTTTCAGGGAATTTGCGAGCGCCAGGAGCCAGCCGTCAAGCTGCTCTTCGAGTCTAATGACACGTTTGTTCCGGAGCCTGGTAAACCAAAGATTAGGACCAAAGGCAATCAGCGTTGTTACTATCAAAAAGGGATAGGTCTTTAGAACAACACATACGAAGATCCACAAGCAGCTTATAACAAGTTGCCAGATAGCAATTAGAGATCCTTTTTCCTCCTCCATGAGAAAACGCAGTTCGCGGTCTAAATAACGAACGTAGCGTTTCCAGTTTTTCTGAAAGATACTGTCAGGTGCAAGCAAAACGAAGTAGACACTAATTGCTGAGGCAATAGTAAAAAAGCCAACGCCCAGATAACCAGTGAGATCTGTGACAAAAGAAGTGCTCATAAATAGTCTCCGTCGTTAACAAGGCCATGACTGATAAACTGATCAAGAAAAGTTGGCAGATAGCCGGTGGCACGAAATTCGCCATGCACTTTGCCATTGCCATCAGTGTGTGTACGATGAAAACGAAAAATGTCATGAAGCTCAAATCGGTCGTCTTCTATTCCTACAATCTCGGTGATGTGAGTTACTCTGCGTGATCCGTCTGAAAATCGAGTTTGTTGAAGAACGACATCGACACTTGCTGCAATTTGATCGCGAATCGCACGAGCAGGGAGATCAAGACCCGACATGAGTGCGAGTGTCTCAAGCCGTGATAGCGCTTCGACAGGACTGTTTGCGTGAGTTGTTGTCATGGATCCTTCGTGTCCAGTGTTCATTGCTTGCAGCATGTCCAAGGCTTCACCGCCTCGGCATTCTCCCACGACGATGCGATCAGGTCGCATACGTAGGGCGTTTTTGACCAAATCACGAATGCTGAACGCGCCTTTGCCTTCCATGTTTGGTGGTCGTGTCTCAAGAGATACAACGTGAGGTTGCTGCATTCGTAGCTCGGCTGCATCTTCGATGGTTACAATACGCTCGTGCGAGGGGATGGCTGTTGAAAGCACATTGAGCAGGGTAGTTTTTCCGCTGCCTGTTCCACCAGAGATCACGACATTCTTTCGCACTTTTACAGTGCGTTCGAGAAACTTTGCCATTTGATCGGTGATGGATGAAAACTTTACAAGATCATGCATACCCAAAGCGTATTTAGGGAATTTGCGGATTGTGATGCATGCACCGCGAATGGCTAGCGGCTTGATAACAGCGTTGACGCGCGATCCATCCTTAAGACGGGCGTCTACCAGGGGTGTGGATTCATCGATGCGTCGACCTAAAGGCGTTACAATTCGCTCGATGACCGCCCGAACAGAATCATCGTCTGTGAAATGAGTAGTTGTTTTCTCGATCTGTCCAGCGCGTTCAACAAAAATAGTTTGAGGATCCACCACCATTATTTCAGTCACCGAATCATCGGCAAGCAAGTCTTCAAGCGGACCTAGGCCGAGCGTTTCATCGGTGATTTCTTTGATGAGTTGCGCACGGTCCATGTCCTCGGGAAGGCGTTCTCTCATTTCGCCCACAATGCGACCCAGAGCGTCTTTGACTTTGGGTCGCATGTGTTCGTCGTCAAACTTGCTTCGATCCAAGTTAACAAGATCTAGAAAATCCAAAAGGCGACGGTGGATTTCTTTGCGCAAGTTGACGTGGTTAGTGCTTGTGGGCTCGGTGCTTAGTTCCTTTTCGCCTTTTTGAGTTAGCCATTGCGGAATAAGTGCTGCATTGCCGATCTCAATGGGGCAACTTTCGTAGATGACGGTTTCTTCCTTTAGGAAAAGCTTGCCAAATACAACAGTCCCGTTGGACGATGAATCCGTGATGCTCAGAGCACCATCGCGTAGACGCAAAGTCGCATGGGTGCGAGAAACAGAGGGTAAGTCGAGCACAATTGAGCTATCAGGATCGCGACCTATGGTGATAGACTCACCCTCTTTCATCGTGAAACTTCGATCTGTTTCACCCGGTACGTGCACCACAAGACTGAGAAGCACTTCGTTCATAGCAACTATCTCCTTGGTGTGGTGGTGTAGTAGCGAGGCGAGTTTTTCTTGATGGGATCCAAGAGCTCGACATCATCGGTATTTCCTGAAAAATCATCATAGATTTCCAACGCCTCAGCGATTCGATCGCGCGATTGAAGCGATACCGCATCAACCACCGAAGGTACGATGAAAACAAGGTTCTCTACGTTTTCTGATTGTTTTGCTTCCGATCCAAAGAGCAGGCCCAGCAAGGGTATTTGGCTTAGTCCCGGAAGACCCGTGTTTGCTTTTCGTTCGCTCTTAGCGTTGAGGCCCGCAAGAATCAGCGATTGGCCAAGTTCCAAGTTTACGAGTGTTTGAAGCGCGGAGGTGCTTCGTCCTGGGACATCTGCTCCGGGGTCTGTAAGCTCGGATACGTCTGCTTGAACTTGGAGTTCAATTCGGCCGCTGCGTTTGTCATAACGTGGAAGCACCCGGATATCACTGCCAAAAGCGATTTTTCGAATCTCCGCCGTCAATGCTCCTTGAACAGGAATGTTGACCTCACCACCACTTGCAAAATGCGCTTCATTGCCGTTTGAAGTGATTACCGCAGCCTGACGCATGACTTTGGCCCAACCGGCAGTTTGCGCAATGTCCAAGCGCGGAAGAATCTGATCCGCTATCGTGGCCGTTGCACCTTGAAAGCTGCCAGTGATTAAATCAATACCGACATTCGCAGTGAAATTGGCAGCTACCGATCCCGGCCAACCGATGCCCAAGTTGTGGTTGTACGATTCACTGACTTGCACAAAGTAAAAGTCCAAGCGGATATTATCGATAGCTTGTACGTTGTCTGTTGCGCTGCTGGCTTTACTCACGGAGATATTATAGGTCACTTGACTTCCGTCCATCATGATAAACAAAAGCGTTGTGGTTCCCGGGCGAAGAGCAACTAGCACAAACTGCGATGCGTCTTTGGGAAGTCTTACATCAACAATACCTGGAGCCCCTTCGGAGTTGCTTCGTACGTTGCGAGCCGGAATACTGCTTTGCTCGCCAACGGACATGCTGAGATTGCGTTGTTCGCGACTTGCGCTGCTTTGCACGTCGGGTACGTCTTGTGATGCAGCATGCATGGGCATCAAAAATGCACTGACGAGTAGAGAGGTTAATATCTTTCTAGCGAACATGTTCAATCTCCTTTGATTTAATAGCCCCAAGCGAGGGTGCTGAAATATTTTCTCGTTTACTTGCATCGTTCAGGTCGTCGTTGGACGTTTCTGGAAGGTTACGCAGGACCTTGATGTCATCAGGGTTACGCAAAATAAGGGTGAGCTCCCCTTTAACTTTGGCGTGAGCTAAAACTTGAGCTTGTTGAAGGTTGACGCCCAAGGTCACCTGATTGAACGCTCTAGAAGACGATGAGCCGCTCTGACCCATGTTGCTCCCAGCAGCCAATATCAAAATATTTTGCAAAAGAGGTACAGTGCTGTCTTTGAGACCACTGTCGTGAAACAACACATCGACACGGTCACCGGGGCGTAGAAGGCCGCCGAAGGTTGATGCCGAGTTTGTCGGAATCGTGATCGCGCGCATGCCTTGAGCAACCAAGCCCGATAGGTCTCGGCTCGATTCGCTGGTTGTGGCTAAATCGCTCCACAAGACCGACTCATTGGCTTTGAGTGTGGCACGGGTGCGAACGCCAATAATGCGAGAAGCTTGGTCGACTTTAATGTGCCTATCTTCGACGTAATTCTCGGGGAGCTTCCTTGTGGCAAGCATGCTTTCAGTGACTGCTGTGCCCATGGGAATGTCTTCGGTTGCAAAGATAACTGGAATCGGCTCGCCACCCGAGGTTTCTTCTTCAAAGCGCTTTTTGTAGATCATCAGCGCAGCTGTGCCTAAAAGCGCTCCAAGTACTGCGAACCATATTGCTCTGTTGTTCATCTGCTCATTCCTTTCAATGCATACTCATGACGTTCGCAAAACCGCGCCCATCGCTGTTCGTGCCTGTAACGATCGCCACCATTCGACTGCCCTTTTCTGCAACCAGTGTGTGAGGTGAAGTTTTCTGGCGCTTCAAAGCATCCGGATCTTCGCTAAGATCCCAGCCGCTTTTGGCAAGCACTTTTTGATAAAAGCGAAACAGCTCTCGTCCGTTTTGCTTTGCTCCGCCATAGATAGCTAGTGTTTGCGGGTGCCCCACTTCTTTGGCACTGATCAGACGTCTCGAGCCTCCAGGCCGTGGCACATCAGGCAAATCAAAGCCTGGCGCATCCCCCTGGTTCGGAAACATTTCAAATATATTGAGTGAACCTTCGCTCCAAAGGTTTGCAAACAGCGTTTTTTCTTTGCCCCGCTCAACGTAGAAATATCGAAACTCACCGACTTCGGAAATATTTCCCGATTCAGCAAAACGGTTCAATCGCTTGGAGAGTTCTTTTACATCAAGCTCTCCCTCCCCAAAATCAAAGCACGCTACGTAGCCACGTTTCTCGGAATCGTGCCTTAGAGTAGAGTCAAATAATTTTGAATAGGGTGTTTTATCTAGACGCTCGTTTAGACGGCCATCGTGCTTTGCGCATCGATCTTCGAATTGATCGAGAACTTGATTGACCGAATCGTTGGTCGTGCCCACCGACAGTTTGATGGATTGGCCATTGATCAGCACAGTCCTTGCGTTGTCTTGTTTGGAGGTAGCTGAGTATCGAATCATTTCCGGGCCGAGGTTCAGCAACATCTCGTTTAGGTCAGCTTTGGCGGCAACTACCGAAAAGCCAAGAACCAGGGCGTGTATGATAAAAATCACACCCACTACCTTTAGGGTTCGGCTGGCTGTTCGCAGCAAAGCTGCCCGGAAGCTGAATCGCCTCTGCTTCAAGATATTTTCGCTGATTTTACCAAGTCTCATGCCCTTTTATCGGACTCACAGAAGGCTAGTTGCGTGATGCCGACGAAAAGGTTGAAAGGGCCCCCAGCGCTCTGAGCGGGGCATTCGGATCACCGCACTAGTGGCTAAGAATGCTCGTGCCAATATTAATGGCTTTTTCTAGGAAGTTTTTCTCGGCTTCGTTGCACATCAAGTACTGCTTGGCCTGAGTGGCTTTTTTGCCACCACCGAAAAGCGAGGGTCGCTCAACGTGCTTTGAAGCAACTACTTTGACGGGACTGCCAAACAGGCCTTTGTCTACCTCAAGTGCATCGGAGATAGGATTTTTGTAGGTCTCGAATTGGCTTTCTCGATCCCTCTTTTCCAACTGATCGGATTTGTTATCCATGTACTGCAGGGGGTCTGGAAGATCTTCGTAGCCATTTTGTGTTTCAGGATCTTCGGGGCAAATGCTGGGTTTTGGGCCTTCGCAGCCTTTTTCCGAATACTCCCATGCGCATTGCCTGGCTACGAGCCGAGCTTGCTGGTTTTGATAGTATTGGCTGTGCATAAAAAGCACGCCTACCCAAAGGATCAGCAACACGGGCAGCATAATAAGCGCTTCGGCATAGACAGCACCGAGCTGAGAACGTCTTTTTTTAGTGCAATATAAGGTCATCGACACTCCCTAGTTCAGAACTATTGGCTTCGGAGCAATCCGAGCCATCTGGTAGACTCTGTTGACTGTCGGCAAAGTCACACGAAGATGCCGAGTCATTCGCCATCGGAGCTGTTTCGCTTTGCTCTGTTGATGATTCATCTGGCATTCTGAAACGACGTAGTCTGCCGCGCCAGTGCATGTGCCAAAGCCACTCGTCACCATTGCTTTCACTGTCGTCGTAGTAATATTCAGCTTGAGCAAAGTTAATCCGGCTTAGTTTTTGAATCAGGTCCTTGATGCCACCGATAGCCGATGTGTTGTCTTTCTTATTCCATCGAGCCATCTGCACAATACGGTCAGCTTCTTTCGAAGCGTCTTTGCCAACCACAATCGATCGTAGCTGAAATGTTTCTTCGCCCATAAAAGCATTGTCGATAATACGCTGTGGCGATCGTGCATACTTTCTGTCATTGAAACAACTTACGCTTCGACCGTCCTCAGTGCTAACCGTGTCGTTACTTTCTTCGATGGATCCGAGCTTTGCATCAGCTACAACGGTCTTTTTTTGCTCCTCGACACAGCCGACGATGTGTTGCATTTCACGGTAGCTAACAGATACTTCGCCACCCGTAGGAATCTCGAAAGCTTGCGGAACCTCAAAACCAATTTTACATACAGGTTCACTGAAATCATCTGCATTCCATTCGACTTCAGAATTGGGTGAGAAAACATAGGAGCTTTGGTTTGCAAATTTTGAAGGACACTTGACTTTATCGGGTAAGTTGTCAGCATCACTTGCTTCGGTGTTGCTGGAGTCCTGCGCCACTATCTTCCCAACCATTTCACTGGACCCATATTCTCGGTCTTCAATGTTTTCGTACACTTTTCCGGTGGGATCTTTTCTGAAGTGAGCTATGACGTCGCGTTCGACGTAACTAAATCCGACAAAATCCTTGTTGCTGTTTGGATTGCACTCGCTTCGGGCATCTTTAAGACGCTGTTCACAGAGTTCGTTTTCACAATGCGCATCGTTTCCAACAGGTTCACTGCTGTTGAGGTCTTCTTCCGCTTGTGTACAAATCTCTTCGGGACTATCGCCCTTTGCCATATCAAGTGAACCAAAACATTTTTGAAAGGCAGGGGAATGAATCTCGGGAATCGATGTTTTCTGTGTGTACTCGTAGCTCGGAGCTTTCTCTTCTTTTTCATCATCGCTATTTGAAGCACCGCAAAAATAGCTCGGAAATGTCTTGGCGAGCGCAGATATGGGGGCTTTGACGAATTTCTTAAGCGGACCAAAAGGAATTCCCGCGATGTCTCCGACGTATCCGGCTGCGCGAGTACAGAGCTCATTGAAATCGTCGTCTTTCACGGGAAGCTGTTCATAAATCGGCCAGATGACTCCAAATTTTGCGGTTGGTTTGTAAGCATCGGAAACCTCCAACACAACTTTCGTTTGGGATATCACTGGTATAGTCATGCGGATGGCAACTTCGCCGCAGTGCAAGGCTTCAATCATTTTTAAGATAGCGGGCTCAACGCTGTCATACACGTTATCTGCCCACATTTTGACACTTTGCATTTCCGCGGCGCCTGGAATGCAAAACACGCAAGTTCCCCATGATGCAATGTAGATGCCGTAAAGAACGACTGCACCAACCACAGCTACCGCAGAGATAAGTTTCAAAGCAATTAAAATGGCCATGAGCGCGGCCATGACCATGTTGAACATCACTAGCAAGTTCATGCCGCGGGCGTGCATTATTGCGGCGGAAAGCGCGGCAGAGTCGGCGGCGTCTTGCACTTTTTCGCGGTACATGATGGCTTCGCCGATGCCTACGGAGTAGTAGAGCATGGCGACCAAAAACACGGCCATGATCACACCAAGCACCATGATGGCGCCTTGTTGATCGTCTTTAATTCGCCTCGGCATCGTCGTCCTCCCGATCTTTTGGTGGCTCGCATGGCACGGGCTCTTCGCTGTTTTCGAGCTCGCTTTTGTATTTGTAGTTGGAGGCTTGGTTGGGGAGTGTGGCTTGTTCGCGGAATACTTTGAAGCGTTGACCCTTGGCGCCAAATAGGATTTGCAGCCCAGGAACTTCAGAGTGAGCGAGTTCACGAGGGATGATTTTTGCTTTTTTATCTGCTTCGCTTTCTTCTTCGCTGCTGGTATCTTCGTGTTGGTAGTCAAGGAAGTCATTGCGATCAAAGGTAAGGTCTTCTACATTCTCAAATTTTTCTTTAAGCTTTTTGCCGAGCCCGCCAAGAATGGTGTCCATGGGCTTACACATCAGGTACGAGACGAGCGGTACCGCGCAGTGATAGAGATAAGTGACGCGCACAGTAACGTTGGCATCTTTTGCGATTTGGTACTGCGAGTCGGTGCCCTGCTCGGATGAAGGGAAGGTGACTGCTGTGCCGCCCTTGTTGTAGATAAGCCCAGAAAGCATGCGTGATTCGGGCATAAAGCCTACGGCGAGGCGCATGGAATCTTCGTCCCATAAAAAGCGTGGATCGGGCGCCAGAGTGAGCAGCGGCGTGTAGACCGCATTGCGAATGGCCTGCATGCGGGGCCCTGCGTTGTTGTAGCGTGACGAGACACGGTCCAGGGACTGTTTATTGAGTCCCGCTTCTTTCTTTATTTTCCCTGGCGTGTTGTTTAGAGCGGTTTCTGCGATTCGACCAAGCAATCCATCGACGCTGTTTCCGTTGCCGCCGGTGAGGCAGCCGCGCGGCACGTTGTTGTAGTGTTGGGGGTCATCATCGATTACCACAATCGCAGAGCGCACGCCGCGAATCGCAGCGTGTTGCACGGTAAGTCTTGCTGAAGAAAAGAGCGCAAGTTGCATAATGGCCATCCAGACTAAAAAGATGGGAATGAAGACAAGAAGAAACTCAACATAGATCGCGCCGCGTTCTGCTTTGATCAGTTTTTGCACGCCTAGCCCCATAAGCTAATGCTCCTTAGCGCGATGCTCAGGCCGGCAGCGCTGAAAATGGGAAGACCAAAGCGTAAGCTGCTTAAAAGCTGGGGTTCAATCGTTCGCCTTTTTTCTTTGGGCAAAAAGACATTGAATGAAAGGAAAAAAGTATTGCTCAGCGTACGCCAAAGCAGACCTTTCCAAGTGAGTGCAAGCAAGGCGTAGATCGCTGCAATGATGAAAGCAAAGAGTTGGATCTCAATGCCAATCATGTAGCCACACAGCGCCCCAACGGCTGCAAGCAGCTTGACATCGCCGCCGCCAACCGCGCGCTTGTAAAACAAAAGCAGGGGCACCAAGCCACACAGAACCATTCCAAGTAAAGAGCGAATCAGGCCCCAAGGAAACTCAAGCACTGCCGCGTAAATGGGCGCGAGAATCAAAACCGGGAAGGTAAGCCAGTTTGGAATAGTTGTACGGCGCCAATCCGTGAAAGCGGCCACTGCGCACACACTGAGCGTTATCCATTCGGCTAAACTTGGCATGATTGATCCTTTGTAATGATGGGATTCATGCTTCTGTTATCGGCGAGCTGATTTGGAAGTTGCCTGCGATCGTCGAAAAGAGAGATAAAGAATAGCGTTTAATAAATACAAATAGCCGTGGCCCGAGGAGTGATTTCGGTGAGGCTATCTGAGTGCAAGCCGAGGCTTACGGGATGGGAGCGAGCAAAATAGTGCGCGCTAAATCGTATTGCCGCACAAGAGGAATGCCAAGCCCTGCGACAAGTAAGGCAGCGATCAAAGTGACCAGAACCACCAAGGTGATGTATTCGGCGTAGATAGCGCCACGCTCGCATGGTCTCAGCTGCATTGATATTTGGAAAAGAGCCTGCCACGTACGTTTTAGACGTAGTGGCAGACTTTTTGGCATAACCATGATTTAGTTGCTTTCGGGGGATCCGTTGTCCGAACCAGAGACAACGTCGTCCTGAAAGGTCTGATTGGCTCCTTCGATTTTGCCTTTCACGGTTTTTCCGAAGTTCTGCCAACCGATGATGCCTGTCACTGCAATCAGAACCAGAATGATGATGTACTCCACCGTTGAGAGACCTTTTTGATCCTTTAGCAATGAGCGTTTAGCGGCCAGAGATGTGTTTTTGTTTGTGTTCATAAATACCTCGCTTTGAAAAGCCGCCAGTTCACGGTGGCTTATCTCCTTTCACTAAGCTTTATCGGCAGCTTCAAAAGCGAGTTGCGTGAAAAGCGGCATCTGCCAGATATGTCATTAAATACATCAAAAATATGCCAAATATGGCGTATTTATAGCAGAAAACCTGCCATTTCTGGCAGGTCCCTGTCTTAAGAGATTTCATCTCTCTCTTTGTGATGTAGGCGAAAAGACTACTTCTTCTCGATTAAACGCACGGCATCGACACTGACACGGTAGCCTTTGTTCACCTTGATAAAGCCTTTATCAAGTTCGCTGGTGTCCACGATTTTCGCAATCCACCAACGCTTGTTGTGCGCAGTTTCTTCATTTTGGGCTTTGATAAAGATCCCATTTTGTTGCTCGTAAGGCATGATGACTTGCACGCCCTTTTTAAGATCGTCTTGCGATGCTTTTTGCGAGCTATAAACATGCTTGACCTCACCGGTCCATCCGTCGGCTAAACGAAGCACAGTAGGTTTGCCACTTTTGCTGTCTTTGAGCACAACGCCCGCGTGCGCAAAAATGAAACCCACTTCAGGAATATCGCTGTCGGCAATGAACACATGGTTTGGCGTAAGAAAATCGCCATCTTCGCTTCCGGCAAGGGTTACTGCAGGCGAATCGTCACCTTCGATGAGCCTTAGGGCGTTGACGTTGACTTTGTGTCCGCCTGCAACGGTGACAAAGCCTTCATCAATGTCATCCATACCAACAATGCGAGTGAGCCACCAGCGTGTTTGATAAGCATCCTCGCGTGACTTAGGGCCTTGTTGGAGGCGTTGCCTTTTGTTGAAAGGTAAAATCACTAGCTTACCTAGACCAAGTTGCTTTGGATTCGCTGCTTTTGTGCGGTAAACATGTTTGCCCTGAAATTCGTTTCCAGTACGCACACTTTGAAACTTTGCTTCGCCTTTGGTGTCTGCTTGGCTTAGCTGTTTCGCAGGCTCGACATAGACATAATCGCGATCGAATTCTTTTTTACCAACAAAAAGAATGCCTGCTTCAAGACAGTGATTGGCCGGGTTAGGGCAGCTATCGAGCGAAGCGCGCTGAGTCTCTTCGGTGACAGTCGCTTTTGAGGCCGGACAGCCCTGCGTGCACATGCCTTTGTTCTTTGCGCAGTGTGGGCATTTGCCGGCTTCGTTTTTGTGGGGACAGTTTTGGCACTGTTTGCAGCTTCCTGGAGTAGCGCAGCTTTTGCACGTTTTACAAGGACACTGCTGCTCTATGTTGGGTGTGGTATCTTGCTGCTGAGCGCTGCTGCCGCCGCAACCAAGGCCGAAAGAAAATAGAAATACAAAAAAACTAAGAAGTCCTACACGATTCTTCATGAAAGAAACCTCCTTCGATGGGGATTATCATTGTTATTAAAGGATGCCATGTGGCTACCATGCGCAAACATGAGCCGCAACTTGACGCTGCCTGTCACTAGAGCACTAGTTTCGGTTTTCTAGGGCGGTTTTGATGTGTTGGTAGCCTTCTTTGAGGCTACTTAGGCCTGCACGGCCGGCTTCTTTTAATCCGCCAGCGGTTTGATTGGCCGCGTTTTTTAGGCGGGTAATGGTTTCTTGGTTTTTTTCCCATTCTTTTTCGAGCTTATCCCAGTCATCTTTGAGCTCGTTTTTTAGCAGATGGCTTTTTAGCTTAAGCTCATCACGAAGTTGTTGAAGCTTTGTGAGTGCACTTTTATCAAATTCCATGGCGCTCCCCTTATAGTAAAGGCCTATTCGCCGTGCTGCGTGAACTATTCCGCTAGCATGACGGGCCTTTCATCCCCAAAAACATAATGCTCATACGAAGAAGGTCAATGCCTCGCATGGTATTTAGATCACTTTTGGTGTTGTTTAGACTTCTTTTGCCAAAGGAGCCGGCGGTCTTGAATGCATGGTGCGGAAAACATGCGATTCAAAGGCATCCACTCGAATGACTTCATTGCGGGCTTCATCAGCAAGTTCAATCAGTTTTGCTTCTTCTTTACTGATGATTCCGGCTTCTAAAGCATTATTAACCAGGGCATCGCCTGGTGCTTTATCGATTTTGCCTTCGCGAATGGCATCACGAATTTTACGCTCAACCTTGAGGGCATCAACGGCTTTGTCCAAGGCAGCTTCGAGCTTACCGAGACCAGCTTCGTTCGAAGGTGGAATGTAGATATCGCGTGTGAGCTCTTCGCGCTCTTCTTTGTCTTCGAGCAGTGCACGTGCAACTAAAGAGCCGAGTGCATCACTGGGTTCTTTGAAACACTTTCCCCACGGGAAAATAATCGAACGAATCAAAAAAGCAGCAGGCCTCATGGGCAAGTTATCAAGCACGCCACTGAGAGCTTCTTGAATCTTGTACAAGGCGTGGGTGCAGCACCACTCAAGCATCGGCGTGTATTTTTCTTGATGACCTTCGTCGTGATACTTCTTTACAGTGGCTGATGCGATGTAAAGCCATGCGAGTGCGTCGGCGAGTCGGCCGCTAATTTTTTCACGCCGCTTGAGAGATCCACCAAGGGTGGCCATGGCGATATCCGATACGAGCGCAAAGCTAGTGCTCATGCGTGTTAGATGAGCAAGCCATTTTCCGGCCGCTCCGCTAACACCGGTCATGGCACCGCGTGAACCTGTCATTCCAAGCACAAGAGCACGCGCCACGCTTGAAAATACAAAGCCGACGTGTCCGAAAAAGGCCCAATCAAATTTTTTCAGATCGCGATCTGCGACAGCCATCATTTCATGTTGCACAAAAGGATGGCAGCGAATGGCGCCTTGCCCGTAGATGATCATCGATCGGGTGAGAATGTTGGCGCCTTCAACGGTGATGCCAATGGGTGCTGCTGCATAAGCACGTGCCAATATGTTTCGTGGCCCGCGGCAGATGGCAGCTCCTGCGCGAATGTCCATGGCATCGGTTACGACTGAGCGCATGGCTTCGGTTAGATAGCATTTCGCGATGGCCGAAATTACCGCAGGTTTTTCTCCAGCGTCAACCGAACTAGCGGTAAGCACCCGGACTGCGTTGGCCCAGTATGCACTTGCACCAATGCGTGCCAAAGGCTCTTCGATACCTTCAAACCGACCAATTGGCGTATCAAACTGCTCGCGTACGGTTGCATAGGCGCCGGTGACGCGCGCTGCAAGCTCAATTGCACCAACCGATAGAGCAGGAAGTGAGATGCTACGTCCCGCTGCCAAACTTTCCATAAGCATGCGCCAGCCTTGGCCAGCGTTTTCTTTTCCGCCGATGATAAAGTCCAGCGGGACAAACACATCTTCGCCTGTGTTCGGGCCGTTGTGAAAGGGCACACCCATGGGATCGTGTCTTGCGCCGATGGTGATGCCAGGAAGTTTAGCTGGAATCAAAGCGCAGGTAATGCCCAAATCTTCTTTGTCCCCGAGCAGCTTGTCAGGGTCTTTGAGCCGAAAGGCAAGACCAATAACAGTGGATACGGGTCCAAGCGTGATGTAACGCTTTTTCCAGTTGAGTTTCATCCCAAGAACTTCGCGGCCTTCGTAGTGGCCTTTGCAAATCTCTCCGATGCTTTGCGTTGCTGCAGCATCGCTGCCTGCTTCGGGGCCAGTGAGTGCAAAACAAGGGATTTCGTGACCTTGCGCGAGGCGCGGCAGGTAGTGCTTCTTTTGCTGATCTGTTCCGTAGTGCAGAAGCAGTTCGGCAGGGCCTAAAGAATTTGGCACCATGACCGTGACGGCAGCGGTAACGCTTCGGCTGGCGATTTTGGTGACCACTGCAGAGTGTGCGATGGCTGAAAACCCCAGACCGCCAAACTCCTCGGGAATGATCATTCCCATGAAACGGTGCTTTTTGATGAAGTTCCAAACTTCCGGAGGAAGATCACCTTGTTGCTGAACTCGCCACTCATCGAGCATGCCGCAAAGCTCATGCACGGGTCCGTCTAAAAATGCTTTTTCTTTGTCAGAGAGTCCTTGTTTTTTAAATTTCAGTAATTTTTTCCAGTTGGGTTTGCCAGAAAAAAGTTCACCGTCCCACCATACAGTTCCGGCTTGAAGTGCGATGCGTTCGGTATCACCCATGCGCGGCAAAATACCTTTCATGATTTTCATCACCCAGGATGAGATGAGCAATGCGCGCAAGGGGCGGAGGCCGAAGACAAGCGCCCACGCAAGATAGAGCCCAGCCAAGATACGAAATGTGGTGGATTGAATCTGCTCGCTGAGTATCCACGGTAAAAGAGCAATTGCCGCGCCCAGGAGTAATGACAGGTAGGCTCGGCCTACAAACATCAAGCCGATAAAAACAATAACCCCAAGGCCCCAACACAGATAAAATAGCGTGCAATCACACATGTTTATGCTCCTTAATGAATGACGCGAAGCATAACATGACTTTGCTACTTAGAAGATCTTCTTGGGGTAGCTTTGCGTCCGCGAGTTTCAATGGTGCTGGACGTTGAAGGGTCGTGATAGCTCCGCGCTGCTTTGCGCTGAGCTCGGCGTGCGCATCAAAGGCTCTCTATGGATAGGGCAAGCGCCTATTCTGTGCCCATTGAATAAAATAACTAAATAAAATCAATAGAGTTTTGGCGGCACAGTCTTTGCATTTGAGAGTTAGCATGGGAATGCTCGGAGCACTAAAGGCGGCGGGTGGGCAGAGTATCTGCTTCAGCGCTACAATTATACTTTCCAGTTCATGTATGGGAAACGTGGATGGTCCCGGTGGCTCGAATGCCGCGCAGACGGGCGATCCGAACGCTGTTTCCTCGAATAATAGCCAAACAGCCACTGCATCGGGCGATGCGGGCAATGGCGATGCATCAACGCCCGAGACACCGTCTTTTCCAGCAGGTGCGGCATGTCCGTCCTTTGCGATATTGTGTGACGATTTTGAGGCAAGCGGCACACTCAATTTGGATTTATGGACCTCTGATTTCCAAGATGGTGCTGTTGTAATTGATGAAAGCACGGCAGCGGAAGGTTCACGATCGGTGCATGTTTCAGCAGGCAGTGCCAACGGCTTTTGGGGAGGTCAGTCTTTTGCAAACAAAACACCTATCGCTGCGCCCGATCAACAAGTGTATTTGCGGGTCTACATGCGTTTTGAGGACTTAAGTTTACCAGGATGGCATCCGTTTTTTATTACGGCTGTGGGTCCGGACTACAATCCTGATGAATGGTGGCTCCATGCTTCGGTGAGCTTGGCCGCGCTTCGCAATGATTTTGCTATTACGGTGATGGGTTTTGATGAGTCAGCCATTTGGGCAGATGGAGATGCATACAGTGAGCCGGGCGATTCCACGCCGGATTCGGAGCATCAGTTGCAAGCCAATACTTGGTTCTGTTTTGAGATGTTGTTTGATGGACAAAACGATGCCACACAAGTTTGGATCGATGGACAAGAAGTGTCTGATTTTCACACAACCGATGATACTTGGTATAATGACCCCGATCATTGGTCACCTAACTACGATGGCTCGACCTTTAGCTTTGGTGTCAGTACCGACGATGCCCACGCCTATGACATTTGGTATGATGCGCTAGCGATGGCCCATGAGCGTGTTGGTTGCATTGAGTAGTGATCGTTGATTCCTAAAGCTGGCATATCGCGATACAATGCTCGGAGTCTTCATCAAAGGAGCCTTGGTTAAAATCACCAAAGAAGCGCACGTTGAACCCTTGCTGTTGAAGGTTTTCTTTGAGCCACTCTGCTGAGACATAGTGATGAACAATGGATTGGGAAAGCGGTACATAATCTTTGCTGGCAGGAACAAACCGGTAGCGTGCTTCGAGCGAGTGATTTGGCAGACTCCAAAGATGTTGTTCATAGACGTGCCAGCTTTGATCTTCAACATCGATGGTTGTGAGAAAATGGGCATCGGTATCGTGTGTGTCGAAGTTTTCTTCTGCATGGCTCGCGTTCCAGACATCAAACACAAAGATACCGTCATCGGCGAGGTGATTTTTGACTGAGGAAAAGAAGCGAAGTCGTTCTTGAGGGCTGCTTAGACAGTACAATGTATTGAAGGGAGACAGGATGGCATCGAAGCGTTGATCTGTTTTGAAGTCAATCATGTTTTGTTGAAGGAAAGCGGCTTCGGGTACTCTTTTTTTTGCGCGAGCGAGAAGGGCTTCATCCTGATCGAGACCGGTGAGTTTTCGTTTGCTTTTCTTAAAGCATGCAGCATTCGTCCCGATCCACATCCAAGTTCAAGGATGTTGAATTTGTTTCTACAAAGCGCTTTGTAAAAAGCGATGTCGCCGGGGCTGCCATAGTGCAGCGCTTCGTACAGAAGTGCATCAAGTTGTGGATTCATGAATTTTCACCTTAAAAATCTTAGTGTTCATTGGCCTAAAAGAAAAGTGCGAAAAAATCCTCCTTCAGGTAGAGTTCCACGCATGCATGCATTTAGTGGGGGAGTGTTTAGCGATAGCCTCGAAAGAGGGCGCTCTGTTGCAAAGTTGCAAATCAAAGCAGAAGGTATCTGCGCTGAAACAGAGACGCAGTCGTTTATGATTCCTTACTCGGAGCTTCACGCTGAAGTAGGCGGAGCAAGTGGCAAGATGGTGTTTTGCCGCAATGCCGAGCGCAGCGTGACGGTGTACAGCGAAGAGAGGGGTTTTTTGAGTGCCCTGGCGCGCTCAAGCAAAGGCCCTTCTCAGAAGCAGTTGCAAACGCTTGTTGAGGCGATGGCTCGCAAAAGCATGCAGGTTAAGGTTGGCTGGAGCATTCTTGGAGTTGTGGCTTTTGCATTGAGCATGGCTGTGTTTGTGATCGTTGTGAAAACATCATGGCTTAAGGATGCAATTCCTACGCAAGTGGACAAAGAGCTTGGCAAAGTAGGCATGGCGCAGATGCGCGGCGACTTGCCGCTTAGCGACGCCAAAGTCGCCCGTGATGCGCTTGAAGTAATTTTGAAACGGCTAGAGCCTTTAGCAGACCCTAAAGGGCGCTGGAAATTTGATTTGAAACTGGTCGATCGTTCGATGGTTAACGCTTTTGCACTGCCCGGCGGTCAGATGATCGTCTTTCGTGGTTTAGTGCAAAATGCGGAGCATCCAGACGAAGTGGCAGCGGTATTGGCTCACGAGATGTCTCATGTCACACGAAGGCATGGTGTAACGCGCTTGCTGCGTTCCGTAGGGATTGTTGGCGTGGTCGAGGTTTTGGTCGGTGATGTGGGTGGTGTTTTGGCGATGGCTAAAGAGCTGCTAACGCTTTCCACCATCAACAACTACAGTCGCGTGCAGGAATCAGAGGCGGATGCAGATGCAATTCGTATCATGCATCAAGCGGGACTCGATCCCTTTGCGTTGGCTCGTTTCTTTGAGCGGCTCGAGAAAAAACAAGGCGATATTCCTGACTATCTTGAGTGGATGAGTAGCCATCCCAGTCACAAGGAGCGCATCAAGGCAGTCGAAAGGTATCGGCCCAAGACCTCGTTTCACCCAAAGGAGCTAGCAATCGATTGGGATGCGGTTCAAGCTTCGTTTGGCAAAATGTCCTCTACAAAAGAAGAAAAAGCAGTACCTAAAGGAAAAGAGAATGGAAGCTGATATTCGTTACAAACCTTCGTTTGCCGCAATATTTCTCAAGTTAGTTCCAGGCGAATTCATCATGGCTGAGGCAGATGCCATGGTCAGCATGGACGAAGGCACTCAGATTAGAACCAAGTTTAATGGTGGTTTTTTGCCGGCTCTGCTAAGGCGCATTTTTGGTAAAGAATCTATGTTTGTTAACGTCTTTAGTTGTCCCAAGCACAAAGCAAGTTCGGATCTCGTGCTGAGTCAGGCCTTTCCCGGAGACATTGTACCGATCGAATTGCATGGCACCATGATGTACTTGCAGCCCGGCGCATTTGTCGCGTGTACAAGTGGTATCAAACTTGGTGTGGGCTATGCCGGTATTCGTAGCTGGATCAATCGAGAAGGTTTGTTTCGGCTTAAGGTTTCTGGTCGCGGCATCGTTTGGATCGGAGCCTACGGCGGCATCTTCGAGCGTGAAGTTCAAAATGAATACATCGTCGATACAGGGCACTTGGTTGCCTATGAGCCTACTCTATCGATTGGCTTGGGCCTTGCAGGTGGGGTGTTTTCCAGTTTTTTTGGCGGCGAGGGGCTTGTGGCGCGCATGCGTGGCCAGGGCAAGATTTACATGCAATCGCGCAGCATGGATGGCCTTGCCGCGTGGACCAACGCGCATTTGTACTAAATGAGGAACTAGATCATGCAAGTAGAAATCACAAAACGTCCTGCTGCGGCAATCGCAAAGGTTCGCTTGTCTTTAGGCGAGACCTTGACGGCTGAAGTGGGATCGATGGTAGCGATGTCTACGGGACTTCAAGTTGAAACCAGTAGCCTTAAGCGAGGCGGCGGAAGCCTATTAAAGCTACGTCGCATATTTGCAGGAGAGAGTTTTTTCTTAAATCACTTCACTGCACAGACTGAAGGCCAAGAAATTTTTGTGGGACCCAAGAACATTGGCGACGTGATTCACCATCGTTTGGAAAGTGCTTCGATGATCGTGCAAGGCTCAAGCTGGCTTGCTTCAACACATGGCATCGATATTGACGCCACCTGGCAGGGGATCACGGCAGGACTGTTTGGCGGTGAAGGTTTGTTTTGGGTCAAATGCAGTGGCAGTGGTGATTTGCTCCTAAATAGTTTTGGCGCAATTTACGAAATTGATGTGAAGGACAACTACGTCGTAGACACCGGACATATTGTGGCCTTTGAAGATACCTTGCGTTTTAGCGTGGGCAAGGCCACGGGGAGTTGGATTGGATCCTTTCTTGGTGGTGAAGGTCTAGTGTGTAAGTTCTCAGGGCAAGGCAAGCTTTATTGTCAAACCCACAACCCGCCCTCGTTTGGAAAACTGCTTGGCCCAAAATTGAAACCGAGGAATTAAAAGCATGAGTGAAGCATTGCAATTTAATATTGAACAACAGCCTGACTTTGCATTGCTTTCGGTGCAACTTCAGCCGGGACAAAAGATCCAAGCCGAGCCTTCGGCGATGGCTTCGATGGATCCATCGGTGCACATGAAAGCAGGGCTTAAAGGTGGGCTCATGAAATCCCTTGGGCGTGCTTTTGGTGGGGAAAGCATGATCGTTAACACCTTTACTGCCAAAGGGCGGCCTTCGGAAGTGACTTTTGCACCTGGTCCGATGGGCGATATCAATCACTACCGTCTGCAAGGTCAGACCCTCTACCTGCAAAGGGGCTCTTATCTTGCAAACACTGAAGGGGTGCAGATCACTGGTTCTTGGCAGGGCGCCAAAGGATTTTTTTCAGGTGAAGGCTTGGTGCTTCTTCAGGCGACGGGTGAGGGGGATGTGTTTTTCAACACCTACGGCGGCCTTATCGAAATCGATGTGCAAGGTCACTACATCGTTGATACGGGTTATATTGTTGCCTTCGAAGAGACGCTTAATTACAAAGTTGGCATCATGCCGGGTTTGAATCTTTCCTCCAAACTTAAAACTTTCTTCTTTGGTGGCGAAGCGTTGGTGTGTACGTTTTCCGGGCAAGGAAAGCTGTGGATTCAAACGCGAGCAGTGCGACCCTTTTTGCGCTTTCTGCACCCGTTTAGGCCTCGAAAAAAGCGTGGCTAGAAGCTAAACATGCCATTTGCTCAGGCTTTTGTTATGCTCATGGGCAATGAAGGAAGCATCCAAATACCAAGTCATCTTTATGGCTTCGATTTTTTTCCTTGTAGCTTGTGGTGATGATTCGGACTCCAAAGGCAATAACGATAGTGGGGTTGATGCTCAAAATGATGCAACATCACTCTACGATGCCGCAAACACGGATGATCGTTGCAAAAACGGTCCGCTGAGCGAGCCGCTTGCCGATTGCATGCCGTCTTCTGCAGTTGCCAGTGATGATCTGCTGCAAGACTGCGTTGATCGAATCAATCAATTGCGCTGGGAATGTCAATGCTTGCCACCTTTGCAGCGCTGGGCCGAAGGAGAGGCTTGCGCCGCAGAGCATGCAGAATATGACATAACACATGGTGCGCACGCGGGCTTTGGTGACGAAATTTGTTCATCGGGTGGCCGTGCGCAAAATGAATGTCCGGGTCGTGCCACCAACTCAGCGGTGATCGATTCATGTTTGCAACAGATGTGGAATGAAGGCCCTGGCGAGCCTTACGCCCAGCATGGCCATTATATCAACATGACCAATGAAGCTTACACCAAAGTCGCTTGCGGCTTTGCAGATGGCGGTGATAGCGGTATCTGGTCGGTACAGAATTTTAATTAATGTCATGAGTCCACTGGATCTTCAAAACTACATTCATCAGCACATCCCATTAACCCAAGCGATGGGAATTGCGGTGCATCTCGGCACTTCGGAAAAAGTGATTCTTTGGGCACCGCTTACGCCCAATCTCAATCATAAAAAAACAGCTTTTGGTGTAAGCATTGTTGGGCTTTGCACGGTGAGTGCTTGGGCATTGCTCTTTTTGTTTTGCAAAGAAGCTGGGGCTCGAACGGAAATTGTAATTCAAGATAGTCGAATGCGCTACTTGCGACCCGTGCACAATGATTTTGTGGCTACATCGCTAGCTCCGAAGCCTGCATCGCAGACAGAATTTATTGAGACGCTCAAAGAAAAGGGCAAAACCACGATTCGTTTGCGCAGTGTGCTTAGCGAGGAGAACAGCGATGATATGGCTGCTATCTTTGATGGTGTATTTGTGGCTCAACAGGTTTAGTCAGTTAGGCCATGAGTGAGAATTTAAAAAAGCAAGCGCCTATTACGGTCTATTCCTATCGTCGTTGCCCCTTTGCGATGCGTGTGCGCTTTACTTTACATGAAAAAGGCGTGCCCTTCAGTGTAGTTGAAGAAAAGCTACGTGATTTTTCTAAAGAGTTACGCAAGATGCATCCGGAAGCCAAAGTTCCTGTGCTCGTGCATGGTGATCTTGTGCTTTATGAGTCGGCTATCATCACCGAATACCTCGATGAGATATTCCCTGAGCCAAGTTTTATGCCCGATCGTCCAGACGCGCGCGCGAAAGTGCGCCTTTGGACCTATTGGTGCAACCATATCTTTAAGCCCGAGGTCGACCGTTACAAATATGGACCATCACGATTAAGCGACGATGAAGTTAAAGAAGCCACACGGCTTTTATTTGAGCATCTCGAAAAGCTAGAAAATCAGCTTAGTAAAACACCGTATCTTATGGGCGATGCGATGAGCCTGGCTGATATTCATGTTTTTCCATTTGTAAGGCAATTATCTAAAGTCAGCCCTGAGCACCCTGCTTTTGCAAAAAGCTCTGCCGTTCTTAGCTGGCTAAATGTTATTGTTGCCCGGCCCAGTTTTGGGGCCACAATGGAAAAACAGGGTTAGGGGGGTTCCTAGGCGGTTTGCTTGGGGCTGAGCGTCGTTACGGAAGGGGCGCGAGTAAGTTTGTTTTGACGGCCTTCTTCGAGAATACGCGCTGGAGGTTCGCGGATTTCCCATACAAGGCCCACAAAACCAAGCATGCGAATCACATAGTAAGTGATGTCGTATTCCCACCAATAAAAACCCTGGCGTGTGCTGCTCTGATAATAGTGATGGTTGTTGTGCCAACCTTCTCCCAGCGTGATAATTGCCAAGAGCCAGTGGTTTTTAGAGTCATCGCCGGACTCAAAACGGCGTTTACCCCAAAGATGTGTGAGCGAGTTGATGGTGAAGGTGCCATGCCACAACAGAACGGTGGAAAAGAAAAAGCCCCAGAACAAAGCAAACCATCCGCCCACAAGATAGAAGGCAACGGCGTAGATCACGGGTGGGATAAGGTGCCAGCGGTTGAGCCAGACCAGTTCTGGAAACTTGGCAAGGTCCTTGACGCGATCGTAGTCGGTGCCGTTTGTTTTAGGGTTCAAAATCCATCCGACGTGCGAGTACCAAAAGCCATGACGTGCGGGTGAATGCACATCATTTTCTGTGTCCGAATATTTGTGATGATCGCGGTGATGAGCTGCCCACCAGAGCACGCCTTTTTGAGCTGTGGTGCTGCAAAAAAATGCCAGGACCGCTTGAAACCAGCGCGAGGTTTTATAACTGCGGTGCGAGAAGTAGCGATGATAGCCACCCGTCACGAAAAACATGCGCACAGCATAAGAAGCAAGCGCAAGCGCAAATCCAGTCCATGACCAGCCAAAGTAAAACAAGCCGGCGATGGCGATGAGATGAATTGCCCAAAAGGGCCAGCTGCCCGGATGAATATAAGAGAAACGATGTTTCGATGCGATTTCCATGTCCCAAAGCTAACCAACCCCAGTCAGCCCCAAGCCATCCCCATGTCATGATTCTGTCATATACGTATCTACTAGTCTTTTTCTATACCTAGATAGCGTCGTTCGCCGGCAAGGAGGGTATTGATCCTGAGCTTTCAAGACCACAAACTGCGGAAGGCGCACACCTTTTTCTTTACCATCGGGTTCATTCAATGCGCCACATGCAGACGCTCAGGATCAATACCCTCCTTGCCGGCCTATTGCTGCTGCGCATTTCATGTAACGGCTACGATCAAATGGTGCTTGTGCATCGAAAAAGTACATAGCGTGAGAAACCCGGACCAATGAACTGGTGCAAAAAGTCTTGTGTGCATTCTGATTGAGTGCTGCGTCGGAGCGTCTGCATGTGGCGCGTTAAGAGATTGTGGGGATGAACGAGAATTTTGGCATACGCAGTTGGTGGTCTTGAAGGCTCCGACGCAGCACTCAATCAGAATGCGAATGCGAATGCTTTTCAATCCTCCATAGACACAACTTACAATACCCGTTTCAAAGGGGTGAGTCTTAGTAAAGCCACGAAGGCAAAGGTGCCGAAGAAAGTAGACCACAGACGGATGGATGGAACGTCGATAAGACCGTGCTCTTTGAGGTAAGGCGTAAGAAAAAGCGCAAACACCAATGGATGAAGCACGTAGAGTCCAAGCATGTTCGGAACAATTTTAGCAGTCCATTTATCGAGAAAGTTAGGCAACCACGTTGCTATCGTAAGCACCAATAGACCGCCGCCAAAACGAATCAAGTAAACTTTCATGACTGGCTCGATAAAGTGATACATGCTCCAGCCTAGGACGGCGTAAATAGCAAACAAAAGCAGTGCCCAAAGACGAAGGTTTGTCATGTTCTTCTGAAAAGAAAGCATGCGTCCTACGGCCAAACCCAGTGGAAGAGTGGGCAGGGAAAAAACCCACTGTCGGTAGGGCCATTCGAGATTAAATTGGGTCGGAATCCAAGCAGCAAAAACAGCAACAATCACGCTTGCGATGCAAAGCACTCCGGGATGCCAACGCCAGGTCGCCTTGTGAATGAAGTGGGCCAGCACTCCAAAACAAGCAATGAAAGGTAAGAACCACAAATGATCTCGCGGGCCATAAAACAACATGCTTGTTTTAAACCAACCCATCGCAGGTTCTCCTGCTTTGTAAACGTAATAGGCGCGAATGCCGCCGATGACTAAGGACCAAAATATCCAAGGAATCACGATGCGCTGCCATCGTCTTAGGATAAATCGTTCGGTGGGCGGCGGTTTAGGCTTGGCCACACTAAGTGCAACCGAAAGCACCAAGAACATTGGTAGCCCAATGCCTAAAAACACGTGCGTTCCAAGCACATGGATTGCCATGGGGTCGATCGCTGCGATTAACCTTAAGCGATCCCAATTGTACAGGTAGCCAACGCGAGCGCTTTCGGTCACGGCGACGGCTTTTTCTTCCGAGCTGATAACTATCCCGGGCTTGGCTAGGCTTGCTCCCTGCATAATCCCGGGCGTTTTAGCACTGTTTTGCTCCGTGTCTCGTTAAAAAAGTTCTATTTCTTTGAAAATACCGGACTTTTGTGCGTTTCGAACAGCCCATTGATTGCGCTGCAGCAGGCTTTGTGTGTCTCGCACGCAACTTCTCCTACCTGCCACCGATAAACAGTCAAAGAAGATTATTTAGCGTGGAGAAGTAGTATGGAAAAAGCATCATGGATTTGGTTTGCGTTATTTGCGGTTGGGTTGGGCGCTAGTTGCGCACAGTCTGCCGAATGTCCGGATAACCTTGCAGCACTTGATGGCGCCTGTTTCCCGCAATCCGTAGTTGACGCGAAACAAAAAGGCAGCACTTCGAGTCTAGATGGAAGCAGTTCGGATGGCGTCAATGCGGATGGAGTTCATCTTCAAGATTGCGATCCACATTGCATTATTACTGCCAAAGATTTGCAATCGAACTATTTCGGCGCAGCCGTTGCTGTTGACGGTGATGATTTGTTTGTCGCAGCAAGTGATGACTCGGATGCTGCGAGCAAAGCAGGAGCTGCTTACTTTTTTGAGCGCGATCAGACGGGATCCTGGAAGCAAATCCAAAAAATCACCGTAAGTGACGCCGAAGCAAACGATTTTCTAGGTCTTGGCGGTGCTGCTTCAATGCACGAGAAGCGTTTGATTGTTGGCGCAAGCTACAACCGCGATCTGTTGGGCACTCCTAAGGGCGCAGCCTACATCTTCGAGAAGAACGAGGATGGTGTTTGGAAAGAAACTCAGCTTCTCGATATAGAATATACTGCTCCAAACTCAACAACGTATGCTTCATCTGTTGTGATTCACGGCGACTATGCTGTCGTGGGTGCGTATTTAGAAGATCAAGGGCCAAAACAAGACTACGGCGCGATTTATATTTATAAGCGCGAAGACGATGGTCGTTGGCAACGCAGCTTTCGATACGCGGGGGACTCGTACAACGAGTACCGTCGTTTTGGTCGAGCGCTCGCTTTTGATGGCGAAACCCTTGTGGTTGGTGCCCCAGGTTGGAATCCGGATGACTCGCACTCTGCTGGAGCGGGCGGCGTTGAAGTTCTAAGCCGTGTTTCAGATAGCTATTGGGATGCAGAAGTACTTGCCACACCTGCTCCGATGCAAAGCGATGAAGAAATTGGGGCTTCGGTTGCAGTCTACGGGGACGATCTTGCAGTAGGCCATCTGCGTAGAGACGGATCAACTGGAGCGGTGAGTTTGTATCATCGCGATGCAAGCGGTGCTTGGAGTTACGTCACCATGCTTCAGCCTAGCGAGCTTATGGCAGCCGATCAGTTTGGTTTTGCATTGAGCATGAAAGACGATGCCCTTTTTGTTGGAGCGCCGTTTCATGTAAGCGAGGCAACCACCAAAGGGGCGGTGTTCGTGTACACGCGTTCACGATTAGACAATATATGGTCCTATGAAAAGACCATCACTGCCCCTGGTGGTGAGTCAGGCGATCATTTTGGTGCGCGACTTGATTTTGATGGTCAGCGACTTGTCGTGGGGCATGGTGAAAAAGATAGCCCCTCCATCCAAAACCAAGGAGCGGTCTATGTTTTTGACTACAACGTCTCGACGACGCAGCCCTAAACGTTGAGCACGATTCTGTTTCAGGCGTAGTACACCTGATTCAGTACCCCTGCAGCCGGTGGAATAAGGCCTCCTCTTTATCCATCGGCTGTTTTAATTCGCCTAACATTCTTCGGGGGCTTACTTCCGAAACACGCGATCTCGGTAGAAGCGAAGTTCGTTGATGGATTCGCGGATGTCATCGAGAGCTCGGTGAGAGTTTCTCTTTGGTGGCAGAGCTTCGCTTACTTCGGGATACCAACGACGCACCAGCTCTTTAACAGTTGAAACATCAACATTGCGGTAGTGCAAGTAATCGCTAAGCGCTGGCATGTATTTAAACAAAAAACGTCTGTCCTGATGAATTGAATTGCCTGCGAGCGGAACTTGACCCTTCAGAAAGTGTGCTCTGGCAAACTCTAAGGTTTGTCGTTCGGCTTCTTCAAGACTGATGCTCGATCTTTTTACGCGTTCTACCAGGCCAGATTCCGTGTGATGCTTGGTGTTCCAAGCATCCATCGCGGCCAAAATCTCATCCGGTTGATGAATCACAAGTTCAGGACCTTCGGCGATTGCATTAAGATTCGCGTCGGTGACAATTGATGCAATTTCTAGAATATGTTCTTTTTTGGGATCGAGACCCGACATCTCCAGGTCTACCCAGAACAGTAATGCTTGTGTTCCCTTCGCCATGAGTCCATGCATACGCGGCATGGCTATCTTTAGGCAAGGCCTCTAAATGATTTCGATCGCTGCACCAGAGCCCAGATCAAGAGTTTGCGTGAGTTGTCAGTCTGGTCGTTTTTTCGAGATCTTGAAGCTGAATGTTCAATGCGCGTACCGAAATGTGAATTTCATGAACAGAGACGGCGAGCGATGCCAGTAAGGTCAGTAGACTGATGCCAAAAATTATTTCTCCAGCCATCGTGTATTTGGCAAAAATTAAAAACATGGCAGCCACGCATAGCAAGAGTGAAAAAACACCCAGTTCTTGCATCAAGCGAATCAATCGTACGCGGGCAGAAAGGTTCGCGATCTGCGCTAGTAAGAGTTGATTTCCTCCTTTTTTGTACTCGTCGTGAAGTTTTCGAATGAGCGCCGCGAGAGCCAAAAAACGATTGGTATAGGCCAACAGCAAGAGCGATATAGCTGGGAAGAGTAGTGCCGGGGTTGTAAGGTCAATATTCATAGGGACAGTGATTTGTTGGAGCGCACCATAGCACGCACAAGTTGTCCTAGCATCCTTGATTCTTTGGAAGTAGCTTGCGGCACGTGACTTTGACTGATGAAAGAGATAAAATTCGTTCTCGAAGAGAGGTGTCGGGTGAAAGCATCCAGAATCAAAATAGCTTTACTCTTGGGGATTTATGTCTTTGTGAGTATGAGTCTAGGAGCCTGTAGCAAAGAGACAGGGCGCAATGCTCAGAAAACTGCTCACTCTGCAGGCAGTGATATTGAAAACACAGCCAAAAAAGCCTTCAAAGGTACAAGGCACGTGGCAAAAAAGGGCTGTGAAGAGTTCGATAAAGCCATCGGTAAGCATAACAATTGTGGCTCGGACTAATCTCCTGTGTGCCTCTGCGAGTTGACTGAACACGAGTAGCACATCAAGCTTACGAAAGTGATGTGCTATTTAACTCCTTGCCGAGTTGTGTTCCTTGTCATTTTGTTGATGAGTTGTTCCCTCGAAACGCCTCCTGAAGCTGTTGAGATTGGGTTTTCCAGTTCTAGTGCTCGAAGCGTGACGCTGAATGTTGCGAGTTACAACCTTTTTCAGCGACCTGCTTGGTTTGATAGCCTTGCCGGACAAAGCAATCCAGAGTGTCGGGCTTTGGCTGTGGGATCGGGTCTTTTAAACTTCGAGCCGAAGCTCGATATCGTGGCGCTTCAAGAAGGCATGGATACAGGACTTATGAAATCGCTAGCGGTAGCTTCTGGTTTTTCAAATTCACTATTGAATCAGCCACCCAAAGCCAGCGACACCTTGGGATGCTTTGATGAGGAAGGTAGGGTATGGCGCGAATCGGATCCTAGCCAAGGGATGCAGTTTGACGGATGCAAAGAGCAGCAAAAAACCTTCACTGTCATAAATGGTGGACTGGCTCTATTGACTCCTCATTCATTGCCAGAGCTTAGTCCTGCGATCATTAAGCCCTGCACACCAAACTTGGATGAGGCTGCTGTAAGCTGGCCCTATTGCGCCATGTCTTGGAGTGATATTTGGCCGAACAAAGGTCTTCTGTACGCATCGATCAACATCGTTGAGCAAAACATCAGTTTTATCGTGCATGTTATTACGACGCATCTCAGTGCATCAACTCAAGAGGTGCGAGACAAGCAACTTGACACTCTACACGCTTTTATCGAAAACAAGTTTTGTTTGGATCCTCAACGCAGGCTTGAGCCTATCTTGCTGTTGGGAGATCTCAATGTAAAGAAAACTCCTGGTGATCGCGAAGACTACGATCATATGCTGGAGCTGCTTAGTACATCGTGTCTCGGTAAGCCGAGGGACTTGTTAGAGGAGTTCTATCACTCTAAGTTTTCGGCTCATGCTCCGGGAACCATGATGTGCGAGGGTAGCCAGATCGGTGAATGCGCTCCACCTACGCCAGATCGGCGTTTAGACTACATCTTCGCCCTTGAACCATCCGACCCAAGCAGAGCACTGTGGAATCTAAATGTCCTCGAGGCGCGTACCCTCGAATTTCGAAACACAGATTGTGCTTACCAAGTAGATGGTAAGGAGCAGAATTCGCTGGGGCGACTTTCTGATCATGCGATGATAATGGCGCAACTTGAATGGACCACACGATAAAACAAACCCTCCACATGCATGAGGCATGCGGAGGGTTATCTTGCTTGCTGATAGCATTTTCGGCTATCAGTTGATCTCATAGATCGCCGAGCTCAGTCCGTTGGCTCCCGTATTCGATCCTTTCGAGCCGCCTACGCCGCCTTTGCCGCCTGCATTCGGGGTGATGGTGCTTTGCGATTGCTGGAGCTTAGCGCCGGAGCGTAGAGCGATACCAAAGCTTGAGCCTCCCATGCCGCCACCGCCTGCGCCGCCAGATCCACCTCGGCCGCCATCTCCGCCTTTGCCTCCTAGAACATAGTAGGCCTGGCCACCATAGGCTCCTACGCCACCGGATCCACCAACGCCCTTCGCACCGCCGTCGCCACCTGCGCCGCCATTGCTGCTGGTGACTTCAGAGTTTTGTAAGTCGAGAGTGATACCACTGGCTAAGATGCCAATACTCGCGCCGCCGCCGTATCCACCGCTGCCTCCAAAACCTTCACATCCACCGCTGCCGCCTGAGCCGCCTGACATGTAATATCTTTTAATGGGACTGACGACCTTATAAGCTGCTGCGCCGCCGCCACCACCGGCACCGATTGTCCCGTTGCTACCACTACCAGCGAGGGCCGGAGCGTATTTGCTCTCGGAGAATGTTCCGAGTTTGAGACCTGCGGCCCCATCTTTGCCATTGCTGCCGATGCGGCCGGATGCGCCCAAGCGATCGGCATAATTGCCCGATGCTTTGCCTCCAGCAGCGCCCAGTGTACTGTTTCCGCCGTTGCCGTTATTGTAACCGCCGTAGCCTGAACGCGTTAATAGGCTGAATACTGTGCCGCAAGACGATCGGACCGAAGGTGTTGCGCCGGTATCTTTGTTTTCTTGCGCCCATCCTGGTTTTCCGGCTACGCCATTGTTGCCATTTTTACCGTTTTTTCCAGCTGTTCCAACCTGTCCTTTGCCCGCTTTGATGGTGGAGTTAACGATTTGCAGTGCTCCTTTGCCTTCAGCCATGACAGCAATCGAGCTATCGCTTGTCTTCGTTGCGCTGGCTGCGTGGATATCAAAACCTTCGATTCGACTTGTTCCGCTGAGCTGATTGAGGAGTATTACTCTATTGGCGCCGCTGAGCACACTGCGATCCGTGCCTCTGGACCAGTCCGCCTGTGGTAGATAACCGCCCACGAGTATGAGCTTCCTGTTTTTGAGATCTTTCGGAAGTTGAAGCATGTCTTTTTCTACATAGCTTCCTGCGGCGACTAGAATCGCATCAATATTGCCGCCACTTGCCCCACCAAGACTTTCCAAAGCCCCTGCAATGGATGCAAAAGGTGCGTTAAGGCTCCCGTTGTTGCTGTTGCTTCCCGCCGGAGCAGGCGCCACGTAGAGTTGATTGGCCGCGATGCCATCGCTACCGTCGCAATTGTCATCAAAGCCGTCGGCATCCAGAGGATCATCGGCATTGGGATCGCAATCAGCAGTGTCGTTGAGATCATCGCTTGGATCGTCTACCGAAGCATCGGGGCTCGCTGTAAAAAAGGGATCGTCGCCGGCATCGGTATCGAGGCTCGGATCGTCGTTGACTGGGCTCTCTTCTTCTGCGGCGCAGGCGCTAAGCGTCAAGCCGCATAGAAGTAGAGTGTTGAGTAGATAGTATTTCGTGACTGACATGGTTTCCTTCTAGGTTGTGGTGCAACGCACACAATTTCATGTCCCCTTATCGACGCTGCGTAGGTCGAGTTGCGTGGGCGCCGGAAAAAAAGAGGAATTGGAGCAAGCAAAAAAAACTAGAAACGACGCAACTTCGCGCTCCGATGAGCCGATAACTGCTGGTATCCACAGAAAGGTCGTTGTACCGTATTGGCCAAGGAGTCTTTTTACATGAAAATGATTGAGAAAATCGTTGTTCTTGCCTGTCTTAGCCTAGCGGCGTGCTCTACTGAAAGCATTTGCCCGGAAGGCTTAGAGGTAGTGAATGGTCAGTGCACACTGATTGCTCCGGATGCACCGAAGACAGCGCCAGAGCTCAGCATCGAAGCTGGGACAAAGACTCTTAACTTTGGCTGGGCTACCATCGATGGCGCTACGAGCTATAAACTTCTTGAAGACGCGGACGGCTCAGGCGAGTTCACTCAGCTCGGCGATGATCTATCGGAGACGAGCTCAAATTATGCCCATACGATTTCGGTCCATACCTTTGATTGGGACCATGCTGTGTATAAATTGCAGGCCTGCAACGAAGGTGGGTGTATCGATTCAGAAGCCGTAAGCGCAAAAGATCACATGCTTGATGCGATTGGCACCCTTACAGCTTCCAACGCTGAAGCAGGTGATCGTTTCGGGACAGTGGCCATCAGTGCTGACGGAAGCACGCTTGCCGTAGCAGCTCAAGGTGAAGACAGTGGATCTCCAGGAATCGATGCTGACCAAGATGGCAATACCATAGAAAGCGCTGGAGCTGTTTATGTCTTTGTACGAGACGATACCAACAGCTGGGTGCAGCAAGCGTACATCAAAGCCCCAAACCCAGGCGGATTCGCTAATTTTGGGTATACTCTTGCGTTGAGCAGTGGTGGCAACACCTTAGCGGTAGGGGCTGTCAACGAAGGTAGCAGTTCAACCGGTATTGATGGAGCATACAACGGCTCTGCTTATCGGGCTGGTGCCGCTTACGTATTTAGTCGTGACGGAAATGGCCAGTGGTCACAAACTGCTTATGTCAAAGCATCAAACACGGAAACGTATGATCATTTCGGCGGAAGTGTTTCGCTCAGCGCTGATGGCCGGACCTTGGCCGTAGGAGCCTATGCAGAAGATAGCGACGCAACAGGCATCGGCGGAGCACAAAACAATAATTCACGAGAAAATTCCGGTGCGGTCTATGTATACACAGCCACTAGCGATGGGGGATGGAGCCAGCAAGCGTATATCAAGGCACATAAGCCGGGCGCCGACGATTTATTCGGCTACAAAGTTTCACTCAGCGCGGATGGTAACACGCTTGCTGTGGGTGCACATCAAGAAGATGGTTCCGGTACTGGCATTGACGCCACTGTGGATGATTTGTCTTCCAATGCTGGCGCTGTGTATGTTTTTGTTCGCAACGCAACATCGCAATGGTCACAACAAGCCTATATTAAGTCATCGAATGCTAACGTGGGTGATTCATGCGGCATACGCATCGATTTAAGCTCCGATGGAAATACGCTAGCCGTTGCCTGCTCTGCGGAAGATGGTGCTGCTACTGGTATTGGCGGAGACCAACTCGACAACACAGCAGCAGATGCTGGCGCTGTTTATATCTTTGCACGTGATGGTAACGGCTCCTGGTCTCAGCAGAGCTATATCAAAGCATCCAACACGGAAGCTGACGACGTCTTTGGGCTCGATGTTGCACTTAATGGCGATGGTCAGCTGCTTGCTGTTGGTGCGGCGCTTGAAGATGGTAACGCTCATGGTATCGGTGGCGATCAGGTTAACAATGATGCTCTCGATGCAGGTGCTGTCTATCTCTTTCGACGAGAGTCCAATGCATGGACACAGCAGTCCTACATCAAGTCGCCAGTTACCGAAACCGGTGATCGCTTTGCAAACGTGACTTTGGATGAAACAGGATTAATCTTGGCAGTGGGCGCGTGGCATGTTGGGAATAAATTGTCCGACGGTCATGGTACTGGTGCCGTTTATCTCTATTAAGTTATTGCTCTTAAGAATCACCTTGTATGCGTTCACCTGCTATTGGAAACAAGATCGTAGATTTTTTTACGCTAGCCCATAAAATCTCGTTCTATCCTTTGATAGTTGCAATAGTTCTCTGGATGGCTACTACGCTGTTTAGCCATTCAGAACCTTTTCGGTTTTCGGATTCTAAAGCGTATTGGTTTGAAGCAAATGCACTTGTTCACGACGGAGAGTTTCGCGAACCTTTCGATACTGGAACGGTTCCCACAACATGGCGTCCACCACTGACTGGTTTCGTTACATCGTTGGTTTTACGTACATGCGATGATCCAAATGTTGTTGTTCGTTTGCAACAGTTGATGTTTTTTATCACAGCAATTTGCTTGTTTGCTTGCATGCGTAAGCTGAATGTGCGGGCAGGCATCGCGATGTTGTTTGCATTGTTCTATCTTTGGTTGCCTTCTATCAACGATGTAGCTCGATCTATCATGTCCGAGACGTGGTTCATGCTATTCGTTGTGTTTTCAATTTTTTGCGCACTTTGTCTAAAGGACAGTCGGTCACGCTCATCGCTTATGCTATTTGCACTAATGTGTGGTGTAAGCGCAGGACTAGCATTGCTAACACGTACAGTTTTTGTGGCATTAATCCCCACAATTTTAATCCTTGTATTTCAACTAATTCAAACGAAGAAGAAATCAATTGCTATTTGGCTCTTTTTTTTCGCTTTTCTCGCGACACTAGCGCCGTGGACATTGAGAAATTACCAAGTTCATCATCAATTTGTTTTTATCAACACCGCCGATGGCTACAATGTATATCTTGGTAATGTTCACGATACAGCAACAATGCCTGCCAAACACCCTGATCGCCAACGAATAGAAATTCTTCGTAAACGTTACGGAGAAATTAAAACTCAAAAAATACTGAAAAGTCGCGCTTGGCGGTATATCTTATCACACAAGGCGCAGTCGCTTAAACGCTGGGGTGTAAACTCAATTAAGTTATGGCTTTCAACTACATCGCGTCCACGACCATTGCTATTTCGCTTGATCGTAGTATTCAGCAAATTTACTTTACTTGCACTAGCGCTAATAGGGTTTTTCGTATTTAGAAAGCAAGCTGAAGCTTGGGCTTTCATATGCACTCCTGTATTTTTGACAATTGTGCATGCTATGACTTTTGCAACGTGGCGGTTTTGGATACCGGCGGCACCCGCATGTGTTTTTTTGGCTGCGATGATTGTTAATAAGTGGTTGGACAGCTGCATTGAGTTCAGTATGGCCTTGGGGCGGGGCGCTAGAGGGTGAATTATGGAGGAGTGGCCTTTATGGATAGCGGCGTGAATAGGAAATGTGGTGTGCTTATGTACATGCTTGAAGCGTTGCAGGAATGATAGAGGAGATCGAATGCAAATGAATCGTGGATTTCTGGCGGGTGCTGGTTTTGTTTTGATGATTGGGAGCGCCGGTTGTGATTGGGTTTCGCAGAAAATTGGGGAGAAGGTAGCGGAAAAAGCTATTGAAAGTGCTTCCGGCGGCAAGGTCGATGTTGATGCAAAAAACGGTAAGCTTGTTTACAAAGACAAAGACGAAACCCTAGAGCTTGATGGGAAGAAGGGTAGCTATTCCCTCAAAAACAAAAAGGATGATTCGGAGCTGCAAGTGGGCAAAACGGCAAAGTTGCCGGATGGTTTTCCGAGTCTAATCAAGCTTTATCCGGGCTCTAAAATACTTGCAAGCTACGGCGGGACAAACAAGGGCAAGAGCACTTATTCTCTAACGCTTAGCACAGACGCTGGCATGGATAAGGTGACTGATTTTTATAAGTCTCTTGCTGACTTTGAAGTAAAGCAAGAAATGAACAGCCCCGTTCATCGTATGCTCGGGCTGAAACACAGCAAAGAAAAACTCGAACTCAATGCCATGATCATGTCGAAAGGTCAGCAAAGTACCATTCAGCTCAGCGTCACAGATGGGTAGTTGAGGAGATTGTTGGCTTCGCGAACTCAACCGAACACTAGTTGATAAAAGCGGCAACGCCGACGCGAAACATCGCCACTGCGATAGCAGCTAAAAACAGTGACATCACCTTGCCAAAAGCACGAGCGATAGAAGGGCGAATGAAGCGCGTGACAAACTCCGCAAAGTGCAGCAAGGCCCAGATCAGCGCCATGTTGATCGCCATCGATACGATGACCAGGGCTTTGCCATGGCTATCGGACAACACAATGCAAGTGGCCAAGGTGGCTGGGCCAACGATGATGGGGGTGCCAAGGGGTACGACGCCAGCATCGGGATCAAGATCACTCTGCTTGCGTTGCTCCCGTGTAAAAATGAGATCATAGACAGCGATCAGCAGTAGAATCACTCCACCGGCCACGCGAAGATCATCTACCGTGATATGCAAGAAGCGAAACATCGCTTGGCCCAGAAAAATAATCGCTACCGCTATTAAAAGCCCGGTTATAATTGCATGGCGAGCCAACAAGGATTTGTCTTTGGAGTTCATAGCTTCGGTCATGGCCAAAAAAATTGGCAACACCGTCAGCGGACTCATGGCCACAAACAAAGGGAGAAAAACTTCACTAAAGCGAACTATAAATTCATTCACGCCCCTTCTTTATCACATAAGGACTGAGCGCAGAAGAGAATAATAAAGGTTCAAAGCAAAGTTTTTCTCCCTGCGGTTGAAAGGAGACTACAGGCCAAGATTTAGACTGGTGGACCTAGTATCGCTCCGCCGCTGGCTTCGATGCGCTGAGCCGTAATCCAACGGCTATCCTCCGATACCAAAAAAGCAATGGCATCGGCGATGTCGTCTGCTTCGCCAATGCGTCTTAGAGCAGCCGCATTTGCAATGGCATTTCTGAACTGTGGGTTCTCCAAGCGCTCTTTGTTCATGTCGGTGTTGATGGCGCCGGGAGCAATGCAGTTAACCGTAATACCCCGTGGCCCAAGATACTGAGCCAAGTAGCGAGTGAGTACTTCTATGGCTCCTTTTGTGGCGGCGTAAGCAATGTAAGGTGGGATACTGTAGCGTGCGAGTCCGCTTGAAAGCGTTACGATTCGACCGCCTTCTTTCATCATCGGCAACGCTTTTTGAACGAGAAAGAAAACGCCTTTGATGTTGAGATTAAAAAGACGATCAAAATCTTCTTCGCTTGTCTCTTCGATCACTGCCTCGTGAATAATACCCGCGCTAGCAACTAAAATATCAATACGTTCAGCTAAGTCGGCTGCCTTGAGTTCTTTTTTGAGCTGATCATAAAAAGACTGAATGCCAGCGACTGAAGAAAGATCACCTTGTACCAATAAAGCTTTTGACCCGGTGGCTTCAACCTGCTGTTTGACTTGCTCGGCCGCTTCGCGGTTATTCTTGTAGTTAATCACGATATTCGCGCCGTCGCTCGCAAGTCGTAAAGCAGTGGCCCGGCCCAATCCCCGGCTCGATCCGGTGATTACAGCTAGCTTGCCGCTTAAACGCTTGATACTTTTTGTATTCATTTATGAATCTCCATTGGTATATTGTTCATAGATGGCTGCGTATGTTGCTGCAAATATACTGTGTACTTCGATGAGTGACTACTAGTGCTCCGATCAAAGCACTAGGTATTCATCGTTGCGAACGCGAACACTAGCTTAGGTGATTGATCTCAGGTGGGCTTTTGAAAAATGCGTTGCGCTCTGGTGTATTGAACGATTCATAGTCAATTTTCCAGGGCCTTATTGAAAGCTCTCCTTGGCGATAAGTAACGGTCATGGCCATTGGGGTGACTGAACGGTAGCCTGAGTTTTCTGGCAAATCGCGATTATTGCATCCGCCTGCGGAAAAAAGAGTAAACAGGGCGATTGATTCATCCTCAAATGCACGAAAACCTTCTTCGATTTTCTCGTGCCCACGTACCAAACTATGACAACCCACACGCTTTAAAAAGAAGGCAGCTTGGGAACGTCCAAAGGCAAAACGTGCGCTTTGTTTTTGAAGTTCAGCGGGAATCACCTCGGCTACGCTTGGATCGCTCCACATCATCTCAAAACGAATGTCAGGATCGTTAAGGCTCGAAAGATCCTTGTATTTTTCTTTCAGGGTAGCGTCACGTGCGATACCGCCGTGGACGAAGAGCATGCCTTCAAAGAAAAGCATGTTCGGTAAGTTTTCAAAAAGTTCGATGTATTGCCGAAAGACTTCGGTTGGCAAATGAGGTTTGAGGCTGTTGATGGTTTCAGATGGTTTTACGCCGCCATAAACTTGTCCCTGATACTCGAGAAAATATTCATGGTTGCCGCGCAGCACGTAGACATGTTCGGGTGCGTGCAGATACATTTCTAGCACAGCACGCAAAACGCCATTAAGACTGAACATGCCGCGATCAATATAGTCGCCGAGAAACACAAGCTTTGGTTCAAGATGCTGTTCGGGGTCTTTTCTAAATGCTTCGAGCTTTTCAAAGAATTGGGATTGGTTTACGGCTGCTTTCAAACAACTGTAACAGCCATGTAAATCACCAAGCACGAGCAGCTCGTAGTCGTGTTTTTGGGGTGCTACGAGATAAACATGTTGGTCGAGGAACTCTGTATCTTCGAACTCGCTCACCTTTTGCTTTCCAGATAGTTTACCGTGGCCCAACTGTTTTTGCTGCTTCAATTGATCGATAGCTTTTCGTACCAACGCTAAATCAGAGGCAACCTGTTGGCTCATCTTCTCCGGATCCCGAGAGTAATGGTATTCGAATTGATCAAAAAAGGGATGGCTTGGTGCCGTCAGATTCATTTCTACAGCGTTGCTTACATTGACCGGGTGAATTCGATCCTCTTCGATCAGTTTTACGTCAAGCTCTGCTTCAAGCAGTTCACTCAGTTCCGCTCGAAATTTAATCTCTGCTGGATGCGCATTCCCATCTGCCATCATAAGCTCGTTAATGCATTCCATTAACGCTTCTTGACCTTCTTTATCGAAGCTCTCGAAGAACTCAAAGCAACGGACTTTTAGCTTTGCGTGCACGAACTTGTCTTGTTCCTCACCCTCTGCCACAGCTTCGGTAAAAAGATCTTTAACGTGGCGGTCTACTTCCGCAAACACTTCGCCGAAGTGTTTGGTGTACTTCGCAGTCAGTTCGATCTGTAGGTCTTTTGAAGCGTCTGCTGCACCCGTAAGCACGCGATGGGTGACAAGTTGACGGATATATCGACGAATAAACTCGCGCTCACTGTTATCGAAATCGCCATCGATATACCCAAAGGTTGTGAGATAAAAAATGATGGCGTGCATTTGCCGTTCGGCAAGCTGTGGATCAGCACTAAAGGTAATCATAGTGCACTATAGTATCGCGCTTCGAATGCCATGTGGAATTTGTGAAGTAGGACCCGTTAAGGCGTAGAATTGCCTTCGATAAGTTCGACTGGACCTGGCTGCATCCATATTTTTCCTTGCCAAACAGCCATGTTCGTGACATAAGCCTCCAAGCGAGATCAACGGCAACTGTTATGAAAATGATAGATCGTTGACGTCCTTCCCCGTTTTGGGGTCCGCTTTTTCATCAATTGCATATGTCTCAGGGCGGGATGTGTGATGCACCGCAAGAAGGCTCGAGCCTCAATCTGGCTGAGCTATGAGACCCAATTCAATTTAACGCGACTGCGCACAGCCACAGGTTGTGTATGCGCACTTTGCAGAAAGATTTTTATATGAACCCTTCCGTTACCCTTAGCGAAAACAACAAACCACAAAGTCACGATGCCTTTGCAGCCTTAGGCCTTTGCGAAACATTGCAACGTAATTTGGATCGCGCTGGATACAGTGTTCCTACACCGATCCAGAAAAAAGCGATTCCTCACGTCCTGCAAGGAAAAGATCTGCTGGGCTGTGCTCAAACAGGGACGGGCAAAACCGCGGCCTTCGCCTTGCCTATTTTGCAAAAGATCATGCAAGAGTCTCGCCCAGCCGGACCCGTAGCGATTCAAACACTGGTGCTTGCTCCGACACGCGAGCTTGCAGCACAGATTGGAGCCAGTTTTTCCACTTATGCAGGACGCGGTGGGCCGATTTCCTACGTCGTCTTCGGCGGTGTGAGTAAACATGGTCAATTGCAGGCCTTGCGTCGTGGTGTTGAGGTGCTGGTAGCGACACCAGGTCGACTTTTAGACTTAATGAACGATGGCGTCGTGAAGCTTGATCGTGTGCATACTTTTGTTCTCGATGAAGCTGATCGCATGCTTGATATGGGTTTCATTCATGATGTGCGGCGCATTACACGTGCGCTGCCTTCATCACGACAGACCTTACTCTTTTCCGCGACTATGCCAGCTGCGATTCAGGAACTAGCAGACCGCATTTTGCGTAACCCAGTGCAAGTGGCTGTGGATCCAGTTTCGTCCACACGCGCGCCAATCGAGCAGTCGGTACACTTTGTTGAAAAATCGAAGAAGACCTCATTGCTGATCAAGTTGCTCGGCGATAAAGAGATCGATCGTGCGCTGGTCTTTACACGTACGAAGCACGGAGCCAATCGTGTTGTGCGCAATCTTTTGCATGCAAAAGTAGGCGCTGCAGCCATTCACGGAAACAAGTCTCAATCAGCTCGAGTGCGGGCGCTTGAAGACTTTAAAGCAGGCCGGGTTCGCGTGGTTGTCGCTACTGATATTGCTGCTCGCGGCATTGACATCAAAGACCTGTCCCACGTCATCAATTTTGATCTGCCCAACGAACCGGAAAGTTATGTGCATCGCGTCGGACGCACAGGCCGAGCGGGAGCGAGCGGAATTGCGATATCGTTTTGTTCTGACGAGGAACGTCCCTATTTGCGCGCCATTGAGAGGCTTACAAAACGCGACATCGCGCAACGCGAAACTCCGTCCGGCCTTATGGCAGCAAAACGTAATCGCTCACCTTCCGCTTTTCGATAATAAAAAGGCCTTTCCTAAGCAGTTTCGCCTTTTTACTTAAAGCACTACAATTGCACCTCGTCCCACGAACGCAAAGGAGGTATCCATGTCTCAAATTGCTTCGGATGCCAGGTCCTTACTAAAGGGTTTTGATCTAGCCAAGCTCAACGAACAACAGAATATCGTATGCGCTATTCGATCTGATTTTACCATAGCCTACACGAATGAGCACTGGCGGAAGTTCGCAGAGGAAAATGGTGGGCAACCCACGATAAAGGATCACTGGGGTGTGGGCACTACCATCACCGACGCTTATAGCGAAGCGGTTCGTGACTATTATGTGGCGCGTTACCTAAGTTGCCTTGAATCTGGAGAGCCCTGGAGTCACACGTATCAGTGTTCAAGCGCTAGCACCTATCGGGAATTCCACAAACTGGTTTATCCTTTAACTGGTCGGGCGGGATTACTGATTGTTCACTCGTTAAACTGCGAAGCTTCCATCGAGGAGCGTGTTTTCGAACATGATTTAGCGAGCTTGGCCGATGAACAAGGCGTCGTTATGCAATGTTCTCATTGTCGTCGCATCCGAGTTCCTGGTGAAAATGATCTTTGGGTTTGGGTTCCTCGATGGGTTACGCAATCTCCAGTGAATGCGAGTCACGGTTTGTGCCAGCTTTGTCTCGATTTTTATTATCCGGATAGTTAACCAATCACGGCTATGGTTCGAGACAAAGCTCCAAAACCAATACAGGCTCGCGTGAGTCTGCCGAGTCATTGCTTGCTGCATTATTTTCTTTTTTGAGTAAACGAATTCCCTTTTATAGCCATTGCGTCTAGATCTGTGATGGCAGGTATCCATCGAGCAATTTCTCCGACCAGCAATTTTTCAGGGGGAATTGACTTTTGTCGAGAATTTGGCAACCAGGCCGCCTTGGTTTGAATTTATTTTTTTTCTGTATTGCTGGCGTGAACTGAAGAAAACTGCGTAATCTCGTTGGGCTCATGTCAACTCGCAGTACGAAAAAGGGAAATGAAAACATGTTCGATAAACTTACACGCATTCTAGGAATCGCGCTGTTTCTATGTACCAGCGTTGTCGCTTGCGACGATGATGGTGCCGTGGGATCGGGCGCGCTTGTACAAACTGTAGATTTGGCAGCCGGGGAGGCTTGCTCTAATGGTGGAATCACCATTCAAAGTGGTGTTGATAACGATGGAAACGGCATGCTCGACGAAAGCGAGATCACAGACACACAAGATGTCTGCAACGGCTCGCAAGCGAAGATTTTGTCTCGCACTCAAGCGCTTGCTGCGGGTGATGTCAACTGCCAAGCAGGTGGTAACTTCATTGAGATCGGAATGGATAATGGCGATGGCGACGGCACTGCCGGAGACGCTGTGTTGCAGGATGGCGAAGTAGACAGCCAGCAATATGTTTGTGCCGATACGGGAAACACTGTGCTTACTATCGGAACGATCCAGCCGCCAGACGGCCCACCCGGAGCGTTCACCATTAATACAACGGGCGGAGCATCAACCACCGGAACGGGTGGTCAAGGTGGCTACCTTGCCTACGAAATCGACTCCGGAAGTGCTGGTGGACATATTAAGTTTTTCACCACTGGTGAAGTCGATGCGTCTTTCGCTGTACCGGAGGTAAGTGCTGTGGATTTGGGCGATGTTCCTATGGAAGTTTCTGCAGATCTAAGCGTTGCTTCTTATGCTGACGATGGAACGGCTCAGACTGCGCTAAGCGGTGCTACGCCTAGTGCTCCGGCGTATTATTTCGTGACAAGCAATACTTCGATGCGAAAATGGGATGGGACAACGGCTTCAACTGTGACGGGAATTAGTGTTGCCTCAGGAGCAACCTTGACCCTTGAGCCCAACTATTCATCTCTTGTTCAATTTTACATGAGTAATGGGTTGGTCAACAACGGAACCATCAGCACAGCTCTTCTTGCAGACACTGTAAGTCGAGCGAATCTGTACATTTATTGCGAAAGTTTTGTTGGAAACGAAGGCTCTTCTATTGATACCGCGGGTGAAGATATTAGTTCGGGATCCGATGGCGGAAACGGTGGTTACGTCTACCTTTATGCGAGCTACTCGAATTGGTCAGTGTACCAAGGTATTGGTTCGATTCTTAACCATGGCAGCATCAACACCTCGGGGGGCACCGGTGACAACGGCGGAGACGCGGGTCAAGTGTACTGGTACGCCAACCAACGTGTTTGGAACACTGGCAACATAAGCGCAGTGGGTGGCCGCGGCAATGCCAGCGGTACAGGAAACGGCGGCAATGGAGCCTATATAGAAATTGATACGGACTATGGCAGCAATTTCAACTCGGGTAACCTAAACGCATCGGGCGGAAGCGGCACTCAAATTGGTGGTAATGCTGGATATGTCTATCTCTACATCGGCTACCCGGGTGACATTCGCAACACGGGTAACTTGACTTCCAATGGTGGTGACGTGGATGCCGAGTGCACAACAGGCTGCGCCGGCGGTGATGGTCGATACGTTTACTTCTATGAGTATGGTGGTCAGATCGTCAACTCTGGAGCACTCAGCAGCCGAGGTGGTGATGGTGCAGCCGGCGACGGTGGTGACGGTGGCTATCTTGAGATTGGCTCAAGCTATGATGAGGGTTGGTATTCAGACTATCAGCCGATAGGTACCTACCATATTGCCGGAAACATCGATCTTCGTGGTGGTGCTGGCGATACAAGTGGCGGCGATGGTGGCTACTTGAATGTCTACATTGATGCCCGGTATGTTCCAAATGGCCAAGAGATTATTTTCTACGGCTACACGGACATCATCACGAACGGCGGCAACGGTGCAAACGGCGGCGGTGCCGGTTTCATCCGAGCGCAAAACCTCTATGGTGATTCTGATAATCTCGATTACACGCCATCTGGCGGCGTGATCAACTATACGAAGATCACAGCCATCGGTGGTACTGGCAGCAATGGATATGGTGGTCAAGGCGGTTATGTTGATTTCGAAACCGACACTTACTATGGCTACATGACAGAAGCTGAAGTCGTGTACAACTTCGCAGACATTGATGTCAGCGGAGGAGATGCGACGGCAGGCAATGGTGGTCGAGCTGGATATGTCTTCATGTTCGGTTTCAACCGCTTGGAGAATCATGGCAACATCATGGCCAAAGGTGGGGATGCCCTGACTGTCGACTATAGTGGTGGCGATGCGGATTCCGATCCGATTCAGTTGTTTGCTGATCTCGGTGAGACGATCAACACCGGAAACATCTCCGTGATTGGTGGAAGCGGTCTTGGTACTGGTTCTGGTGGTGACGCAGAGCGCATCGAGATTGTTGGTTATACAACCACCAATAGCGGTGAACTGAAGTCAAATGGTGGTTCTGCAGATGCTGCAGCAGGTTTTGGTGGTAATGCCGATATCATCTTCCTGTACAGCACCTATGGAGAGACGAGCAACACTGCCACTGTGCTTGAAGTCAATGGCGGTGCAGCGAACACTCCTGGAACTGACGGAGCTATCTTTATTGATGGCCTCGCTGTGACAGAGTCGTTTTAGCCACGTGATCTCAGCAAGACAGGTGCTTTAACTGAACACCTGCTAAAGAAACCCAGGAAGGACTCGACGAGAGTTGTTCCTGGGTTTTTTTAGGCTTACTTGAAATACAAAACGCAAAGCTCTTCTTGGCGATGCTTCAGCAAAAGCTTTTCTAACTAAGGACTATCGAAGCCAAGAACACAGCTCAGGGAATAGGGAGCCATGTGACGGTTAGATCGGCCACTCTCATTGCCGTTGAGGTGATGGATTGTCCGAACGGTTTAACTGAAATCTCGCTTATCGTACGGCCAGCGGTTACGGCAAGTTGGACTTCAACTTGGTGCAACGGCGCTATGGCAAGGCTATCTCTCGAAGGCGAGGAAAAGTAGGTATCCTCATCGACAGGCTCTAACACGACTGGGATATTGCCAACATTTACAACGTCAAAGATTGCCTCGTTCACATCGTAAATGCCGACGCCTACCACGCTGTTTGCAAGATTAAGAACGGATGGATCGGCATAGCTTCCATAACTGTCGGCACATACAAGCACTGTGTGATCCAGTAGTAGTCGCTCGGGAGACACACCCGTCATCGCATAGCTAGCAAAGCCCAGTCGCTTCATGCAATCCGGGCCATCGTCTGTCGGTGCATACGGAAACCAGTCGATAATCTCTTCTTGACCGGACGACATTTGCTCATAAAGATCCCATGTCGCGCCAATCTTATCGACGGTATCGCCCCAAACTTCAGAATCGGGTAGCGACTCGTCTTCCCGCACTCCAGTCTGCTCGCCTGCATCGTTCACGTTTTGTCCTCTGCGAGCCTGTGCAAATAAGTCGCGCCCTAGCTCTATAAGATCGCTAAACGCGATACGCTGCTCGCTTCCGATCAGCGCTGCAAGAGAACTGTGCAAGGCGACAAGATTTTCGTAGCGTTCAGCCGGTTTCCACTTTTCCCAGCTAGCGAAGTCAGTCAGTTGTTCGAGGGTTTGTCCAAGCGCTGCACTTGCGTTGCTGAACACTTCGGGGTGCGTATTCACATACCAGATCCACAAAGCGACTGCTGCAAGGAGCAGAAACCCCACCAGTACTGTTCCTACGGTCAGCTCGATAACAAAAGCTTCTTCATCGCCTTGAGCACCAAACTCATCAGCGCTTTGCAGCGCACACGCTGATTGTCCAATAAGACAACAGACCAGCAATACACAACAGATTCTACTGAGCAGCGTTGAGCGCGAACGATTCATTAGCTTATTAATAAGCAAGAGCTATGCCAAACAGGCGTTGGCAGTCGAACTTCGTTCTAGCTTGCTGGCATATCGAGACAAGGCATCGAGAATAATGGCAGAAACATTTTCTGCCACACCTACCTCGATCGATGTGGGAAACCCACCTTTCCCGTCATTGCCCACTGGGACAGTTAACCCAGACTGAGGACTCCAATTCACGCGAGTTCTTTAGAGACAAAGCGTTTCAAACCTTGAGCGAGCAGTCTTGAATTAATTCATGTTGTTCGCCGCGACTTGAGACCGTCCCGTGGTGTAGGGTAAGGTGTTTGTTTACCTATTATTTTAGGCATTGTTCAACCGGGTGGAGTTCTAGCTAACTTGCATTCGACAGGCTTCCGGCACACTATTAATGTTCGGCATGTTTGTTAACTTGGTATCTAAGCGAAAAAGCACAGATCCAAAGCGGATTGGTTTGCATCTGCTGTGTTGGTTCCTATGCTTGATGATTGTGGCTATCGTAGGGTGTGAAGGAAAAATCGGAGCGCTGCCGGGTCACGTACAAGCGGGTCTGCCTGATCCCGCTGAGACCTTCGATGCTGAGTGCTCTTCTTGTCATGGGGACTCGATGAGTCCTGCGCCGCCCACCGGCCTTGATGGTGAGAGTGCGACCACGGATCGAGCAGTTGGTGCACACCGAAGTCATTTGGGAGAAGATTCTGTGTGGCACGGAAGAATCGAATGTGGCAACTGCCATATTGTTCCAGCTGAAACCAGTTCACCAGGGCATATAGATGGTGACAACGTAGCGGAGGTCACTTTTGCTGCGCTTGCGACAAGCAACGGCGCTTCACCAGAATGGAACACCGAGACTTGCAGTAATGTTTATTGCCACGGTGCAACACTAAGTGGCGGCTCACTTACCACACCGACTTGGACTCTTGTCGATGGAAGTCAGCGTGCATGTGGAACCTGTCATGGCTATCCACCACCTGCGCCGCATCCGCAAGACGAGAGCTGCGGAAACTGCCACTCGACCATGCAGCCTGGCTCCGATACCTTTCTTGATCCACAGCGGCACATCAATGGTGTGTTGGATGTGGGTGTTCAAGGCCAAACTTGCGATAGCTGTCATGGATCCGATGGCATTGCAGCTCCGCCCCTTGATCTTGCGGGCAACACACAAAGCGCAGCTGTGGGCGCGCACCGCGTGCACTTGGCTGCTTCCGATTGGCATCGCGAGATTGCATGCTCAAACTGCCACGTTGTTCCAGTCAATGTTGATGATGCCGGACACATCGATGGTGATAACGTTGCAGAAGTTCCGTTTGATGCGCTTAATCCTTCAGCCAGTTTTAACCTTGGCTCGGCTACTTGCAGTAACTTGTATTGTCATGGCAATGGCCAGAGCTCTAACGGGACAATGATCTGGACTTCAACCGATCCCGTAGAGTGTGGCTCTTGCCATAGCACCAACGCTGCGAACTCAGGTCAAATGAGTGGCCGTCATCAATTGCACGTGCAGAGCAAGGGTGTGACGTGCAGGGAATGCCACAACGAAGTGATCGATTCGGGAATGAACATCATTAACGCTGATTTGCATATAAATGGTCAGCGCAATATATTATTTAGCGGCGGCGGCAATTGGGATTCCTCCGCGCGCCGTTGTTCCAACATATCCTGTCACGGAAGCAAATCGTGGTAGTTGGGGACATGCTCTAGCACTATTTTGTGAATGATTACATTATGTTGCGAACACGGTCGCGGAACCGTGTTGAGACAGAACGATTCCGCGATCGCTTCTGTAACTCAGGGAAAACACATACGTATTTTATCATAAGCATGTCCCTAACCAGGTTCGGATTTTCTCGTTAGCGAACGCTCTGGCTGCCGCAGGTAGCGTCCAGAGTGCCGGAGACCTGCTCGATCTCAAGTTCTGTAAGACCGTCGTCGAAGACGCCGCTGGCAGTTACGCTGTCGCCGTCGATGTTCACCACAATTTCGGCGGCGGCTCCTCGTGCATGCCAGTCAACGACCGGATCCGAAAAGTTTTCAATATCGTTAACGTAGACGGAGTAGATAACACCATCTCCTTCATAGCGTTCCTGAGCAGTGTCGTCTTCGATTTCAGCTTGCATTTGCACGCGCGATCCATCGCTGTGCACACCGAAAGAACTCGAACTGAACACGAAGGTCGTACTCTGGGTAGCCGCGTACCCAAAAGCGCAACCAAATGAGTCGAATTCCCAAGTTTGCTCGCCGATGGTTAGTGTGGCAGACCCCCTATCACTTGGCGTCTCGCTCGTATCCGTCACGTTTGCATCCGCTCCGTTCGGATCGATTCCGTCTTTATCATCGCTGCTGCAAGCGAACAAAAAGCACGCTACAACAAACGCTCCATAGCTTTTTCGTCGTGTCATGGATAGACCCTAACTGTCTTGTCGAACAATGGGAAGTGCTGCCTCTCATTCACACAAAACAGCGATGACTCAAAAGTCGTAAATAGGGGACGCATTACCAAACTTAGTGCCTCCATATTACGAGTTGCATTTTGAAAAGCTTTGGGTTCGCGCATGTCTCCTTGATTGTGCAAATCATGCAAAAAAAGTTGTTTCTATCCGATGCTTTAAAATATTTGACGCCTTGGAAGCCGAAGCGCTGCTGCGGTGATCTGGCTCATGGTTGGTTGGGAAACTGTGCTCGTTGTGCTTGCTGCGCTCTTTGTCGGAGCGATGCTTCCTGTGTTGCTCCAGCTTTACGTCACCTTAGCAAGCGTGCGTAAGGAATTGCGCAAGAGTTCAAAACACGCAACACGCGTGTTTGACGAAGCCCATGAAACGCTCGTGCAAGCTTCGGCTTTGGTAAAGCATATTAGTAGTCACAAAGAAGACTTCAGTCAGTTGGCGCATTCGGTCAATGAGGTCACGCGTATGGTCAATCAACTTAAAAGCACAATCACCATTGCCTCGGCTGCCGGAGCCGCCATTGGTCCCGCGGTGCAGGCTTTCGTCAAGAGTATGCACGACTGTTCGGCTGAGCAGTGCGAAGAGCAATCAAGCGATGGTGATTCCGAAAAAAAAGGAGAACATCATGAGCAACTCAGAGAAACAAGTGTCCGGTGCTAGCATCCTGCTTGCATTTTTAGGCGGTGCAGCCATTGGAGCCAGTGCAGGTTTGCTGTTGGCACCGCGCGCTGGGAAAGAAACACGCAAACGCATGGGCGAAGCTGCACAGCGCAGCCGAAGCCGTGTTGAGCAAGTTCCCAAAGCGATCGGCGAGGCTTCTCATGCCGCAAAAGCCGCGTTCAAAAATTCGCTCGAAACCAACGCTTCGTCCTAGAAAGCAAGACGAAGCAAAGCAACATGCCCGCGGTAATCTGCAAAATCTTGAGCAAAGGTTTTGGAGGTACTGTGGGCTTGTGTCTGCTGCGTCGCGAGCTGTTACGGCCTGCATATCGTCCGAGACTATTGTGCAAAACCATACCCAAAACGCTCAGGGTCTTAGCCGGGAACGGGATAGCTGTTGGGGGCGCCTGGATTGACATCCTTGAGCAGAACAGTGCCGGTCGTGGTGCCGTCGCTTATCCAAGGCTCGTAGCCATGCGTTGGTTCTTGTCCGATGAAGAAGATAGTTTCACCGATCAAACGAAGAGAAAAGGCTCGACTCGTTCCAGAAGGATTTGGGGCTTTGACAAGAACGGTGCCGCTGTCGGTGCCATCGGTTTTCCACCAAGTCGAGCCCCCGACGCTCTCATACACTGAAAAGTACACCGCTCCGCCAAGGGTCACGAAAGAATCAAATTCAACGCCGTTAGCTCCGTCATTAATATCTTTGACTAAAACCGTGCCCGTATCGGTGCCGTCGGTCTTCCACAATTCGGTGCCGTGTGTTCCATCATCGGCGGCAAAAAAGATGCTACCGCCAAGTTCAAAAAAGTAAGAGGGTAAGCTATCGCCGCTACCGGGATTGATGTCTTTGACCTGCATCGTGCCCGTTTGAGTCCCGTCCGATTTCCAAAGTTCGATGCCCGGAGTATTTCCACCATAAGCACTGAAATAAAGGATGCCGTTATGTTCAAACAAACCGGTTAGATTTCCCCCATTGCCGCCGCTTACGATCTCGGCAGCCAGGACCGTCCCGGACTCGGTGCCATCCGATTTCCAAAGCTCGTTGCCAGTGCTGCCATCGTTGGCCCGGAAATAGATCACGCTTCCTACTGCAATGATTTGGCTGACAAAACTGTCACCCGCTCCCGGGTTGATGTCTTTGACGCGGGTCGTTCCGGTTGCGGTGCCGTCTGACTTCCATAGCTCTTCGCCGGCAGTATCATCGTAAGCTGAAAAATAAAGCGTTCCGTTAACATCCACAAAACCATTCGGTCCACTGTCGCCCGCGCCGGGCTGAATGTCCTTGAGCATCACGGTCCCGCTTGCGGTGCCGTCAGTCACCCACAGTTCGTTTCCGTTCGTGCCATCGGTGGCGCTAAAAAACACTTTACCGTTTGAAAGAGTAAAGCCGCCGGCGTTAGACCCGCCACTGCCATCAGCAATATCTTTGAGCAAGGTTGTGCCAGCATCGCTGCCATCGCTTACCCAAGGCTCCACACCATGGGTGTCTTCATACGCGATAAAGAGAAGATTGCCATTCGGCAAGAGAATGTGTTCCGGACTCGTCGTGCTGTTAGAAGAGCCTGCGGCGATGTCTTTGAGCATCACTGTGCCAGCGTCCGTTCCATCCGATACCCAAGGCTCAAAACCATCGCTGCCGTTGGTCAAAGGCTGATACACAAACGAAGCGCACTGAATGTCAATCGAATCAATGCCCACGCTGCTGACGGTGCCTTGCCCACCAGAAATCGAGCAGCTTTGAAAGGGCGGCTGAGCTGTGATGGTCACATCGAAGTTTGCGCCCTCTTCGAGACCCACTGTAAATTCAAACGAACCTTCTTCCGAAACCACCACATCATAGGCTCCGTTGAGCTGAAGGGTCACGCTGCCGCGCAGGCCCGAGACACTTCCGCCAATGGAAAGCGTTACCGCGCCATCCGCGCCGCCGTCAGTGCCACCGCCATCATCGAGACCGCCATCGCCTGTGTTTATTCCGCCAGCGTTATCTCCGTTGCACGCCAAAAATAAACAGCACAATCCAAGTTGAAACCCAAGTGTGATTTTTCTCATAGGACTTGAACAGTAACGGAAAAGACTTCAATCACCAAATTTTGTTAACACCGACATTTTCGTGCGCGTATCAACGTGCACGGTCATATTCTCTGCGGCTAAAACCATTCGTGCTACGTCTGACCTTGCCCACTTCACACTAGACCTAAAGCCTAAAGCCGGTACTCGTCCGGCATCATGACTGTGGTGTCATTCAATTTTAGCAATTGCAGGGTTTATATTGCGAGGACGATGGATGCGAACACGGACCACAGGAAGTCCCAGTTGAGCCCCGGGCTGGACGTTGTTTTGTCATCGGAGTTTGTCTGAAAAAGAAAAAGATGCCCCGCCCAGACTGACTGCCGGAACAAAAAACAAAGTTGGTGGACCTTCTAGAAATGCCCAGCGAAAACCGAGTTCTGCATTGCCTTGCACGTAGCCAATGAGCCAGCCTTCTGGCGCGAGTTCGTTAAGGGTGAGGTTGTGTGTGAGCGATACTTCGCCTAGACCGAACTGCGCATCAACGTTTGCATACAAGCGATTGACGCCGCCGCCTAAGTCTGTGCCAAACGCAAGGCCAGCGCCACGAAACCGACCATCAAACAAGAACTCTTCAAGGACTAAGCCGTCGACATTAACCTGGTAGGGCTTACGGTAAGACATAAGGCCGATGCCGAAATAAAAAGGCGGGAGTTTTCCTTTGGGGTGGTGCACCACCGAAGAAGACTCTTTGGACTGATCGTAGCGCACGCCCAAAACCAGAGTCTCAAAGCCCGAGACGATCCTAAGATTATTATCGGACAGCTCGCACTGCTCAAGATCACTTGAGGCGTAGCGATCGACTACGCACACCGGCTGAGACGGCTTGGCGCTGGTTTCAAAAGCCCTCGACTCGTATCGCACGATGGGCTCCCATGCATTGAAAAACGGAAAGCCAACCATGCCGAGCAGCCACGCTGCCTTGGGAAGATGTGAGCCGACTTGCGCAATCGTTGGTGCTGCGCCAGTTCGTGGACCTGAGAGACCGTTTGATTCGTAGTAGCCTTTGTGGATGTTGATAAGATCAAACAAACGCGCTTGAACGCTAACGCGCCAGGTAAGGTAGCTTGCCATGCTGATTTGAACGCTGGAGTAGTCTTGCGGGAGCCAGCCTCGGTATCCTGCGCCAAAAGTAATATCGAGCTCAAAGTTCTTAGCAAACAAACGTACAGGTAAATCATTCCTAGTATTGAGCGTCGTTGAAAGTTGCTTTTTTTGTTGAGACGTTGGCTTCTTTTGGCTTGGTTGTTTGTGAGCCAAAGAAGAAGACCTTTTGGGTCTAGCGTTCTGCTTGCTTTGCTTTTGTGATCTGCTTTTATCTTTGGAGCGCTCTAGGCCTTCTTCAACGTGCTCACGTACGCGCTCTTTAATGCTTTGGGCCTTGGCCGTAGAAAAAGAGAAAGCAATGAAGAATACGATCACAAACCAGCGCATTTGTCTGTGTCCAAAAACAATGTGAGCCAAGAGCAACAGCAGCGTAACGCAAAACTTGAAAAAACAGGTAGCAAAAAGCTCAATAAACAGGGGATGCGCCTGACCCAGGAAAAATGTAGGCAACATCCGCTGCTACCTGCCGATAACCGAAGTAAAACGCAGGAGCATCCATGAAAAAGCTATTTCTATTGATTTTAACCTTTGCACTTACCGGTGCTTGCAGTTTTGAGACCTCAGGGGCAAAAAACTCTGAACCAACTGATACCCCTACCGATAGACAAGAAGGAGAAAAGCTCGTTGATTGGCCAGGCAAGCCTTTGGAGCTTTCGGGCCGAATCAGCGAACCTTTGGTTTTGTACAACACCACCGCGCTGCCAGATCAGGCTGACTACATTGTGAAAGGGTACGGGGATCTCGAAGCTTGGTCTGACCTTACCATCATGCCTGGCGTCACCATTGAGTTCACGGAGGGTGTGGGCATCGCTGTTGAGCGTGAAGGATCGTTGTACGCCGTCGGTACAGAAGAGCAGCCAATTGTCTTTACCGGCAAAGAAAAAATTCCTGGTTTTTGGAACGGAATCCTTTACGGCACCACATCAGAAAACAACCGACTGTCTTATGCTGTGGTTGAATACGGTGGCGGTGATGAGCTGAATACATCCGCTCCTGTGGCTTTGGTAGCGCTGGGTGGTTACAATGCGGAGGCGAAGGTTGTCATTGATCATTGCACTTTTCGGCATAGCGCTGGACACGGTCTAGGTGGCAGGCCAGCGGATTTGACTGGATTTTCCAACAACACCTTTGACGATATCGCGCTATCTCCCGTCACTCTGCACTTTGCACAAGCGCGACATCTCGACGCTGCTTCAACATACCTTGGTAGTACTCTTAATGGTATGCATGATGTGATTGAACTTACCGGAGGCAGCCTTAGCGTTGCAATGACTCTCAAGAAACTGGATGCGCCGTATCGTTTTGGCCCTACCAGTTATGCAGTCACCGCTGACATTTTAAACATCAAAGCACCGCTGACGATCGATCCAGGTGTTAATATCCACATGGAAGAAGACACTGGTTTTATCGTGGAGGAAATGGGATCACTTACAGCTCAGGGCACTACTGAGGAGCCGATTGTATTTCAAGGCGAGCTAAACAACGGCCCATGGCTGGGTCTTGGATTTTTAAATACAAGCGCAAACAACCTTCTCGACAGGGTTGAACTCGACGGCGGTGGCGGCGATGACGCGAGCTTTGGTTCAGAGGGCCTCTTTTATCCAGCAACAGTTGCTGTTGGTGCGGCGAATGATGTTTACGGTAAGCTAACCTTTACCAACAGCACCATTACGAACAGTGTCGGTTGGGGAGTGTACGTCTACCCCGACGGTGACCTTACGCAGAGTGGAAACACCTTCAACAATAACGCCTCAGGTGACATCAACTAACCTGACGCTTGCTTTTGGAAAAGCGTTGCGAAAATGAACCGTCAGCAAAGAGGGACAGGCGCCGAGTATAGCGCAAGAAGGCGTCTGTCCCTCAATGCGAAACGCGCGGAAGATGTAAGCCCGCACGAATGCAAAGTATGGCTCAGTCGAGGGCGGGAATATCTTCAAGATTCATTTTTTCTGAGCTAAAATACGATTAGCTGGAATCAAGAGCGCAAATTTGAGTCCGAGCTTCGGAGCTTCAACACCGCCTAACGCTCTATTTTGCCCTGGTATTAAAAAGGAAGCACCCTGATTTGCTCAAGTGAGAGTCACATAGACGTAGAGTTCTTTGAAATTATTAGCTACCATTTCATGGCTATGACAATAACTTGTACTGTGCGAAAAGCGATTGAACGATTACATTGTTCGCGAGATTGCCACACCACGATGTCGTTATTACAAACATGCTGTGTCAGGAATGCAACCTGCCGAAGTTGAACAACTAATAAAAGAACTATCTTATCGCGAATTCATGGAGCGGTTGGTTGAGGGGCTTGAATTTCGTAAGGATTTTCCAGGAGATCACATTAACTGGTGGGATGAAGATAAAATCATCGACTTACTCAAGCAAGTTGGTTTTAGCGAGGTTTATCCTTCGCGTCGTGGACAGTCGATGTTTCCTCCTCTGACCGATCTTGACTTGTTCGACTCAACTCAGCCCAATAACTCCCTTTTTGTTGAAGCTGTGCGATAGATCATCTGAGCCGGTTCTGTGACGCTTTCCTAGAAGCAAACGATTCCATAGTTACAGAACATTTTTGAATTACTCGAGCCGACACGTTTTCTATTGTGCTGGGTCGACGTCCGGACCAACGATGGTGAAACTCTGGGTCTTGTTCGAAGCGTTGGCGACTGGGAGGCTGCTGGCGATTTCATCCCCAGCTGACGTGAGGCTCTCGGGAGTGAATCCCGTCATCGTGAAGCTGCTCGCTAAAGAAGCACAGTCCGAGCTATCGAGCTCGCTCATGTCTGCAGCCGAAAAGCACAACGCAACTGCGCTTGCATCTGCACAGTCCCCTGGACCTGCGCCAACGTGTTTTCCTTCAACCCAAATCATCGTGCCATCCGAGATCATTTGCATTCCGCAATGCAAATGCGTCCCATTTTCGGTTGATGCGGCGTAGTTCACTTCGAAGGTATCGGTTTCGGCGTTTGCCTTGACACGATAGCCGGAAATGCGGTTGAAGGAAGGGAAGTTTTCCATCATCACAAAATCCACGGCGTTCTTGTCGGACCCTGCAGAAGCAGGTTGTACAGTGGCGAAATAACCGAAGCGATCTTCATCGTTTTGTTGATTGAGATAGAGCCATAGTGACTGACTGCTGCCTGATTGGCCAAAGGCCATACCCGATCCGGGTCCACTCATGTCGCCTTCGCTGTCAAATGAGTCTGAGCATTGCAGATCGAGCTGGATGCTAAGCGCATCGATGCCGGTGATACTGATGTCGTGAGTGGCCGCCGTTGCAGCCAAGCACGGTGCGGTTCCGGTTTGGCGTTGGTTGATTTCGCTCATGCGCGCATCCAAGTCTTCAACCGCAGCATTGATGATCCCTTCGGCGCTTCCGCCTGATAACTTATTATAGGTGTCCTTGAACATGGCTTCGATCGCACCCTTCGGGGTGGTTTTGTCGTAGCTCGAAGAATTTTGCGCGTGCGCCGTTTTTAGAATGAACAATTCGGCCAACGTTTTTTTAATCTTTTGCACTATCGAAGCATTTGCAGTGGCAGCAGAGCGTAGGTGCTCAGGGGTCGCCTCGCGTACGATCGGTGCAAGTTCTGGAACGTCAAACTGCGATGATGAGCTACCGCTATCTTCCGCTGAATTAGTCTTGCTTTCCGAGCAAGCAGCAGTGATGAGCAGCGAAACGAGAACTAAAATTGTTGAGATGATTTTGCGCGTGTTCATGTTTTGAATTCTAAGACAAAGCTCCATCACATTGCAAAATTACATGCCAAAACAAGTAGCAACTGCCAGCAGGTCTCACGACAGCCACCCACCTGTCGGATGCAACGATCTCGTTCAAAAAACTGCTATCGTGTTTTCCGTGATCCAGAGCATCGTCCCATGCCAACGGGAGATGCATGGCATGCGAAGAAAAATACGTTGGAAGGACTAGCTGTTTCAATTTGTTGCCGCGCTCCACGATGGAGTGTGGTACAGGTGGTGGAGCGTGCCACCACGGCGAGCATTAAAACAGGAGTGCTAAGATGAAAGTTCCGCAGATCGCAGCGCGTGCGCCAAAAAAGACTTCTGTGCGCAAAGGCCAAGAGTACTATTGGTGCGCGTGCGGAAAATCGCAAAATCAGCCCTTCTGCGATGGATCGCACCGAGGCAGTGCTTTTGTCCCGAAACAATTTGTCGCCGAGGAAGATGGTGATGTGTATCTTTGCATGTGCAAGCATACAAACAATCCACCGTATTGTGACGGCACTCACGCCAAACTACCGAAAGAGGAAACAGTCGTCTTACAACCACGCGAGGGCGTTGGTGCCCGAAGCTCGGCAGAAGAACCGTACGTCGAGTTTATTCACGAGCTGGCGCGCAATGGACTAAGTCAGCTTGGCCATCACGGCGAAATGGGCGCGATGGGTGTGCCGCGCACGCTGCTTCCGAGTTGGGATGACATCCAAATTGTAACGGCTCAACTGCACCGCAAGCCCTTGCTTGATGACGCTCCGGTGGGGAGCAATCTGGTCATTGGCCCGCGCGCAAAGAAACCGCTGACGCTCAACATTCCGCTCTTCGTATCGGACATGAGTTTCGGTGCCCTCTCCGAAGAAGCCAAGATCTCGCTTGCACGCGGCGCAGAACTTGCCGGCACGGGCATTTGCTCCGGCGAAGGAGGCATGCTCCCTGAGGAACAACAGAGCAACAGTCGCTATTTTTACGAACTCGCTTCGGCTCAATTTGGTTATGACGAAGCGCTTCTGAGCAAGGTGCAGGCCTTTCACTTCAAAGGCGGCCAGGGCGCAAAAACAGGTACAGGTGGTCACCTGCCTGCAAACAAGGTGGTCGGGAAAATCGCAGAGGTCCGTAAACTCAAGGAAGGCACTCCAGCAATTTCGCCTGCTACATTCCCGGCTCTCAACACGCCCAAAGACTTTGCAAACTTTGCGCGCCGTGTGCGAGAACTTAGCGGGGGTATCCCGATTGGTTTTAAACTTTCGGCGCAACACATCGAAAAAGATATCGCGTTTGCAATCGAAGCGGGTGCGGACTACATCATTTTGGATGGTCGAGGCGGCGGCACCGGTGCTGCGCCTCTGATCTTCCGCGACAACATTTCAGTGCCCACTATCCCCGCCCTAGCTCGCGCCCGACATTTCTTGAACAGCAACGGACACTCCGATATTACCTTGATCGTAACGGGTGGTTTGCGCACACCAGCAGACTTTGTCAAAGCCATGGCACTTGGCGCAGACGGCATTGCTCTCGCCAACTCCGCGATACAGGCCATCGGTTGCGTCGGGGCCCGCATGTGTAACACCAACAACTGCCCCTCAGGCATTGCCACACAAAAGCCTGAACTGCGAAAGAAGATCAATATCGATGAGGCTTCACAACACTTGGCGCGTTTCTTGGGCGCTTCAGTTGAGCTGATGAAACTTCTAGCCCGAGCCTGCGGCCACGATCATTTAAACAAACTCTGCCATGATGATCTTGTAAGCTGGAAAAAAGACATGGCCGAGCTAAGTGGTGTGAATTTCGCCGGTGCACCAGGCAGCGAATTAAGCTGAGATGGTGGACCTTTTTCGAAAGCATGGACGTACGGGTTGTGCTGCTGGTTCAGAACGATTCATTGGCATGCTTGAAACGAAGCCAGGCAAAAGTCGTCGTTTGACAAAACCGGGTAGAAAATCTGCTTCAAAATGATCACCCCTTCGGTTCCTCGATTCGCTGGCTATGGTAAGTCGAAGAGCAATACGAGATTGAACTCATACACCACAGAACTCTTTTCCCCTGCAACGATGCTCGCGGGAACACACCGCGGTCCGAAACCCTCGAAACCAACCATATCCCCCTTTCCAGGTGCGGGTGAATCAGCAGATGCATTGGTCACATCGTCAAGAAATACGACGAGGCCGTGTTCCCCAGGCGCGATATTTTCAAAACTTAAAACCAACTCAGCCCCCGACTCCGGCACCGTCACGTCAGACTCGATGTGACCGAACACAAACGCTTCAGGTTGCTCCAGCTGATCGCAATCACTCACGAGGGTAATGTACAAATCGCCCGTTCCGTCACCACCCGATCCAGGGGGAACTGTGCTTGAGAGAGTTAGACTCAACTGGCCAGTCTTTGCTGAACCGGTTGCCGTATCCGAACCATCACTTGATGATTCATCTGCACACGCTGGCATCAAGAACAGTGCAGTGACGAGAGAAATCAAAAGGAAACGATTTAGTGTTTTTCGCATAGATTTTTCCAAGGCTATTGCTCCGAGCATCTCGGTTGTGGTGGATAACGTGGCGCGAGCCCGGCCGGGATGATACGGTGAGCCTCAAACACCGAAGACATGCTCAAGGCATCGCAAGCCAAGGACGCATTCGTGCTCGACGGATCTTCTCGTACATCAGCAACACTGTCGATAAGCTGCTCAAGATAGAGGCTGACGTCACCCTGTTTACAACCAACACCTGAGACCAACATCGTGTTGATAAATTCACCGACAGGCCAGCGTCCGGTGAATAACAGCGGCGAGATCTCTTGATTGTCCTTCGATATTTTTCCATAGATTTTCATATCGGTAAGCACGAGGTCAATACCGTATTTCTCACCATAGGTTGCATAACGGCGCCGGTTCGGCAATTGAGCAACAAGTTGGCGGTCACGGATATATCCCGGAACGCGATCGACCGGATTGTTGATATCGCCTTGTACAAAACGACTTTCATCTAACCACAGTCGGTCGGTACCATCCCAATTGAGTTCCTCGAAAACAATATCGCTATCCGTAGCATGTACGCTCAGGGGATTGGCTAAATCTTCTGTACCGGCCGGTAGACCGTAGACGGACTGACTAAAACTCAAATAAACAAGTGGATCATTATCTTCTCCATTCCAGCCATAAATCACCAACGTTGGAGAATCAATCGCGCGTCTCTGTGAGTGCTCCAGATCGGATTCCAAATCGGACGCAATTGACAAGGCAAGAGGCATGACGTGTTGGGCAACAACGTTGTCGACACCACCATCACCATCGAGGCTTGGAGTCCCTGCGCCGCTCATACAACTGGAAAGTGGCTGGTCTGCGGTTGTGCATAAACCATCAATATCGAAACCAATTTCCTGCCATTCACCATCATCTAATTGCAGACGAATTTTGGAGGTTGCAAACCAAAGTTCGCCAATATCTTCGCCATCATCGGTGAGGCTCGGCGAAGTTGGGAGCTTTTTTAGAGTGCAGCTGCTTTGGCTCTGCTTAGCCACCAGGCCCGGATCGTATACCGAACAAGCGACAAAGAAGCCTGAACAAAGCGTAAGCAAAAAGACGCGAGCCACTTCTATAGTCTAATGCACTAGGTGCGCAACTCAAGAGGAAGATGAACTACGTACCTTGCCCTACACAGGCATTTATATCAGGCGCAATGTGTAATCCGCCAGTGTTAGCCCTGTATGCGGAAAAGTGCAGGCCGATGCTCAGTGCGTCGCATGAAGGGACGGAAGATCCCACACCACCCGTCGTATACAGATCAAGGTTCGAATCGATGAAGCGTTGCAACGCCGAGAAGTCTACCTGCACAGAATCGGGGCAAAGACCGAAGTCGGGTAATGCTGTGAGGGCGTCGGAGCGACGCCAAGACCCAACGATGCTTGCCTCCAAGATGCTTTGCTCGGGAATTGAGATTTCAGCTATCAGATACGCGTTCACTAAAATAACACTAAGTTTGCGTTCGCTATCGTAGAAACTCAAAACAAACTGATCCGGAATCCGAGCGACCAGGGTGCCCTCACTGATGTAAGCATCATCGTCGACAAATCTTGGCTTCGCCAGGCCTCCGGAAAAAAAATCACTGGCCCGTAACCAAAAATGATCGTCTCCGTTCCAAATGGGGGGAGCATAGGGCCAATCTGCATCGAGCGGAGTCCCTAGTTGTCCCGGGTCAACTTCACTCGACAAATCACCTGGTACACCGAACACTGTCTGTGCAATATCAACTTGGACTTCGCTATCGTTTACTTCTCCATTCCAATTGTGAACCTTAGCCCAAACGGCTCCAACGCCTTGCTCCAGTGCTACCTGAAAATTAGTAGCAGCTTCCGGAAATACCGAAAAAATAAAAGGAGTCACCCTCTTAGCAAACACATTGTCCTGTCCTTGCTCACCATCCTCAATAGGAAGATTGTCTTGAGTCACACATGCATTGTCAAAGTTGGGCGCCCTAGTGCAGCTTCCATCGAGATCATAAGATCGTGTTGTGGCTGCACCATCTTGGTTTAGCCATTCCAGGTTTGCCAGCACAAATACCAAATCGCTTTTTGAGTCGCCCCCAGTTGGCGCTGGCCGCGAGGGAATGCTTTTTAGCTGGCATGCTTGCGCAACAAGTTCCGGATCATAAACTTTGCAAGAAGCGCAACTGAGGGCAAGCAGAAGCCAGGCTATCACTTTCGAAGCGCCAATTGTTTTTTTTCGTCTTGGCGTTGCACTCACGTCGTTTGCTTACCATTCTTGGAGTGCTTTGTTTAGTCACAAAGCTTTCGTTCGATTTCTGTGTTTACCGGTAAGGGTTATCATACAGCGCATTGCTGCTTGTTGTGCCCGGAGGCCGAGTGTCATCACCCGTTTTATTGCCTGATTTCTTCGACTGAACTGCTTCCTTGGCTTCAGTTTTAGCATCCTTAGCAATAACTTGCTTCGCATTCTTGACTCCTTGCGATACCGATTTAGAACCACTGTTTGATTCGGGTTGGAGCACTTTGCGTTTCCCGTCGTCAGGCGTTTCATCAGTCACTGCTTTAGTAGCCAAATTATCAACCTCAGGGCTCTTTAGGGCATTGCCATGGTTGACGTTTCCTTCAACGCTCGTCGTAACGTTGCCCGGGCCCGCTGAGGCCTTGTCGTCTTCTGGAAGGGAAGTGCTTATTGATCGGGCAGCGTCAGGCTGGTCTGGTGTTGATCGAAAGATCATCAGAAAAGCGAGAGCGGCTAAAACTAGAGCGATACCAACGCTGCCTACCAAAGCCAGCTTGCGTAGTTTAGAGCGTCGCCAAGCTAACCCTGACATCCTTTGTGAACTCGCCGACAGCGCAGCTTCCGGACGCGTCGGTGTGTTGGAATCCGTTGCCCATGGATCAATTCTTTCTCTTGAGGCCCGCATGACTTCCGACATTTCTCGGCGAATTGAGGCGGTCGTTTCCGATTCCCGCTCAAAAGACACAGGAAGCCGCTCGGAAGCCTCGCGAATAGCTTCATCGCGGCGCGCTAACAATTCTGGCGCGGTCTCCTTCACTTTTTGTGCAACCAAACGATGCGAGGCGAGCCCGCCAAAATGCTTCGCTGCTTCTTCCAAAGCGATGGCAAAATCTTCAGCGGAAGCAAATCTTTCTTCAGGGTCACGCGCCAAAGCTTTGCTCACCACCTCATCCAAAGGTTTAAGTGCATTATCTATCTCCGAGACAAGCGGAATCTTTGCATTTAGTAGCTTTCCAATCTTTCCGCTGTTGGTATCCGAGTCGAACAGACGTTTCCCTGTCAGCATCTCCCAAAGTACAGTTCCCATTGAAAAAAGGTCAGAGCGTTGATCGACCTTGTGATCAAGCAAATACTCTGGTGCCGCGTAAGTAAGCTTTCCCTTAAAATCACCGATATTGGTTGTTGTGGTGAGTCTACTGTTGGCTTTTGCAATTCCAAAATCGCTAAGCTTCGCAACGCCATCAATATCGACCAAAATATTATGCGGAGAAACATCGCGGTGAATTAGACCCAAGGGTTGTCCTTCATCGTCACAAAGATTGTGAGCCGCATTGAGCCCTGCCAACGCATCGGAAACGATACGCGAAACAATCGGAACGCTTAGTGGCTCATCCGTCGTTCTCTTTTTGGACAGGGTTCCAGCATGATGACCCTGGACATACTCCATCACAATAAAATAGCCATGTGGTTGAGACACTGCGACATCAAGTATCGCAACCACATTACTATGGTGGATTTGAGATGCGATTCGAGCTTCATCGAGGAACATGCCAACAAAAGCCTCATCCTGAGTAAAACCTGCGTTCAGAAATTTGATTGCCACACGCCTAGAAAAGCCACCAGCGCCATGAGCGCGGGCTGCATACACCGTTCCCATGCCGCCCTGCGCAAGTGGGCATAGAAGTTGGTAGCGCCCAAGCCTTGTCCCACTGAGGTTAGCTTCGCCGAAAGATTTGGCAGTGGATTGCTCGGCCGCCATCACAAGGACCCTTGGTAGTTGAGTCCAACAGCGTGATCGCTTAGCGCCACGTTGAGTCCCTTGTCACCGTCCGACCAATCCGTAAAAAACAGAGCCACAGTGGCCGTCGCAAGGACGCTCAGCGCTGTTGCGCCTATGAATAAACTAGTACGCAGTTCTTTACTTTGGTCTTTATCGAGGGCCTCTGCAGTTGGGTTGTTCTCGTAATCATCGATACCCGCGAGCATATCCATCCCTGACCAGATGGTGAGACCGAGCAAAATAGAACTTAGCCCGATGCCCGTATAGACAAACAGGGGGCTTAGACCCTCTTGCTTGGGTTCCGAGGCTTTTTCCCCTGATGCAGGTTTTAGAGTTGTTTGTAGATTGCTATCTTCGTCAACTGTTTCACTTTGAGCGGGGGCTTGCAGCTCCACATCGAGGACCTCCTGCGGCTTCAGGGAAAGTCGCCTTTTCACCACGCCCGATGAAAACTCAGCTGACACTAAAATTTCTTGTTCGGGTAGAACAAAAAATTCACGTTGCTCAACCAAACGGTCGTTGACCAGCAAGGTGCAGGCCTCACACCTTGCACGAATTTTTCCGAGCTCATCTTCAGCACGCTTAAGAGTGGGCATCCCAACATCAACGCTTGCTGGATGCATTGGAAACTTTTCCAGTAGAAGCAAAGCGCGATTGGCAGCTGCTGGTAGATCTGAGGTCGCGAGATAAGCTCTTATGGACTGTCCTAAAGCTATGGCTGATGGCCAAAGACGGTAAGCCGTATCAAACCATCGCGCCGCAACTTCGTAGTTTTCTGCTAAAAACGCCGCTGCTCCCGCGTCATACGCTTCGGCAGCGCCCTTTCGTCTCTCAAGCGAAGCGTCGTTTGTTTGCGCACAAGCCACGGCAATCAAGGCGGGACTCCCGCTTAGCGCGTAAAAGATACAAAAGCAGCATGTAGCGAACTTTATCGCACTCCGGGATCGCGTTTTCATTCCTTTATCAAGTGTACCACGTGCCTCGCCCGGCTCAAAAAGCCTGTTTACAAACAAGCGCAGATAAGTCGGAACAAGACACCACACAGTCCCACACCAGCTCTTCAAACAAGCCACATATCAACAACGGATGAAAAACAAGTTCCATTAATCAGCCGCGTTTAGCTGTGTGGGTTGAGTCAAGACAATAGCCCACACGCAAGTTGCATCCGTCCCCCGATCATGCAGGTAGCAAGACAGCACTTGTGATGTTGGGTTTCGGTCATTTTGTTATTCAACCGAGGGATCCTGAGTATCCGTCCCTTGGTTTTTATTTATCTATTTAGCAGTGGTGCAATGGCCGTTTCTGCAGCTGCCGGCAGGACACTCTTTGTTGCTGTAGCATTTGCCGCCTGCAGTGGTGCACATGCCGCTGCGGCAAACACCGCCCGCGCACTCTTTGTTGCTGTAACACTTGCCGCCAGCGGTCGTGCACTGTCCACTCCTACAACTGCCAGCAGGACACTCTTTGTTGCTGTAACACTTACCGCCCGCAGTGGTGCACAGCCCCGAACGACACACACCGCCGCCGCACTCTTTGTTGCTGTAACACTTACCACCTGCAGTCGTGCATGTCCCGCTTCGACACACACCGCCAGGACATTCCCGATTGCTGTAACACTTACCGCCTGCAGTGGTGCACAGTCCCGATCGACACACGCCCCCGCCGCACTCCCGATTGCTATGACAGCGCCCAGCATTGCTTTGCCCAAGTGCAAAAACAGCCGCAACTACAAACAAGAGCACAAACAACAAAGCCGTCTTTACAACTAAGCGCACTAAACCAAGCCTAGCACGCGACAACCCATCCCGCTTTGCCCTCTTCGCACACGGTACTCACTACTATAAGGACGAGAGGCTAGAGACGGCATGGCAGAAATGGCATGGAAAGTATTGTAAAAGAGACGGAAATGGCATTAAAAATGCTTAAAACAAGACATGAATGTCATTAAAAGTGCTTATAAAGCGACATCTTTGGCAATGCCATGGATTTGAAGGCGCTAAGATTAGTGTTGAAGATAAGTTGTCTACATGCAGCGCTTCGACACCTTTTCACGATATTGTTCAGCGGCTTTGGAATCTGTGCCATGTGCTGCGCGACTTAGCCAAGCTGGTCGAGTCCATCGATGCGCTTGATTGGTATTCGGCCAAAAGCAAACGACTCATCGCAGCAGGAAAGCCACCCAAAGTGGCTATCACAGCAGCGTCCCGCAAACTGTTTTGCATCGTCAATGCCATGCTGCGGGATGACTGTTCTTTTCGGACTATGCCTGCAGACTAACATCTTTCCTTAAGACGTTTGCTGACACCTTTCTCATCAGCACGGCCTCGCGTTGAGGGCAGCGATTCGCTGGTGCTGAGGACTGACCCCATCGCAATTCAATAGTTCAAGAAACATTAGTCAGTAAAATCAGCAGGAAAAATTGGTCTGATCCTTGCAACAACTCTCAGGCAAGGAGTCTTCCATGCCCAAATCCTTTTTTTCATTTCCACTCATTGTCATTCTTTGTATGACGTTGTCCTTCAATGTGAGTTGTGCTTCAGAAACACAAGAAGCCGCCATCGAAATGAGTGACGATGCTTTTACAGCCGAAGCGGGCAATTTCATTCAGGTACTCCGTGACGCAGTGGTTGCACTTGGGATTGCAATTGTTGCAGAAGTCTTAGTGGCAGCATGGATCATTACTGTCCCAACTGCGCTTTACCTGGAAACAGATTTACCTGAAAAAAACTGGACGACCTTGCAACAACTCGCCTTCATCCAACACGTATGGATGACGCAACCACACGCTGTCTATCAGGCGTTTGCCGAGCAAGCCACCTTAATACTACAGACCTTCTTGGCCAATGCATCAGCAGCACTTAACCCGCCCATGCTTGATACGGTCCTTGCTGCCTCTGTGGACACGAGCGGTTACGAGACTCCCGAAAATCTAACCGTCGACTACTTTGTTAGCCTCGGTATCACCGAGCCTAACGTTTGCCTATCCACTTGCATTACCGACGACGGACGGCTTGCAGGTTTCCGACAAGATGTGGCCCCCGAAGACCGCTTCCGTGCAGCCTATGGTCTTGGCGTTGGGCCCACTCTGGATATTGCCCATGCCATGTCACGCGTACAACTGGTACTTGCCGTGGCAGCGGGCAGTGGCTACAGCCGGATTCGACAAGCAGCCGCAACCACAATCGATATCCTGGTGCGCATGGCAACTATCGAGAACAACTACACGGGACTTTCTCAAAGGCTTGCAGAACAGGGAACGCTTGGTGGTTTTCGGAGCAGCGTGTCCCAGTGCCCTCATATTCAAACCGAATGCTTTAGCCCATCGAGCAACTAGCGTTTTCTGCAACCCAGTGCTCTAGCGAGGAAGCCTGGTAGGGTGTCAGGTCGCTTCATGTAGACACTTTCTGAGAAAATGCATCGATAAGATGGGCATACCCTGAACGCTGTTGTCTACATGAAGCGACCTGACACCCTTGTGAAAGAGTAGCGTTCGGAGTTCCAGGGACAGCACACTCAACTTGTTCACTAGAGTGTAAGATTGATTGGATTTGCGTAAGGCGTTCCCAGAACCGCCTGATCTATTTAGCTGTGGTGCACAGTCCCGAACGACACGACCAGGCAAAAATAGTACCTTTACAGGATAGAGTAACTACGCTTAGGGTGGCGGCATGCAAAGCAGAAACAGCGTGAAGTCGATAGCCCAGATAAAGACTTTTTTTAAGTTGGAAAGCAGGTTCCACGCACAAGTCGCATTGCTCTTTGTCGTGGCATGCGGGGGCAACACGCAATGCCCAGATGGTTTTGTCAATGTGGGTAGCAGCTGTGCTCAAGAATCGGAATACACAAGTGATCTGGTTTGTCCGGTGGGCGCGGAGTGCGGAGCTTGCGATCCAAAATGTGACGAAGGCTACGCTTGCTCGCCTTCCACCAATCAATGCGTCGCGCTTAACTCAACATGGGAGTCCGAAAGCCTCGGAACTGTTTACGGGTCCGCACTTGATTCAATGGGTAATGGCTATATTGCGGGTTCGTTCAATTACGTTGCACTTGATGACACCAGTGGAGAGTCCGATATCGCTATAGCTTTCGATGAGACAGGCTCGATTCGATGGAAGCTTAGTGTGAGCGGTAGTAGGGTCTGGCCAAATGGCAGTATCACTTTGGCAAACGACATCATTGCAGATGAGAGCAATGGACTTGTGTACATAACCGGTGTTTACAGCGGTGAAAATGTAGACTTTAGAACAACAACGAACGATGTGTATCTAACACCAAGCACTCCGAATGGCACTCAACCTACGGAAGATATATTCGTTGCTTGTTTGGCTGCAACGACGGGACAACTCCAATGGTTTAGTACCTACGGAACAGAGCTGTCGGATCGTGGAAGCAAACTAGCGCTGGACTCATCGGGAAATCTCTTTTTACTCGGTTTGTTTGAAGGAACGATGACGATGAACGATGTGAGCATTACTTCACCGGTGTCCGATCCCGATATCTATGGGCCACGTCCTTTTTTGGCTAGCTTCGATTCGTCTGGAAAAGTCATTGATGCAAAAGCCTTTCTAGGAGGAACGCAATTCTCATCTTACGCTTTATCTGTCGATGAAAGCGAGCAAATCTACCTATTGGGACGAGGCTACGAAAAAGCCGTGTTTGAAAACATTGACATTGATATTGGATCAGAATCGTTTGGAAGTTATATAGTCAATTCAGCGAAACCTTCACGCCCTTGTGGAGTCGATCGTTTGAAAATGAGTATTTGCAAAACGCGATTCACGATGCCGACAACATTTTCATTTTAGGAAATAGATACAACTCTTTGTTTGCTACGGCGCTCAAATCCATCGATGGAAGTGATGTGTGGTTTCGTTCTATCGAAGCAACCTATGGCATTGGTAGCGATCTAGCATGGTATACCGACGATATATTAATCCTTTCCGGAACCTTTGATGGTGCGCTTTATTTTGACCCGCAAAAGCCTCTTCAAAGCGATGGACTGAGTGTGTTTGTCAGTGCGTTGAGCACTAGCGATGGAAGTGGACTCTGGACTCAAAGCTTATCTTTTGAAGACAAGCAAAGCTACGCAGGCTTGCTCAATGTAGCAGCAGACACGAGTGTTCGCTTAATTGGATACACTCGCACAAGCAGTCTCGAGACGTCGACCTTTGTTGCCGAGGTGAGTTATGCGCAGTAAAACTATTTTTGCAGAAGTGTTGCTGCTCTTGTGGCTGCTGACTCTGAGCTGTGAGCAATCGCAAAGCCCTGCTGCCACGGCGGAGCATTGCAGCTGTCCTGAGCTAGCCAACACGCAAGCCTACTGCGACGATGATGGAGCATGCTCTTACACATGCCAAGAGGCTTACGTCGATTGCGACGGTGATCTTAGCCAGATTGCTTCCAATGGTTGTGAAAAGCATTTGTTGCTGCCTTCTGCATGTGGCAGCTGTGATATGCAGTGTGGGGAGCAACAATACTGTCTTGATAGCACTGGATCCTGCCAGGCCCTCAGGACCGTTTGGGCCAATGCTTACGGCGGTGTTTCAACGGATATTGCTGCAGACTTGGCAATCGATGCAGATCAGAACATTTATGTCACTGGAGCGTATTACTCTTCTTCTTCAGATAATCCGGCATTCTACGGTGGAGATAGTCTTCCAAAGTTAGAAGGTCTTGGTGTTTTTGCGGCTAGCTACGATAGCAATGGTGCTCACCGCTGGTCGATCGGTCTTGGAGGTGGTGGTAGCAGTATATTAAGCACCTTAGCTCTGGATGCTTCTGGCTTTATATATATCGGTGGAGCATTCAGAGGATACAATATGCCCTTTGACTCTTTGAGTTTATCAAGCACGGTGGATAGCGATGGTAATTATACGCAAGACTTCTTTGTGGCCAAGCTTGATGCAAACACTGGACAAATTGTGTGGGTAAAGGGCTTTGGTGGGCCGAGCTATGTAGATCGCGTTTTCGCACTAGCTATAGACGAGTCTGGAAATTGCATTGTTGAAGGTAAATTTTATGAAACGATTCAATTTGGCCCAGAGGCTCCCTTGCTACAGAGTGCTCAAGATGAAGAAGGAAACCCCACCGAGGAACTCGTTGTGGCCAAACTTGATGGGGATGGAAATCACCTGTGGTCTAAAGCCTTTCCTTTAAACGGTGGCTATCAGAACAGAGCACTTGCCATCTACCGCAATGAGCTCGTGATCGCTGCCGGAGCGTTTGATAAGACAGTTAAGCTTTCTGAAAACATCGAACTAAAAAACAAAGGCGACAGTGACGTATTCATCATGGCGCTTGATTTGAACTCCGGAGAGCTTCAATGGGCCAACAGCTACGGTGGCGGCTATAGCGATGATGCAAACAGTATCGCTATAAACGACGATTCTGTATTCATGGCTGGCCGCCGATCTTTTTCACGCGCCTTCGTTGGAGCATGGAGCCTAAAAGATGGTGCTCAACAATGGATAAAACTAAGTCGTGGCGGACTTGCTAGCGCCACCGGCGTGGCCATCGGCCCAAGCGCCGACCTCTATGTCACTGGTACATTTCAAGCCCCCATTACTTTTGGCACAGGTATGCAGGTCGACAAAGACACAACTGGCATGTTTGTTTACCGATTGAGCCCTGACGGTCTGGGCCGCTGGATTTATAGCTTTGGCACCGGTAGTTCTTATGCGATCTCCGCCGATGAAGATGGCGCCATCACTGTCGTGGGGACTTTTAACGACCGCTATGATTTTGGAACCGGGTCAATCGGTAGTGAAAACGAAACCTACAATGTACACAGTCTTGTTCTTCGTATGAATGAGTAGATAGGCAACGCAGAACAACGTTTATTTAAATGGCATTGAGATCGGGGACATCTCTGAACAATATCGTGGGTGGTGGCATCGGTGCGGTGATGCTACCCGTATGCCGCTCGATTGTGAATGCTTAAGCTATTTCAAAGGGCAAATGCTTTTGATTCGATCGAGGTCTTTGTAGACCTCACGACCATGTGCGATGCGCAAGACAAGCACCATAATTGTGGTGTCGCTGATATCGTAAACGATGCGGTAGTCTCCCTTTCTTATCTTGTAGAAAGGATAACCCGTCAGACGTTCTCTCGGAGGTTCATTTGCAAGCTTGTCGATTTCCTCGCTCACTTTTTTTTGAACTGGTTTATCGAGCTTTCGATATTCCTTGGCTGCTGCGGGCGCAATCTCGATCGTGTATTGGGCCATCTAGCGCTTGTCGTCGGTCTCGGTTTTAAGTTCATCCCAGGAGATCGCCTTTTCTCCTTTAGCTTTCATTTCATCGAGGGCCTTTTGCGCGAGTTCTCCGTCGATGCGATCTTCAAGCGCTTCAAGCAAACGCATGTCCTGCTCGGAAATCAGATAAAGTGCTTCCTGCCCTCGTCGCGTGATGCGCGCACGAAGGCCTTGGTAGGCCACCCTGCTATATAAGGAAGTTGGGATGCGGGCTTCAGAGGCTTTGATACTATCACTCATATGTACAATATGACCTAATTGTACAAACCAGCCACGGAACAAAGATATTGGGCATATTTTCATAGCGTTAGGATGTGGAAGCATCCTGTTGAAATCGGGGGTAAAAATCGGGGCAAATTGGGGGACGGATACTCAGGATAGATCATAAGTCATAAAGGCAGTTGAAATTGGGAAGAAGAAGTGAGTTCAAGGAGACGCTGATAGCCTGCGCCGAGGGTCTGCCATCCCGGTGGTCCATTTCGCGGTAAATGTCCGCCAAGCGAGGCAATGAGCAGCGAAGCGTGCTCGATGGATAGGTGCGGCGGAAGGTTGTTCTTTTTGAAGCGCCTGCGCAAACATTGAACGAGCTCTGGATTGATGAACAAAGAAGCTTTGCGTTTCGCATGTCGCCTGACACCCTTGCCCGTGGCGTTGATCAGTTCAGGTTGGGCGATAAGCGCTGCAAGGACTTGGTAACTCGGGACGCGCAAAGCGGTGTCGAGTGCACGTTTAATTTTCGGTATTCACGTCTTTGTAAGTCAGATGAAGGTCGCCTCGCGTGCGCGTCGTCATATTCTCAGCTGCCAATATCAGCCGATGCACACGGCCCACCTTGCCCTCTTCACACTCGACCTGAAGGCGGCATCCTCTACTATAAGGAAGCAGAGGCTAGAGCCGGGATGACAGACTTGGCATGAAAATGCTCAAAACAAGACATGTTTGGCAATGACGCGGGTTTGAGGGCACTAAGCATGCACGCATGCGGCGAGCCGATTCCTCTTTCATCTGTTCCGGCCGGCTTCTTTTTAGCTGTTTAGGCAACTGCTCACAGAGGCGGTCGATAAGAAAAAAGATCCAGGCTCTCGACGTCTTCCATGACGGAAACAAAGGAAAAATCGCCATGAAAAATCTTGTAATATTTATCACTCTCGGTGCGCTATTGCTTTCAAGCTGCACATTTCTCGAAGACGCTGGCGGGAGAAGCGACCCTCTCGATCCCTATGCCAAGCAAACGGTCAGTTTTAGCGCAGGTTCAAGCTTTGATTTTTTGATTTCGAACCTTCCTCTTTCAACGACGGTCGAGATCGAACCCGTTGATATTGTGGTTCATGGACGTTGCACTGCAGGTACCAACAGCGGCAAAATATGTCTTGATGAAGTTCCCTATTTGTTGGTCGAGCAGGATGATCCGGATCGCACCAAAGTAGGTGTTTTCTTTTTGAACAGCCTGACGATTGAGGCTTCCGGTGAGCTTGACGTAGTTGGCGATTATCCGGCTATGTTTGTTGTTCTGGGCGATGTTCAAATCTCCGGACTCATTACTGCAATTCCAGACAGGTTTTCTCAGGTAAATGGTCGAGCCGGTGGAGCTAGTGCTTTGCGTGAGAACTATGCAGATGGTCGCGGGCTAGGAAAAGGCCTAAGCGCTGAACGCTCTAGTGCAATGGGCGCTGGCGGAGCCGCGTTCTGTGGAAAGGGTGGTCATGGCGGCAACGAAACGTCGGATGCGCTCAACGGTGGACTTCCTTACGGAAACCCATCCATTTCTCCTTTGCTTGCTGGCTCGACCGGCGGCAATGGGCAGTATGACTATGCCGGTGCTGGCGGAGGGGCAATTCAAATCGTTTCGGGTACCCGCATCGATGTATTGCGCCAAGGCGTAATCAATGTTTCCGGTGCGGGAGGGCAGTGGGGAGCAAGTGGCGGTGGAAGCGGCGGAGCCCTTTTGCTTGAAGCGCCACACATCTCCATGCAAGGAACACTTGCCGCAAATGGCGGTGGCGGTGCGGCAGGCAGTATGGATGGGGATGGCGAAGCTGGTTATCCATCGGATAGGATTGCTCTTGGTGGTGCGAAAAAAAGTCCCGGTGGATCAGGCGGCGCTGCTGCTTCGGCTGATGGCGAGGACGGCGGCTACGATTCAGGATCCGGAGGCGGCGGACTCGACCATCTCGGCGGAGGCGGTGGAGGTGGCGCAGGCTGGATTCGCTTGAATACCGTTGATGGTCTTGCTGAAGTTACCGGTTTGGTCTCTCCGTATATCACCACCGGATGCACAACGCTTGGTGTGCTTTTGCCCTTACCAAAAACCGATTGATAGTTAAGCAACGCTTGAGCGATATAAAAGTCGCTCAAGCTTTGCTTTGATCTTTGAGTATTCCAGCAATGTGATCTTCAGAATCCGTCCCTCGATTCCACAGTTTTTCACAGGTGCTGGGCGTTTTGGGTCTGTTGTGCGTCGGTTGGGTGGTGAAAGGGCGTTATTTCCCGATAATTCGACGCTGATTTTTCTCTTCGCTATGCTTTGGCGGTGTCAGTGGACTCCAATTCAGTGCGCAACCATCTGCTCGAAGCACTCTATGCCGACCTCGTTGGTCCGGCAGCAGGCGCCTCAGCGCATCGCGACTCGCGCGAGCTGCTCTCAATCAAACCTTCAAGTTGGTATCTGACCGGCTTTATCGTCCCGGAAGCGGGCCGTGAGATGGTTGATGCTGATCCGGAAAGTGATGAAAGCAGCATGGGCATGGGTGACGATATTGTTGCCGAGGAAGCTGGTGCCGAGGAGCAAGAGCCCAAGCAAAAGAAATTCTTTCCAGCATCCGTCGGCATTTCCGTGTTGCTGCCTTCTGAAACGCAGTGTGCGCATGTCGATGTTGAGATTTCGTTTGCACAATACACACCAGAGCAACGCAAGGAAGCGGGCCAAAAAGGCAAAGGTAAAACTTTTTGGCGCCGTGTGCCGCAACCCCCAGTGACGGTTCAAGTAAAACTCGATGCGGACAAGATTGCCGCAGGCATTCCCGTGCCAAACACCTCTTCGGTACGGCTCGAAGGGCGCTTGGTTAGCATCACTGATGCACCAGCGCTTGGTCTGCCTCAAGGAAGCCGTGCACTCTCGCTCTTTTTGGTCAATCGCAAAGCCATTCGCGGCGAAACTCAAGCCGATCGTGATGAAGCGACGCTCTTTCAGATTCAGATGGCCTTGAAATGTGAAGCTGGTTTTATCCCGCGCCCAGATTTGCGTGGCCAGACTTCTTCTGAAGATCTCGATGCGCGCATGCTTGAGCTTCAGTACCGGGATCAATCCGAGTTCGCTGTGGGTCATAACATTGCAATCAAACCCGCAATCAATCAAACGGGGCAGTGCCAGCTTCTTCATACGCGCTGGATACCAAGTTGCGAGGTTCCGCTGGTCGATCCCCGCGGGCTAAACGATGTGACAATTTCAATGGAAAAGTTGGCCAATCTCAGCGAAGCCACAGACATCGACGCTGCGCTCGGTCAGCTCCCAAGTCGTACGGCGCCTGGATCAAGAAGGAGCTCAAGGACATCACACTGAGCACAAAAGACCGACAACAAACCCGTGATCAGATTGTTGTCCATGCCGAGGATGCAGCGGGTCGTATTGAAGCGGGCATTCGACTTCTTAAGGAAGATAAACAAATCCTACAGGCGTTTTGTCTTTGCAATGAAGCGATGGCGCTGACATCGCGCAAACGCACACCTGCGCGCGGCGAGCCGAAATGGCGCCTTTTTCAGTTGGCCTTTTTGCTTTACAACCTGTCCGGCCTAAGTGACGCGCAGCATCCTGATCGACGCACGGTGGATCTGATCTTTTTCCCTACTGGGGGCGGTAAAACGGAAGCCTATCTCGGGGTTATCGCGTTTACATTGCTGCTGCGCCGCCTGCGTTCTCAAGCGCGCGCTGACAAAGGCCTGGGAGTGGCTGTACTCTTGCGCTACACCTTAAGACTGTTGACGCTCGATCAGCTTGAGCGGGCCACCGCTCTAATCAGTGCACTTGAAATTTTGCGCCGCAAGACACCAAAAGAGCTGGGAGAACAACGTTTCGCCATGGGGCTTTGGGTCGGACGGAGTGCTGCGCCGAACCGCATTAGTGATTTTGCAGAACAACTTGACGATTACCGCAACCAAAGGCGAAAAACACTTCCGAGTCCATTGCAAAGTTGTCCTTGGTGCAGCACAGAACTGACTGCTGATTCTTTTGAGCTGCGTCCTTCGAAGAAAAAAGCAGAACAAGTGGTTATGCGTTGCATGAACCACGGGCAGTGCGAATTTGCCAATCCAAATCCAGAAGGCATCCCTTTGGTGTTTATTGATGAGCAGCTTTATCGAGAGCTGCCTTGTTTTGTTATCGCTACGGTAGATAAGTTTGCCATGATGCCGTGGCGTGGGGATACGGCCATGCTCTTTGGCCGCGTCCATGCGTTTAAGGACAACCGCTTTTATGGCGCGATGGACAATCCGCCCAAGGGGCATGTTGCGCTTGCAGAAGGGCTCAGGCCGCCAGAGCTCATCGTCCAAGATGAGCTTCATCTAATCAGTGGTCCTTTAGGTACCATGGTCGGTTTGTATGAAGTAGCTATTGAGAATCTCTGTGCGCACAAAGAAGCGCACGGCAGCGTTTCGCACCCGAAAATCATTGCCTCGACCGCTACCGCAAATCATGCTGCCAAACAAATCGCTGATCTATTTGGCCGGCGCGATACACGCGTCTTTCCTCCACACGGTATCGACGCTTTGGAAACCTATTTCTCGGTCATCAATCGTAAAGACCCCGGGCGTTTATACGTGGGCGTAGCTGCGCCCGGCCATCCGCTCAAGCGTGTCTTGCTTCGAGCGTACACCTCGCTTTTAACTGCAGCAAAAAAGGCATACAAAGATTCTAAAAATGATCCCGAACTCGCCGATGCTTACATGACGCTCGTTGGCTACTTTAACTCTTTACGCGAGCTTGGTGGCATGCGGCGGCTGGTCGAAGATGATGTGCGCGGTTTGTCCGAACGCAAAGAACAAAGGGTGCCCGAAGAGGGTCTCGCCACCTCAGCTTGGTTTTCAAATCGCACAATTTCAGAACCTCTCGAGCTTACAAGTCGCGAGAGCACCGCAAAAATTAGCGCCACCAAAAACCGAGTCGCGAGAACCCACAGCGAAGATCAGGGCACCGATGTCTTATTGGCTTCGAATATGATTTCTGTGGGCGTTGATATCGAACGCCTTGGTTTGATGGTTGTTGCGGGGCAACCAAAAACAACGAGTGAATATATTCAAGCCAGCAGCCGTGTGGGCCGAAATCGAAACAGGCCTGGTCTGGTAATCACCTGCTACAACGTAGCACGTCCGCGCGATCGTTCTCACTACGAGCATTTTGTGGCGTATCATCAGAGCTTCTACCGCTTTGTTGAAGCGCAAAGCATCACTCCCTTTGCCGATCGTGCGTTGAATCGCGGCCTTACCGGTGCACTTGTTTCGCTTTTACGACTTGGTATTGATGAACTTACTGCGCCTGGCGCTGCTATGGATCTTGCAGAACATCGTTCCAAGGTCGATGCGCTTCTCGAGCGTTTTGCGCAGCGCGCAGGGGATGAAAACAAAGCACGTCTTTTGCGTTGGGCGCGCAACCGTCTGGACGGCTGGGAGACCTTGGTTCGCGATGCTCGGGAAAACGGCGGCATATCGTATAGCTACTCCCGCTATGATGCAAAATCCAAAGAGCCGACATTGCTGCGATTGGCTCTCGATGAAACCGTGACTGAAGAAAAAAGTACGTTACGTAAGTTTGTTGCTCCGACATCGATGCGTGATGTCGAACCAAGTGTTCATCTTTGGTTACGTCAGCCAACCAGCAAATCGGGGTAGGGGTTCTCATGGCACGTTTTGGAAGAAACAAAAAAAGCGGCAAAGCCGAACTGAAACCCGACGGACAAGTGCGGCAAAGTCAAATGGTGGGAAGCTACGGAGCAGGATCCATGGTCGACTTGTTGCAGCACGCTGTGATTGTCTCGGGGCTCGAGAACTGGCGCTTCGAG